>JBEKAS010000015.1:0-29457 GCA_050015795.1 Occallatibacter sp. | reverse complement strand
GTGAAGGCGACGATCTCTGGGTAGGTCGAGGTGTTCATCAGTACCGGGGCGCGCGGGTAGAGGGTGAGCAGCGACTGCAGGGCCGGCGGAATGGCGTGGTCGTAGGGCAGGCGCGCGTCAAGGTTCTTGGTGCTCTCGAAGTAGACCACCGGATCGGCGCGGAGCATAAGAAAGACGTTGAGGCCGGCGAGCGCAAAGAGGAGCGCGAAGGCGATGAGGGCTGGTTGGGCGGCGATGCGAGACAAAAGCGGCGGGCGGCGTGGGAGCTTGACGCGGCGCAAAGCGTGCGCCGAAAACTGAGCCGCGAAGCCGAGACCGAGCGCGAGCGCGGGGAGCAGTTCGAGGCCGTAGCGCGTGTTGTACCAAGTGAAGGGCCACCAGGCGGGGAAGAAGATGGGCACCGAACCATAGGCAACGGACCAGGTGTAGAAGGGAACGGGGAGCCAGAGGAGGAGGATCCAGGCCGAGGTGCGGCGGCGAGCGGTTGTCTTGGTGAACAGGGCGGCGGCCGTTGCCAGCGCGGCGAGAGCGAGGACGATGTTGCCCCAGGCATTGCCCCAGGCGGGTGCGGCGACGGAGTCGAGCTCGGAGACTTTGAGGTAGTAGAGCAGCGCGACCCAGGGATTGTGCCAGCCGGGGTGGGGCGACCAGCCGCGAGCGGCGGTGCGGAGCTCGATGGCGTGGGCGGAGTAAGGCCCGCGTGCGAAGTAGAGCCAGTCGCCGAAGCCGACGGAGTTGTAGACGAACCAGAGGATGGGCGCGACAACAACGGCAAGGCTCGCGAGCCAGAAGGCGGGCGAGCCCAGCCGGCTGCGCTCGCCAGCAGCGGCGTGCTTGAGCAGGACTAGGCCAATGCCGGTCCAGGTGAGAAAGGCGATGATCCAGCCGTCGTAGCGGGTGAAGATGGCGGCGACGAGGGCAGCGGCGACGCAGGCCTGGAGGCGGGAAGGAGAGTTGGGGCGAAGCGTGTAGCTGGCAGCTTTAGGTTCTCCGTCGAGGGCGGCGTGCCACTCGACCATCCAGACCACGATCCAGATCATCTCACAGAGGAAGAGCGGCTCGGTCATGGCCGTAGTCTGCATGTAGAGGAGATTGGGATTGAGCGCGAAGAATGCGAGCGCGAGCGCGGCTGCGGGGGGGTTGAGCCAGTGCCGCGCGAGGCGGTGGATGCCTGCGCAGGAGGCGATGTAGGCAAGCGCCGAGGGAATAACGCCGGCGAGTCCGGTGGCCCACCAATCGTAGTTTTGGACGAAGGGGATGAGAAGGATGTGCGGCAGCGGGAGCCACACCGAGCCGAGCTGCGAGAAGCGCGGTGTACGCGCATCGAAGACGCGGCGCGCGATGTGGAGATGGGCAACGGCGTCGCCGTAGTTGAGCATCGCTCCGTGACGCCAGCTCCAGATGAAGGCGACCGTTGAGGCGGCCATGCAGAAAGCCAGAACGGCCCAGCCTTCGGCATTGGAGATGCTTCGGTCAGTCAAGGTGCGTGATCTCGCGAAAGACGTTGAAGCGCGCATCGATCTCAGGACGCGAAAGCTGCTCGAGGCGCTCGGTGCCGAAGCGCTCGCAGGCGAAGGAGCCCATGACTCCGCCGTAAAACATGGCGTGGCGCCAAGAGGCGGGCGTGAGCTCCGGCTGCGAGGCCAGATAGCCGAAAAAGCCGCCGGCAAAACTGTCTCCCGCGCCGGTGGGATCGATGACCTCTTTGAGCGGCAGGGCCGGGGCCCTAAAGGTGCGAAGCTCCGTTCCGCGACCTTTTGGATTAGAGCTGTGGAATAACGTCGCGCCGTACTCGCCGTGTTTGACGACCAGAGTGCTCGGGCCGAGAGCGATGACGGCGCGCGCGGCCTGCACGAGGTTGCTGTTGCGGGCCAACATGCGGGCTTCAGTGTCGTTAATGAGCAGAACGTCAAGGCCCTTGAGGACTTCAAGCAGGGCCGGGCGATGGTCCTTGATCCAGTAGTTCATGGTGTCGCCGGCGACGAGCTTGACGCCGGGCATGGCCTCGCGCACGCGGCGCTGCAACACGGGATCGATGTTGGCGAGGAAGAGGAAGTCGGAGTCGCGATAGGCATCGGGGATTTTTGGCTCGAAGGACGCGAAGACGTTGAGCTCGGTGTTACGGGTCTCGGCTTCGTTCAGGTTTTCGAGATACGAGCCTTCCCAGAAAAAGCTCTTGCCGGCGGTGTGTTCAATGCCGCGCGTGTCGATGTTGCGAACTTTGAAAACGGCCTCCTGCTCAGGGCCGAAGTCCTCACCCACCACGGCGATAACGCGCACATCGGTAAAGAAGCTGGCGGCGAGCGAAAAGTAGGTGGCAGCGCCGCCCAGGCAGCGCTCGCGGCGGCCGGCGGGGGTTTCAATGGAATCGTAAGCAACGCTGCCGACGACGGTGATGGACATAGGCGATCTCTCTCGTAAGTAAGGTTAGCAAGTTAGCGGCGCTCGATGAGGCTGCGGTGCAGAAACTAACTCCGCTAACTCCGCCAGGACCGCTGACCATGCTTCCAGCTACCAGCCGTGGTATTTGCCGAAGAGCAGTTTCAGCTTCTCTTTGGCGGCGGCGGGGATGGCGTCGGGCTGCGTGAGCACGGCAAATTGTGCGGCCGAAGCGCACGCACAGGCACGCTCGCGCGGCATGGCGGCGACTGCGGCTTTGACCACACGGGCGGCGTTGTCGGCGTTCTTGTGCAGCACGGCGACGATCTCCTCGACAGTGACGGCGTCGTGTCCCTCGCGCCAGCAGTCGTAATCGGTGACCATGGCGACCGTCGCGTAACAGATCTCGGCTTCGCGGGCGAGCTTGGCCTCCTGCAGGTTGGTCATGCCGATCACGTCGGCGCCCCAACTGCGGTAGAGGTGCGATTCGGCCTTGGTGGAGAACTGCGGACCCTCCATGCAGACGTAGGTGCCGCCGAGTTTGCCGACTACTCCGACGGTTGCGCATGCATCGGCCGCGGCTTTTGCGACCGTTGCGCAGACAGGATCGCCGAAGGCCACGTGGCCTACGATGCCGTCGCCGAAAAAAGTCGAGATGCGGTGGAAGGTGCGGTCGATGAACTGGTCAGGCATGACGAAGTCGGTGGGCTTGTGCTCTTCCTTGAGCGAGCCCACGGCGGAGACGGAGAGGATGCGCTCCACGCCAAGCTTTTTCATCGCGTAGATATTGGCGCGGAAGTTGAGCTCAGAGGGAAGAATGCGATGGCCGCGGCCGTGACGCGCGAGAAATGCAACCTTGCGGCCCTCGAGCTCGCCGAGAACGAACGCGTCGGAGGGTGAGCCGAAGGGGGTTTCGACACGCTCCTCGTGAATGTTGGTGAATCCGGGCATCGAATAGAGCCCGCTGCCACCGATGATGCCGATTTCTGCTTGAGACACGTGCGTACTCCTTTTTCAAGCTCCTAGCCGCTAGCTTCTAGCCCCTAGCTTGTTCTTGCCGAGCAATCTTTGTCAGGACTCCGCGAACTGCAGCTAGAAGCTAGAGGCTAGGAGCTAGAAGCTGGACCTTCACCGCTGATCGATCAGCCGAATCGTCTCCATAAACACATCGCCGTCGATCGTCAAACTGTGGGCGCTGACCTTATCCATCGTATCCTGCGCGGTGTGGTGATAGCTGTTGTTAGGGCCGTAGTCGAGGTCGATGATGTCAATCGACGGCACACCGCGCTCGACAAAGGCGAGGTGATCGTCCTCGACGTCCATATCCTGCTTGAAGAAGTATTGTTGATAACCAAACTTTCTTGCCGCGTCGGCGACGAGCGCAACGAGCCACGCGGTGGAGTGGGTTTCATGCTGAATATCGAGGTCCTTGTCGCCGATCATGTCGGCGAGCAGGAAGGCTTTGATCTGGTTGAGAGTGCCGTCGCGGCCCCATTTGGCGGCGAGATGCCGGCTGCCATAAGTGGAGTCGGAGCGGGACCACTGCTGGATGGCCTCTTCGCCATCGAAGAAGACGAGCCAGACCGAGTAGCCGTCGAGTTTGTTGCCGGGGGAGCGGGCGGCCTGGGCGCGAAGCTGGTCGGCGATGGTCATCAACAGGCCGGTGGTGGAAGCGCCGTCGTTAGCGCCGACGAAGTTGATAGAACGCAGCGGGTAGTTGGTTTCGTAGTGCGTGCCGAGCACGATGACGCCGGGCTTGGTGCCGGGAAAACGCACGATGAAGTTGCACATGGGCACGGGGCCGATGGGCGTGTCGGCGGTGAACGTGTCTTCTTCAAGCTGGTCGTGGGCGCGGAGAAAGTGGGCGCGAAGGAACTCCTCGGCTTTGACGTGGCCGGGGCCGGTGGGCCAGCGTGGACCGATGGCGGCGAATTCGCGCGCGTATTCGTAGGCCTTGGCGCCGTCGAAATGCTGGGAAGACGCGGTGAGGGGGGAGAAGAGAGGGATTAGGAAGATCGGCCACCCCAAAAATCGGACGCGGAGTTTCGCGGATTCCCACCCTTCGAGCAAAAAGCGCTCAAAGGATGGGGCGCGGAGAGTTGGCGCCGATTTACGAAAAGAACAACCGCAGGTCCTTCGACTCCGGCCGCTAACGCGGCCTCCGCTCAGGATGACAGAGTTTGGGGATGGCGAGGATTTCGTCCAAAACCGGGAAAAACAAAGCCAGGGAAAAATCATCCCGCGGCCTCCTTTTTCCTCTTGCGTGCGGGGTGCACCCACCAGGCGACGCCGATGCCGACGAGATAAAGGGCCAGCATGGGGAGGGCGTAGATGCACATCGTCCACGGATCGGGACTGGGGCAGATGATGGCGGCGACGATAAAGACGGCCAGGATGGCGTAGCGGATGTTCTTCCAGAGAAAGCGCGGGCTGACAATGCCGAAGAGGGCCAAAAAGAAGATGAGGATGGGCAGCTCAAAGCTGATGCCGAGACCCAGGATGATGGAAAGAAAGAACCCGGTGTACTCCTCGATGGTCACGATGGGGTTGAACTTATTGCCGAAACCGAAAATGAGGATCTTGAGCGCGCCGGGCAGCACGAAGAAGTACCCGAAGCACGCTCCGGCGAGGAACAGGCTGACGGTGGCGGCCATGAAGGGAACGACGAAGCGCTTCTCTTTTTGATAGAGACCGGGCGCGATGAACAGCCACACCTGATAGAGGATGAAGGGCGCGGTGAGAATGGCGCCGCCGATGAGCGCAACCTGCAGGTAGCGGTTGAGCGGGTCCATGGGGTGGGTGTAGTTGAGCTTGATGCCGAGCTTGGTAAGCGGGGCTTGAACGAGGCCGTAAAGCCTCTCACGGAAGTAGAAGGCAATAAAGAACCCGATGGCGAGATAAATGGCGGAGTGAACGATGCGCTTGCGGAGCTCGTCGAGATGCTCCATGAGGCTCATGCCGGGCAGTTCGGCGCGCTCGGTGACAGCCTTGCGGGCTTTTTCGATGGCTTGCTGCGGATCAACCATGGTGGGCGGCCGGCTCCGATCGTTCGGCTTCAGGGGTGGTGCTCTCCGGGGCGGTTGCGACGTCTCCCGGCGGGGGGGCGACGGCCGGTTCGGCGGCTGGCTCGGCGGTTCGCTCGAAGAGCTCGGCTTGCAGCGGGGCCTGGCCCGGCGGATTGGCGGCGACGACTTCGCCCGTCGACGGTGGCTGGATGCGCAGACGGGCGGCATCGACTGCCGATGCCATCAAGTCTTCAGGTCGCGAGCCCTCGACTCCGGGTCGCGGGCCATCGACGGCAGCTGAGGTGGCTTCTTCAGGCCGGGTGCCCTCGGCGGCTAGATCGGGATACGTAGTTTCGCCGGGAAAAGGGCTTTCGGTGGGGCTTTCCGGTGTCGCGGGCGCGGATTCCGCGGCGGATTCGGCGGGCTGATCGATTTGCGGGGCGGACACGTCCAGTTGCGGAGCAGGCGGGACGGCGGCCAGCGCTCGCTGCCGCTCCTCGTCTTCCTTCTTGCGGCGGTCAGACTCCTCGGACTGGCGTAACTCCTCTTCCATCTGGAATTTGAAGTCGTTGGAGGCCTTGCGGAACTCGTACATGAGCTTGCCGATCTGGCGGCCGATCTGCGGCAGACGGCGCGGGCCGAAGACCACCAGCGCCAGCACCATGAGGATGATGGTGTCGGCCATGCTGATGTTGGCCATCATGATTGGCGGCGGAGTTCCCATGAAGGATCATGATAACTGGCAGCAAGTGGTGCTCACAAACGGCGTGCGCGGCTTTAGAGTATCGCGGTCGTTCCAATGGAGTGTCCGGGATTTGCGCCTGCTTCGGGCGCGTGCCAGAATTGACGGTATGAGCGCGCGGGAGACCACAACACAGGAAGACATGGCCAGCCTGTATCGCCGTGCCTTTGCGGAGTACGGAACGCAGGCTCTTTGGAACAAGCGCATGCTCGAGGACCCGACGCCGGAGGATGCGCTTGTGGTGGCGCGCGCACTGCGCATCGAGGGCGACCGTGCGGCGCGGAGAATTGCCGAGCAGATTGAGAGCGCCTGCCGTGCCGCTCTCTAAGATCCAATCCGATATTCTTCGCTTGCTCGCCTCGCAACGCGAACCTGAAAGCTATGTCGCCGGAGCCACGGCCCTCAACCGGGATGCGCCCCGCTATTCCGGCGATATCGATTTATTTCACAGCCAGGAGGAACGTGTGGCGTCAGCTGCTACAAGTGACGCGCAGGCACTTGAGGCGGCGGGCTACGGCATCCGATGGATTCGCCGCTTGCCGGCGATCTACACAGCCGAAATCACCGGCCCGGATGGAGCTACGCGCCTGGAATGGGTGGTGGACAGCGAATTTCGCTTTTTCCCCGTCGTGCAAGATGAGGCCTTTGGTTACGTTTTGCACCCGGTTGATATCGCCACCAACAAAGTTATGGCAGCCGCCGGAAGGCGCGAGGTGCGCGACATCGTTGACTTGGTGACGATTCACGAGATTATTCTTCCTCTCGGGGCCGTGGTTTGGGCCGCCGTCGAGAAATCCCCCGGCTACACGCCCGAAGGCTTGATTGCCGAAATCCGCCGCAATTCCAACTACCCCGCAGCCGAGTGGCGGGCGCTGGTGACCAAGGAGCCAATTGACTCGCGCGCCGTTCTTGCCAAGCTACGCACCGCTCTGGATGAAGCGGAAGCGTTTGTGGCGCGTATGCCGACGGACAAGATCGGGCTGCTGTTTCTTCAGGCCGGAAAAGTGGTGCAGCCTGACCCCGATCATCTGGAAAGCTACCAAACGCACGCCGGCCAAACCCGAGGTCACTGGCCGAGCAGCCCCGACATTACTAAGGCCATGCTGGAGGATTACAACAAGCCGCAATCCTGACGCTAATTTGGCGCGATCCCACGGTACTTGAAAAATGATCGTGAACTATCGATTCTGCCGTTTGATCTTCCGCGCTAGTTCACGCACTTCCTGGTGGAGATCTCGCCACATCTCCGGCGTCGATTCGATGTCTTCGCCCGAGTTCAGGCCTTCGAGGAGCCGCTGTTCGAGTTGTTCACGCAAGCGCTCCTTCTGCTCGCGCCGCACCAGCTCGCGCATGAACTCGGAGACGCTCGAATAATCGCCCGACTGAACCTGCGATTCGACAAACTCTTTCAGGTTCTCGGGCAGTGAAATGTTCATGGTGGGCATGGCGGGTTCTCCTCGAGTTTCGCCCTTTCAGGATAGCCCGATTTGGCAAGAATTGGCAAAATATGCCATTCCCAGCATCTGACGCTATGACGGAGGCGATACAATAAAGCCAGATGGGACGCGCGCGGGCCGGGAGCGCCTCTGCAACCGGCGAAATCATCGGAGCATCCCATAAGGAACGGGCTGCAACAACCCCGTTGGTGGTTTTTTCCCGGTTTTTGGATTTTTCCCGGTTTCGAACGACAGACTCCGGAAAATCAGATCGAGAGAAACGCACTGACTGCAGCCGAATGGAAAGCTTTCAACATCCCCGTCCGGTATGGACTGAAGGCGGAGTATCGTGACCCTGATTTTTGACGAAGCAACCGCAACCTCCGCGGAGGCAAATGCCACCTGTTCTCTTGAAAATTACCTGGCGCTTCCCGACCATTCGATGGACGAGCGCATTGCCGCGGCGCACGCGAAGTTAGGCGCGACCACGGTCATTCTGGGCCACCACTACCAGCGCGACGAGGTGGTGCGCTTTGCCGACTTCACCGGCGATAGCTACAAGCTATCGAAGACGGCCGCGGCGACGGGCGCTCAATACATTGTGTTTTGCGGCGTGCACTTTATGGCGGAAAGCGCCGACATTCTGGCGCAAAACGGGCAGCAGGTGATTCTGCCCGACCTGAACGCGGGCTGCTCGATGGCCGATATGGCGGAAATCTCGCAGGTGGAAGACTGCTGGGATGCGCTGGAGCGCGCCGGACTGGCGGACGAGACGATTCCGGTGACGTACATCAACTCGACGGCGGCGATCAAGGCGTTTTGCGGCGAGCACGGCGGCCTGGTATGCACTTCGTCGAGCGCGCGCAAGGCGCTCGAGTGGGCGTTCGCGCGCGGCAAGCGAATTCTGTTTCTGCCGGACCAGCATTTAGGGCGGAATACAGGGTACGCGATGGGTCTTCCTTTGGACGAGATGGTTGTCTGGGATCCGTGGGCGGTGCAGATTGGATCGTTCTGGGGCGGGCAGACCAGGGAGCGACTTGCCGGCAGCCGCATGCTGCTATGGAAGGGTCACTGCGCCGTGCATCAGCGCTTTCTGCCCTCGCATGTCGACCAGGTGCGGGCAAAGTATCCGGGCATTAAAGTGATTGTGCATCCGGAGTGCCGCTACGAAGTGTGCCAGAAGGCCGACGCGCTGGGCTCGACTGAGCAGTTGATCGCGCGCGTGGAACAGGCGCCGGCGGGATCGATGTTCGCCATCGGGACGGAGATTCACCTCGTCAACCGGCTGGCCAGGCGCTTTGCGCCGGAGGGCAAGAAGATCATTTCGCTCGACGACACCGGCTGCCTGTGCACCACGATGTATCGCATTAGCCCGCAACACCTGGCGTGGGTGCTGGAAAATCTTGTGGAAGGGCGCGTAGTGAACCGCGTGCAAGTGAAACCGGACGTGAAGCACTGGGCCCGAGTGGCGCTTGACCGGATGCTGGAAAGCAGGGACTAGGTTTGTAGCGCCGGTCTCCAGACCGGGGTCCCCGGCGAGCGATTTTTGCTTGCTGGGGTGGGAGACCGGGGTCCCCGGCGAGCGATTTTTGCTTGCTGGGGTGGGAGACCGGCTGTACTGGCGGCGTCTACGCCGTCGGCGGCACCTATTGGCGGATAAACTCTAAGGGAACCAAGAAATCAGCGGCAGCACGGCAAGGTTCGCATAGAATAGAGGCGGACTCGCTGCCTTTTCCCTTCATTTCTTCCCATTGCGGCGATTCATTCGGCTTTATGACGATACGCACGAAGTGCCTTCGCGCTGTTGCGTTGCTTCTCCTTCTCTTGCTGGGCGTATGGCCCGGGCAGACTCGCGCGTATTCCCTGTTGACGCATGAGCAACTGATCGACCTCACCTGGGAGGACTCGATCGTGCCGCTGCTCATGAGCCGATATCCCAACCTGACGCCGGCGGAACTGGACCAGGCGCGCGCTTACGCGTACGGCGGCTGCGTGATCCAGGACATCGGCTACTACCCGTTTGGCGACGAGTTTTTCTCGGATCTGACCCACTATGTGCGCTCGGGCGACTTCGTGTTGGCGCTGTTTCGCAACGCGCACAACGCCAACGAGCTGGCGTTCGCCGTGGGCGCGCTCTCGCACTACATCGGAGATTCGTACGGCCACTCGCAGGCGACCAACCGCGCCGTTCCTCTCGAGTTTCCGAAACTGGAAAAGCGCTTCGGGCACATCGTGAATTACGCCCAGGGCCGGCATGAGCACGTGCGCACCGAGTTCGCTTTCGATATTGATCAAATCGCGCATCACCGCCTGGCTCCGCTCGGCTATTTCCGCCACATCGGAATCCAGGTGCCTGTACATCAGCTGGCGCTGGCGTTTTATGAGACGTACGGGCTGACCGAAGATTTCAACGCAAGCAAGAGTCGGCAGTTCAACGTGAAGGCCTACCGGTATGCCACGCGCACGTTCATTCCCCGCGTGGCCTACGCAGTGACGATGCTGCACCGCAAGCAGGAGCCGGTAGAGCCGGACACTCCCGATGCCATCGAGATTGAGAAAGAATCCGCCGCGGCAGCCACGCTTTACAACTGGGCCGCGTACCGCAAGAAGGCCGGAGTGGAAACGCATCTTCTGGCCGGGGTGCTGTGGGTGCTTCCCAAATTTGGGCCGCTGCAGATGGTGGCCGTGAAAGGGCCGACTGCGGCCGCGGAGGCAGATTACATGCACAGCGTGGTCTCTTCCACCACGGTGTTGCATGAGCGCCTGGCGATCTTCACGCCCGTTGAGGCGCGCCGTGAGCGGACGTTAACCGCGACCAATTCGATGGAGACGCTGGGCCCGCTCAATCCCAGAGAGCCCTTGCCGAATCGCGACCTGGACACGGGCCAGGTGGTGAAGCCGGGCGGCTATCCCCTTACCGACACGACGTATGCCGAGCTGCTGCACCGGCTGACGCGCACGCCCACGCAGCCGATTCCGCCGGGCATCAAGAGCGACGTGGAAGCGTATTATTCCGATCCCAATGCGCCGATCGTGACCAAGCAGCATCCCGACGAGTGGAAGAAGGTGCAGGACGAATTGAAGATTCTGGAAGCCATGCCGACCAGCACCGAGGCTGCGCCGTATCCCACGTACGGGGAGTTGAATCGCGCGAAGAAATAGAAAGATATTCCGGCGGCGTGAGTCGCCCATTGAGGCGGGGAGCCTCGCGAGAAGCGCGGGCGTGGACGCCCGCACGACAGCCGGTCTGGAGACCGGCGCTACATAAAAGCAGAGTTTCTACGTCGCTTCGCCGTGCTTGCCGTCGGCCAGGTTGGGTCGCGGGATTGCAGCCACCTGCGGTGGCCGCGTGGCTGCGCTCGCCGGGGGGCGCAAGGACTGCGGCTGGGCCGCGGACGGCTGATGGATGGTGACAATCAGCGCTTCAGCGGGCTTCGAACCCGCGCAACGATAGGAGTGGGGCGTGCCCGCGTCGAAGTAGACGGCGTCGCCTGCGCCAAGCGTCGCTTCCTGGTCGCCGTGGCGCAGCGCCAGCTCGCCGCCCAGCACATAGAGGAACTCAAAACCGGCGTGCTGATGGGCCTTGGGCTCGACCTGCGGCGGCAAGGGAACGAACTCCGCGAAGTAAGGGTCCATGTGCCGGTCTGGCACCATGTAGCCCAGGCTCTCAAAGGTGTAGGTGGGCGGCTCCACGCCGGTTTGCGGCATGCGCACGCGGTCTTTTTTGCGGTGCACGCGGAAGATGGCGGCGGGCTCGGATTCAAAAAAGTAGGACAGATCTTTGGAGAAGACCATGGCGATGCGCGCCAGGTTGCGCAGCGTGGGCACTACGCGGCCGGTTTCAAGCTGCGAAAGAAAGCTGGCGGAAAGACCGGTGTGCCTGCCCAGCTCCACTAGGCCCATGGATCTCTTGAGGCGCAGGCGGCGAATGCGCTCACCCAGCCGCTTCTCCGTAATGAACCGCTCGGCGGCGTCCGGATCCGCCAAGGTTTTGTGCATCTCTCCGCCGTTGGTTTCGAGCTGGTCGCTCATCGCTGCTCCCTCATCGCCGGTCGCCGATCGCACATCACCGGTCTTTGACCAATAGGATGCCCTTTTGGGGCATTTGTCGTCCAGATCAAAATAAGTTGCCGTGACACGAAATTGGAGAGACAGGGAGCAAGGGAGCGAGGGAGCAAGGGAGCGAGTGACGACGGTCGTGCACCGTCCCTGGTCCTGCGCGTTATTCTGGAACGTCCGGCGTGGCCGTCCTGCGCCGCTCAGAAAGCCTGTTCACGATGCCTGAAGAAACCGCTCCTCCACAGCCCGAGACCGCCCAGCCCGCCGCACCCGTTGCCACCATTGCCGAGATCGGCCGGCATGAAGGGCAATCCGTGACGCTCCAGGGATGGCTCTACAACCTGCGCGAGAGCGGAAAGCTGGTGTTTCCCATTTTTCGCGACGGGACGGGGTCGATCCAGGGCGTGGCGCACGTGAAAAGCGTTTCGCCGGAGGTGTTTGAGACGCTCAAAAACCTCACGCAAGAATCGAGCGTGATTGTGACCGGTAAGGTGCGTGCCGACAAGCGCGCGCCGGGAGGGTACGAACTCGACGTGGAAAATGTGCAGGTGGTGCAGCGGGTGCCGGAGACCGACCCGTACCCAATCACGCTGAAGGAACACGGCGTGGACTTTCTCCAGGAACGTCGGCACCTGTGGGTGCGCTCGCCGCGGCAGTCGGCCATTCTGCGCATTCGCGCGGAGATCATGCGCGCTGCAGCCGAGTACTTCGATCAAAACGGGTACATTCGCACTGATCCGCCGGTTCTGACGCCGGCTGCGTGCGAAGGCACATCCACGCTGTTTCCGGTGGACTACTTCGGCGATGCCGCGTACCTGACGCAGAGCGGGCAGCTTTATGTGGAGGCGACGGCCTTAGCGCTGGGCAAGGTGTACAGCTTCGGGCCCACGTTTCGCGCGGAAAAATCGAAGACGCGGCGGCATCTGACGGAGTTCTGGATGGTGGAGCCGGAGGTTGCCTTCATGGATCTCGACGGGCTGATGGAACTCGCCGAGAACTACATTTCGCACATTGTCGAGAGCGTGGTGAAGAACCGCGCCGCGGAGTTGCAGGTGATCGGCCGCGACGTGGCGAAGCTCGAAGCGGTGAAGCCGCCGTTTCCGCGCCTCCGCTACGACGAGGCGGTGGAACTGCTGAACCAAGCGCACAAAAACGGGCAACTGGAGCAGCCCTTCACGTACGGCAATGACTTCGGCTCGCCCGACGAGACGTGGTTGAGCTCGCAGTACGACCAGCCGGTGATGGTGCACCGCTATCCGGCAGATGTGAAGGCGTTTTACATGGAGCCCGATCCGAAAGATCCGCGCTACGCGCTCTGCGTGGACGTGCTGGCGCCGGAGGGTTACGGCGAGATCATCGGCGGGTCGCAGCGTGTGTCGAGCTACGAACTGTTGAGCGCGCGGATCGATCAACATAAACTGCCGCGCGAGGCGTTCGAATGGTATCTCGACCTGCGGCGCTACGGCAGCGTGCCGCACTCCGGCTTTGGCATGGGCATTGAGCGCGTGGTCTCGTGGGTGTGCGCTCTGGACCATGTGCGCGAGACGATTCCCTTCCCGCGGACGCTCAACCGGATGTACCCGTAAGAGCAGCGGGGTTAGCGGAGTTGGCGGAGCGGGGGCTGTGCGCCTCGTAGCCGCGTTAGAGTGGAGTTTGGAGGCGGACCCGGTTGAACTCCACAAAATCACGGAATTTGAGCTCGACGAAATCAAAGAAGCCGACAAGTGCAGTGAAGGCGAGGCGAAAGGTCGCGCCCAAAAGACGCCGCCGGATGGACTGGCCGGGGCGCGGAATTCTGGTATGCACAGCGCTGATCCTGGGGCTGATGGCATGGGCGGCCGTGGAGCGGGCGCTGGCGCCCAAGGGCAACACCACACAGGACCATTTCGATGTGCTGATCGTGCTGGGCACCCCGGTGGATGCGGATGGGAATCCGAGCCCACGCGAGCTGGCGCGCGTCACCGAGGCGGTGCACGAGTATGAGCGAGGCGTGGCGCCGCGCATCCTTTTTACGGGCGGGGCGGTGAAGAACCGGTTTGTGGAGGCGCAGGTGATGGCGCGGACCGCGGAGGCGCAGGGGATTCCGGCATCGGCCGTGCTGGAGGATCCTGCGGCGCGGGACACGATGGAGAATACCTGCAACGCGCTACGCATCATGCGCAGCCACGGCTGGGAGTCGGCGGAGGTGATATCGAGCCCCAGCCACTTGCCGCGCGCGGGTTTGATCCTGAGCCGCTTGCCGATCGAGTGGCGGGTCCATGCGGCTCCGGCGCTGGGACCAGTGGGATCGGGATCGGCGGCGGAACAGTCTGTGGTCGAACTCCTGAAGACAGTGCATTACCTCGTGTGGTCGCGGCAGATGGAGCGGTGCGACGTCCGAGGACAGTGAGCAGTGAGCAATGGGCAGTGTGAGTGTGAGTGTCGGGGTGAACCCCATGAGTGAAGAAGTGAAAGAGTGAAGGGCGAAAAGTGAACGGAACGGGCCGGGCCGGCGTTGGGGCAAGGGCCTCGATCAAGGGCCGGCTGGCGCGGGACGGAATAGGGCCCCGGCCCGTCTAAAGAAGATGCTCTGCAAAATGCCCGACGGGCGCATTGTCCGGTATCGGGGAGGTCCTGTAAGCTGTTTAATGATGCCTCTCCAAGCAAGGTTTTCGTCTCTTTTTGCCGTTGTTCTCGCTCTGTGTGTGTGTGTGGGTGGCCGCATGCAGGCGCAGAATGCGGGCTCCCAGAATCCGCCCGCTCAACCGCAGAGTTCAACAAGCCAGAGCAGCAGCCAGAGCCAGCCGACGCATGCGGCCACGCCGCAGGGAGCAGACGCCCAGAACTCGAATTATGGCGTCTATATCCAGGTCGATCCGCTGGCCAACGTGCGCTACGACAACCGCTACGACGTGTCGCTGGGCTTTGCGTACGACCACATGAAGGCTGGCCCGTCGCTGCTGCAGGGCGCGAACCTGGGCGGACTGGACGGGGACGCCTCCATTTGGCTCACCCGGAATTGGGGCATCGAGGGCTCCGGCCGCGCGTATGTGGGCACCAGCGGCACCGCGCCGAACGACAAAAACGGTAACGGCGGGGACTTGCAGGGCCCCGTGGTGAAGCAGTATTTCTTTGTGGGCGGCGTGGAATGGCTGGGGCCGCACAACAAGCACGGCGCGATGATGGCGCATGCCATGTTCGGCGGGGTCTATGGAAATTTCCAAAAGGATCTGCTGGGCGTGGCGCCGGCGTATTTCGATTTTTACTCGAACCAGATTGCGCCGGCAGCGATTGTCGGCGGCAGCATCGACCTGAACCGGTCGGAACACTGGGTCTTCCGCATCAATCCCGACGCGATCATGACGCACTACACCTTTAACGATGCGCCGTTAGCGAACGCGTCGTACGCGCAATACGACGTGAACTTCGCCATCTCAGTGGGTTTGGAGTACAAGTTCACGAAGGCCAAGCGCTCAACGAAAAAGGCGAACTGGGTTTCCGGCTGGTAGTAGAAAGCGGAGCTAGCGGAGTTAGCGGTGTTCGCTCTTCCTTTGGCGCCAGCGGGTGTCGATGGGCCATTTTCCGCCGTCGTGCTTGTAAGCAGCGGCACCCATTCCAAAGCTCTGGCTGGTCCGGTGTGCACCCCGTTCTGTCCCCCGCGCTGCCGCGAATCAAACCAACCGTCTGGCCCTATCCACGACCGCCGAAAGCATCGCCACACCACACTCATTTTGCTCGCCTCCGCTAGCTCCGCTCGCCTCCGCGAGCCCCGCTCATTGAATCTCAGGACTGCCAAGTGCATTGGACTGTATGATATCCTCCTGCGTTCGATGGCGGTTCTCATTGCGTGCCGCCTGAAAGAGAAAGAATGCTGCTCCGGATAGCGGCGTTCCCCCCGCCGTGCCGGACGGCAGGGGCCAGCGACCCATCCAGCTGTGGGAGCCTTATGGACATGAAGGACACTCTGGGCGTCTTACTTGCGGGCGGTGCAGGAGAACGTCTGTTTCCCCTGACGCGGGACCGTGCCAAGCCTGCTGTTCCCTTTGGCGGGCATTACCGCATCATCGATATCACGCTATCAAACTGCATCAATTCCGGTCTGAGGCGCGTGTATATCCTCACGCAGTACAAGGCGCTCAGCCTGAACCGGCACATCCGCGAAGGCTGGACAGGCATCGTGGCGCAGGAACTCGGCGAGTTCTTCGAGCTGATGCCGCCCATGCAGCGCACCGGCGCCAACTGGTACATGGGCACGGCGGACGCGGTGTACCAGAACATCTACTCGATCGGCAGCGAGCAGCCCACACACGTGATCGTTCTGGGTGGCGATCACATCTACAAAATGGACTATAGCCGCATGCTGGCCTACCACAAGGAGACCCGCGCCGACATCACGCTGGCCACCCTGCCGATTGCGCCGGAAGAGGTGTCGCGGTTCGGTGTGGTGGAGGTAGCGCAGAACGGCGAGATCGTGGGCTTCCAGGAGAAGCCGGCGTCGACCAGTTTTCGCTCGCCCTTCAATCCCAACGCCGTGGACGCGTCGATGGGCATTTACATCTTCAATACTGAAACGCTGCTGAAAGCGCTGATCTCAGACGCGGACGACACCGATTCGAAGCATGATTTCGGGCACAACATCCTGCCCAACCTGCTGGGCAAGAAAAAGATGATGGCCTACAGCTTTGTCGACGAGAACAAGAAGGAGGCGCTCTACTGGCGCGACGTGGGCACGCTGGACGCGTACTACGAAGCCAACATGGATTTGTGCTCGGTGTCGCCGGTCTTCAACCTGTACGACAAGAGCTGGCCGATCCGCACGCGGACACGGCAATACCCGCCGGCCAAATTCGTTTTCGGCGAACCGGGCCGCTCGGGCATGGCCGTCAACTCCATCATCACGGCAGGCGTGATCATTTCGGGCGCGTCGGTGTACAACTCGGTGCTGTCGCAGGACGTGCGCGTCAACTCCTACTCCGACGTGGACGCGAGCATCGTCTTCTCGCACGTGAGCATCGGGCGGCATTGCCGCATCCGGCGGGCCATCATCGACCGCGACGTGCACATTCCCGAGGGCACGGTCATCGGCTATGACCCGGTGGAGGACAAGCGGCGGTATTTCGTTACACCGTCGGGGCTGACAATTGTGACGCGCGACGCGTCGCTGTTCGAGAATCCGGTGGATCCGGAGTTCGGGAACCAGTACTGAAACAGGGATCAGGTTTCAGGTGTCAGGGGTCAGGGACGACTGCGGCCGTGGCGCGTTTTGTGGCGTGCTTCCTTATTGGGGAAGGACAAAGCTGGGCTGCAGGTAGGGTTTGAGATCGGACCACTGGATGATCATGGGGTCGGGCGTGCACGCGTAGCAGGCCACCTGGTACGGCTGAAAAAAGATCGAGACGCCTGCGGGCTCGAGCTTCCAGTCTGCGGGATTTATGACGATCCCCATGAGCACAGTGGCTGCGTTGCCCTGCGGGAACCAAGTCTGGTAGTTGCCGTTGGATCCTGAGTCGAGAGCCTTGTGCAAGTAGCTGTCGAGGCGCTGCTCCATCCATGTGTCCCAGCCGGAGGTGGGCAGGAAGACATCCTCCGGCTTGAGCGCGCGCTGTGCCCCAAGCATCCAGTAAAACTCAGCGGAATTCTCCGTAGGATGAGCGCCGTGGCCGTCGTAGAAGTCGACGATGGTCGCGGAAACCCATTGCGCGTTGGCGCGTTCGACGGTGAAGGTCAGGCCGCGATCGACGCCGGGTTGCACAATGCCGTTCCAATCGTGGGCAGAGGTTTCCTCGTCTGCATTCGCAACCTGGATGACGGCCGGCACGATGGCGCTGTTCCAGGCTGTCCATTGCGGCGTGGTGGACGAGGCCTGCGGCCAAGTGGCCTGCAGCGTGCCGAAGCCGGGCGTAACTTCAGAGATGCCGGCGGGGGGAGCGGAGTCCGGTGTGTCGTGAATCGTCAACGTGATCGCCTGCGAGACAAACGTGATGCCCGCGAAGTGTTGCACCATCTGCTGCAGTTCTTCGATGCGCTGTTGATAGATGCCGCTCAGGCAGGACGCGATGGAATTGTTGGCGTCGCCTGCAGGGCAACTGGCGTCGCGCGTGCGCAGCCAGACGAGTTGGTTCTCGCGGATCCCGGCAGCCGAAGCCGGCGGAGCCGCGGCCAACCATGCCTTGTACTCCGCGGCCATCTGATCGTCGGCCGCGCTTAGCGCCGGCGTGCCGCAGATGGCCTTTTCCTGGGCGGTTTTGGCCTTGGTGCAGTCGAAGCTGGCGGCGTGGGCGAGGGCGCAAAGCAAGAACGGAACTGAGAGGGCCAACAGGGTCTTGCGCATGGGGAATGCTCCTTGGGTCTTAAGCATACGCGAGTTGCTTGTAGATGGGTTTCCCGACCTCGGATGGATCGGTGTTGCGCTGGCGGTCATGTGCGGGTCAGGAGACCCGCACTACAGCCGGCCTGGAGGCCGGCGCTACAACTGGGCTTGAGACCGGCGCTACAGCTGGGCGCCGTCTTCGGAGGTCTGCGCCGGCAGCTCCGGGCTTTCATATTCAAACTTGCGCAGATTTCTGAGGCATTCCGTCAGAGCGCCCAACAGGGTTTCGGCCCATCCGCAGGGCTGGAATTTCATGCTCTTTTGGTTCAGCTCGATATCCGCAATGGCAAAGAACTTCATGTCGGCAGTTTTAGCGGTGGCGAATTCCTTGACCGTGATGCGCGCTTCCACCTCGCCGTGCGCGTGCTTCTTCTTGATGGAGAAAAAATGCAGCTTGGCGAGAGCCTCCGAGGCATCCTGCTGGGCGAACTTCCAATCTTCCACGTTGCAACCTCCACTGCTGCCCAGTTTACGGCGGATGCTGAAAAATGCAGCGATTTTCTTGCGGGGCGGGAGAATTCTCGACCGTCGAGAGGCGGAGGCGGCGAGTTGGCACAAAGGCGCGGCGTGGGCCAGCGGGAACATTGCCGGGAACGGAATCAACCAAAACTTTCGCATGGACGAAGCGCTTCTTGAGGTTTCTATCCCGCAGGTTACGCCAGCTGCGTTCCAGCAACGTTTTCGGGCGAACATCCAGCTGGAGATTCCCAGCATGAAGCACCTGCATTGGGTGCGAATGCCTGTTCGCCGGTCTCCTCGATCAGGGCGTTGAAGACGGCGGCGAAAAGGCCGCGCCGGCTTGCCAGCTTCCTGTGGCTCGCCTGGAGGAAGGCGAAGCGGAACGGCGAGGAGCGTTCGAGCTCGCGGAGAAAGGCCGGGGAGAGGAATTCCGGGGCATTGGCGACAGCGGCGACGATGAGCGAGCGCCAGCTCATGCGGAGCAGGTTCTTGAGCGTTGCCGAGCCGGTTGGCAGGCAATCAAGCCCGACGCCGACTGTCTCACTGAAATTGAGCAACTGAATAACGAGAGGGTCGAGCAGGATGCCCGCGGCTGCAGCGCGCGTGAAGAGCGTGGCCGATCCTCGGCGAAGATCCTCGTGGATGTCCTGGAGGTCGTCGCCGAGCTGGAGCAGCACTCCCCAATCGAAGGCAATCTGGCTTTCCTGCGCGGTGAGCCAGCCGCGGACGAGGCAGGCGTCGGCGAGGACGGATGTGCCGCCCTTTGCGCAACTGATTCGGAGGATCTCATCGCCGCTCAAGGAACGTGCGACGGAGAGTTGGGCAACGCTCTCCTCTTGCGCCTGATGGATGGCGAGCAATGATTCGAAGACCTGCGGGTAATGTGCGCGAGGATACTGGCTTTCGATCATCCCGGCCAGAGCCCAGATGGATGCTTCGTGCGCATCGCGGACAGGAACATGCTCGCCGCGCAGGCGTTGGCGGAATCGCGCACAGAAGAGGCGCTTGGCGGCAGGGGACGCATCGCGGCGGTCGAGATAGTTGTCGGTATAGGGGTAAAGGAGGCTATAGCCAACGATCGCCGGCGTCATCTGCGCGGGCTCGTCGAGGAGGGGCTGGAAGCCGTAGGCGGTCCAGGCGTTCCGGCAAGCCTGAACGATCTCAGGCATGGTGAGGCCAGCGTCGAAGTGGCGCGCGCGGCGAGCGAATTCGACCCCGGCAGGGAGGAAGCCCTGAGCGATGAGATCGATGGCTGGCGATTCAAGGCCGAGCACGGAGGCAGCGAAACGGGAGAATACGGCAACGAGGCGGTCCCGGAAGGCGATGCGGTCTGTCGATGTGCGAGGACGGCTGTGAAGGCCTCTCTCCACGGAGCGGAGACAGTCATCGTAGACACGCTCGCTCGCGCTCTGCTCCTCCAGGGTGTAGACGGGACCGGACGGCAGAGGCCGGTGGGCGCAGGCGTGCCATGCGGCACTGGTGTGCGCAGTCTGGGACTCGAGCCACGCCCAGGTAAAGGTTTCTTGCATATGCAAGCGAATACGAAGATGGAGAAGAGATAGTTCCGTGAAGGCGGCGAATAAGCCATCCAAGCGACGCGGACCTGTCGCACTGGTCTGGGAGGAAAAAGGGACAAAGGGTACGAAAAGGCAAGAATTCGAAGGGCCCGGTGTCGCGACTGCAGAGGAGAGTCTCCGACGGAACCGCCGCGGCACGATCTGCGTATTCAATCACCATGCAGTACGTGGGTACATTAAGCTGGGGCATGACGCCATCTGCGGCGGGGCGGACCTTAGGACGGTCCAAAGTGCAGGAAGCCGCAACGGCTCCCGCGGCGCGGCGCGATGGATCCCGGTGCGCTGCCGTTTCGATGGGTACGGCCACGTTGGACGCGACGCCGGCAAGCCGGACGGGGCGCACGGAGGTGAGAGCTCTGGAGCAGGACTGGACGCAAATTGTCGGCCGCTGCATGAACGGCGACTCCAGCGCATGGGCCGAGATGGTCCGCACGCACCAGAAGCGTGTGTATGGGCTCTGTTACCGCTTTACCGGCAACGCAACGGATGCCGAGGACCTGACGCAGGACGTTTTCCTGAAGATTTACTCGAATCTGGGCAGTTTTGACGCCACACGCGGCAGTCTGCCGGTGTGGATTACCACCATGACGCGGAATTTGCTGGTGGACAACTTCAGGCGGACGCGGAACCAGCGCGCGACGGGCTCCCTCGACGAGGGTTGGGATCAGACGGAAGAGATGAGGCCGCACATGGCTGCCATCGACCGTTTGGCCGATGCCGGCCCTTCCCCGCACGAGTCGGCGGCGCGGCAGGAACTCAAAAAGATGGTGCAGAAGGCATTGATGAAAGTAAGCGTTGAGCTGCGCGAAGCAGTGATTTTAAGAGATTTGCAAGACCTTGATTATAAAGAGATTGCACAGGTTTTAGGGATCCCCGAAGGGACCGTGAAGTCGCGCATCAGCCGGGGGCGGGCGGAACTGGCGCGGTTCCTGGAACGTAGCAAGAAGGAGGTGATGTAGCCATGACAGAGGGCACACATATTCCGGGCACACCAGCATGCGGCGAGTGGGAGACGCTGCTGGCCGATGCACTGGACGGGCTGCTGAAGCCCGAGGAAGAGGCGCGGTTTCTGGCGCACAAGACCGGCTGCCCGGCGTGCGCAGCGCTCTACGAAGCTGCGCGCAAGGGCCGTGAGTGGCTGGAATTCTTGTCTCCGGAGCCGGAGCCGCCCGAGTGGCTGCTGGAAAAGATTCTAGCCACCACGGGACCGGGTACGGGTCTGGGGCACGCAGTAAGCGGCTTGCCGGTGCCGGCAGCGGCTGGTATGGTTCCGGCGTTTGTTCCGCCGGTGTGGCAGCAGCCGGGATTCTTGGCGCGGTTGCGCTTGAGCGTGCAGCCACGGCTGCTGATGACGGCGGCGATGGCGTTCTTTTCCATCGCGCTCACGCTGAACCTGGCGGGCGTGCGGCTATCGAACCTGCGGCTGGCCGATCTGAGGCCGCGTGCGGTGCGGTCGTACATGGAGCGGCAACTGACCATGGCTTCGGTGCCGATCGTGCGCTATTACGACCATCTGCGGTTTGTGTACGAGGTGGAAGCGCGCATGCGCGAGCTGCGCGGCCAGGATGAGGGCAAAGGCAGCGGCGGCGAGCAGCAACAGCAAACCCAGCCGGTGACGCCGGGCGAGACCCGGCAGAATCCGGGAAAGAACCCCGGCAACCATGATGGAGGGTTGCGCACGGGCCCTCGCCAGCAGCCGGACACACCCCAAGCGGAACCGGCAAGCAGCAATGATTATTTGGAAACTTCACTTACGTTTCCGATGAAGGCAACGCACACCAGTGGGCAGTCCAGAGGCTACGTGGTGCAAACGTTGGAAAGGAGCACACCATGGATTGCGTAAATCATAGCGGCGTGAACGCAACTGCGTATTGCCAGGGCTGCGGCAAGGCTCTGTGCGAGGCATGCGTGCGCAAAGGATCGGGCGGACAGATTTTCTGCGAGCCCTGCTGGATGGCGTGGCAGGGTGCGCAACGGCCCTATGTGCCGCCTCCCATCGGCGGGCCGAGCCCGGGCCTGGCGGCCTTGCTGGGATTCATTCCCGGCGTGGGCGCGATGTATAACGGCCAGTTCATCAAGGGTCTGGTGCACTTAGCGATCTTCGCGGTGCTGGTGAGCGCGGCGCACGTGTACGGTGTGTTTGGCCTCTTCGTGATGGGGTGGATCTTCTACCAGGTGTTCGAGGCCTATCAGACGGCGAAGGCGCGGCGCGACGGAGATCCGCTGCCCGATCCGCTGGGACTGAACGAGTTGAGCAATTCGATTGTGGGGGGCATGCGTCCGCCGCAGGGCCCGCCACCGGGTGCGGGAACAGGAGCGGCAGGCGTGAACCCGACGGCGGATCAGGCGGCGAGTCAATCTTCATATGGGGCGCAGTACCAGGCGCCGTATCAGGCTCCCTATCAATCAACGTATGGGGGTCCGGGGTATGGGGGTCCGGGCATTCCGCCGATCCCGCCAATTCCACCGATTCCGCCTATGCCGCCGGTGCCGCCGATGCATTGGCGGCGCAGGGAGCCGGTGGGCGCCGTAATTCTGATCGTCCTGGGCGTGCTGTTTCTGCTCGGGCAGTTTGATTGGTTTTCGTGGCACTGGTTCCACTTTAGCTGGCCACTGTTGTTGATCGGACTGGGCGTGTGGCTAATCGTGCGGCGTCTGCAGTATTCGCAAGGTGTGCCGCCGGGCAGTCCGCAGAATAGGCCGCAGGGTAATTCGCAAACGGGGCCGCAGGATCACTCGCAAGGAGGCCAACAATGAGTCGCTACATTTTGATTCGCAGATTGCGCGGGCCGGCGATTCTGTTGCTGATTGGCACCCTGGCTCTGCTGCACCAGATGGGCGCGATTCCGTACTTCTGGCGGCTGTTTTGGCCGTTGCTGCTGATCACCGTGGGCCTGCTGCTGCTGGCCGAGCGCGCGGCGCTGGCTGCGGAAGGCTATCCGCTCTTTCCCGGCGCGCCATGGCAGGACGCATCGCAGGGAACGAGTCAGGGAGCAGGGCAAAGCGCGGCAAACTCAGCCGCAAACACGGGCACGGCGATTGTGCCGGCCCATGACTTCGAGAACGATAGAGAGGGAGGGCAATCATGAGCAGCATGCCTCCGAATATGCCTCCAAACATGCCTCCGGGGGGCGGCGCTCCGCCGCCGTACGACCCGAAGACGCAATGGCGCACCTATCGCGAACAGCAGAAGGCCGCGTGGCGCGCGCAACGCGATGCCTGGCGCGCGCAGCGCCACGCATGGAAAGCGAATTACGTGGGCATGTACGGCCCGCGCGTACCTTCGATGGTCGGCCCGATCATTCTGGTGTCTGTTGGCGTGATTGCGCTGCTGATCATGAGCGGCCATCTCGACTCGGGCACGTTCTGGGAGTGGTACGGCCGGTGGTGGCCGCTGCTGCTGATCGGCGCGGGCCTGGCGCTGCTGGGCGAGTGGGCGCTGGACATGCGCCGAAAAACTCCGGTGCGACGCAGCGGCGGCTTCATCGGAATCCTGGTCTTTCTCGCGTTTCTGGGCGCGATTTCAGCGGCCCACAACCATTTCTGGGGTCCGAACCACTTCGACTTCGGCGACGATGGCTTCTTCAGCACCTTCGGAATGCCGGAGCATGACAGCGATCAACCGGTGGACAGCCGGCAGATTCCGGCCAATGCGTCGATTGAAATCAGGGTTCCCCGCGGCGACGTGAGCATTACGGCGAGCGACCAGCCCAATCTTGAAGTGCGTGCGCAGGAAGTGGCTTATGCCAACTCGGACTCGGGCGCGAAGAAGATCTTCGACGCCGAAGCTGCGCACGTGACGGTGAATGGCAATGCGGTGCTCATCCAATCGCAGAGCAACGACAGGGGGCGGGTGAATCTCTCAGTATCAGTGCCGAAGACAGCGCACGTGACGGTGAACGCGGGATGGGACAGCGTGACCGCAAGCGGCCTGGGTTCGGGCATCGACATCACCGCGCGGGGCGACATTCATCTCAGCTCGATCACCGGGCCGGTGGTGGCGCACTTCGTCCACGGGAAGCACGACGTGTTCGCTGCGCAGGATGTCCAGGGCGATATGACCCTGGAGGGAGACCTGAACGACATCACCGTGTCCGATATCAAAGGCGGGATCTCGCAGAACGGCGACATCCCGGGCGATGTGTCGATGGAGAACGTGGCCGGACCGGTGCACCTGCACACCTCAGTGACCACGGTCGACGCGGTGGAGCTGCCTGGCGAGCTGACCCTGGGCGATGATGACCTGCGGATCATCGGAGCCAAGGGACAGGTGCACGTGACGACGCACTCAAAGGACGTGGATCTGAGCCAGATCGAGGGCGACAGCCATGTGGAGGACCGCGACGGCAACATCCGCATCGAGCTGGCGGGAGCGTACGGCGTGGAGGCAAGCGACAGCAAAGGCGACGTGGAGATCACGCTGCCTCCCAATGCCTCTGCCACGGTGAACGGGCACTCGCACAACGGCGAGGTGGTGACCGATTTCCAACTGACAGTAACTGGCGATGAGGACAAAACGGTCAGCGGACGCATTGGCGCGGGCGCGGCGCGCATCGTGCTGAGCGCGGACAACGGCGATCTGCACATCAAGAAGGGGTCGGCAGTTCCGCCCGCGGCGCCGGCGGCTCCAGCTGCTCCGGCCGCTCCCAACGCACGCCACCTGAAGAGCCCGAAGGCGCTGCCTGCACAGCCGGTTACGCAGTAGATCGACAACTTAGCGTTTGAACCGCAGCGGGCGCGGAAGGGCGATCCCCTCCCGCGCCTGTTTTCTTTTCTCTAGCTGCCGTTGTATGCTCCTGCGCAGGGGGGTCATTCAGGGTCATGGTGCATACGCCGGTAAGGGTCATCACCGTGGAGCGTGAGTACGGCTCGCACGGAGCGGAGTTTGCGCACGATTTGGCGGCGCGGCTGGGCTGGCGGCTGCTGGACTCGGAACTGGTCGCCGGCGCGGCACGCGTGGCCGGCATCGATCCGAAGACGGCGGCCAGATTCGATGAGCGGCTGGACCCCTGGTATTACCGTTACGGCAAAATGTTCTGGCAGGACCCGGTGTACGCGCCGGCGACAAGCGGCGATGAGAAGATCTTCGACTCCGAGCGAATGCTGGAACTGATCCGGGCACAAATCCTCGACGCTGCGAATCAAGGCAACTGCGTGCTGGTTGGCCGCGGATCGGCGTGTGCCCTCGCCGGGCGGCCGGGATGCTTTCATGTTTTTGTGTACGCCACGGCCAGCGCCAAGAAGGATTGGTTCGCGCGGGCGTTTCCTGAACGGGCTCATCAGGCGGAGCAGCATTTGGCGGCCTTCGACCGGCGGCGCGCCGCGGTCATCCGCAGGTTCTATCAGCAGGAGTGGTGCTCGCGCGGGCTCTACCACATGCTGCTGAACTCTTGCGTCGGAACGGAAGCCATGATTGACGCGGTGCAATGCGCGGCGGGATTATGCGTGACGCCCGCGGAACCGGTGGCGCGATAAAGCAAAATCAGAGACACTGATTTTGCCTCAAGCTCTCCGCGTAGATCGGAATCCACTCAAACGGCCGCGCGCGCAACGCGCGGGCCGATGCGCGTGAAAACCTCCCAGGGAATGGTGCCCGTGGCGCGGGCGTGATCGTAGGCGGTGATGGTTTCACTGCCCTGCGTGCCGATGAGCACAACCTCGTCACCGGCGGCGACGCCGGGAATCTCCGTCACATCGAGAACTGCCTGATCCATGCTGACGCGGCCCACCAGCGGCGCGCGTTCGCCGCGCACCAGCAGATGAAATCGATTGCCGAGGGAGCGCACGAGACCGTCGGCGTAGCCCACGGCGACCAGCGCGAGGCGCAGGGGCTCGGTGGCCACGAAGGTTCCGTTGTAACCCACGCTGGCGCCGGCGGGCACGGAGCGCACGCCGATGACCGAGGACTTCCACGAGAGCACGGGCTCGAGAGTCGCGCGCGCGGCGGCGAGCGAAGGCGGTTCGTCCGCGTCGGAGAACGTGGGATTGAACTCCGGCGCGATGCCGAAAAGCGCGAGGCCGGGACGCAGCAGGGCCTTCATGCCGTGACGTGCGGCGAGTTCGCCAATGGGGCGCGCGTGGCCGGCAAGCAGCGCGGCCGAGTTGCCCACATTGAGCCACTCGGCGAACAGCCCGGCGGCGGAGATGCGCGTGAGGACGCCATCGAGGCGCGTGAGTTGCTCGCGCGTCACCTCGCCGTCGGTTTCGTCGGCGGCGTAGAGATGCGTCATCACGCCTTCAAGGCGCAGCGGAGAGCCCGGCGCGAAGCGCGAAAAGATGCTGGAGAGTTCGCCGGGTAGAACGCCCTGGCGGCTCATGCCGGTGTCGATCTCAAGATGAACGGGGAACGAACCCGGCGCTGCGCCGGCGGCACGCGCGGCGGCTTCGAGTTCGTCGAGCTGCCACAACTCCCAGGCGATGGGCGTCAGTTGGAATTGAATCGCTGCCGCGGCCTGGCCGCGAGCTATGCCCGACATGATCAGCACGCGCGTGTCAGGACACAGGGCGCGCGCGGCAATGCCTTCTTCCACGCTGGTGACGCCCAGCCAACCAGCTCCCCCGCGCACGGCCGCGGGCGCGCACAGAGCCAGGGAGTGGCCGTAGGCGTTGGCCTTCACCATGGCGAGCAGCTCGGCGTGAGGCGCGGCGAGGCTCACGAGAAAACGCATGTTCTCTTCGAGAGCGCGAGTGCGAATCTCGGCCCAGCACGGACGCATTGGCATGGGGGTTTGCAAAGATCAGTTTACCGCGCGGCGCGAAGGAGAATTTCTACGGAAGCAGCGCGAAGGCGACCACGGTTTCAAAGTCTGCTCCGATTTCCTGGAGCAATTCGGCTTCAAGATCGTGCGGGACGGGCATTTCGCATGCGGCGACCTGCGGGGGCGCGGCGCCGATAAAGCAGAGCTCGCAATGGCCCAGGCCTTCGGCGCCGTCTTCGCCTGTGGCGCGCACGGGAGGGCCGAAGACGCGGCAGGTCATGGGACGCCACGCGTACACATCGCAGCAGCCGGTCGCGGGGTCGAGCGCGGGACATGCGGCATCGTCGGCGAAATCTTCGAAGCGGGCCTGGTCTTCAGGGGCACTGCCGAGCGCGCCCGAGTTTCGATCGCCGGGAAAATGCGGACCGTGCTCCGCGAGCCACGCGCGGGCGCGGCGAGCGATTTCAGAAAAGAGCGCGGGATTTGTGGCGCGCAACTCGGTCATTCCGGCGCGCAGGCGCGCGGAGTCGAGCGCGTTGATGGCGAAGGTTCCGTGGCAGCACTGCGTGCAACCGACGCGGCAGGCCAGGAATGCTCCGGCGCGGCCGGCTGCCTCGGCAAGCGAGGCGTCCATAATCTGCACAAGCTCGGCATCGCGCGCAGGAAGGTGCATAACCGAAAGCATAGTGGATAACGGGCGATGCAGCGAAAAAGTGCCGGTTCGTGAAAGGGTCGCACCTGCGCTATAGTCGGTACAAGGCCGGAGGGGGTCACCGATGGCAGCGCAATGCACGCATGTGGGAACGATCAAGAAGGGTGTGAAGCCGCGGACCAAGGGTTGCGAAGAGTGCCTGAAATTGGGCGAACCCTGGCTGCACCTGCGCATGTGCCTCGAGTGCGGGCACGTCGGCTGCTGCGACTCGTCAAAGGGCCGGCATGCGCGGGCGCACTTCCATGAGACGCAGCATCCGCTGATCCAGAGTGCCGAGCGCGGCGAAGACTGGCGCTGGTGCTACGTGGATGACGTGTATCTCTAGCCCGCAGCCAACTCCACTTCGATTTTCTTCGAGTCGGGAATCAGCTTCACAATTTTGAACGTCCGAATCTGGCTTTCGGCGAGCGGCTCCGGCGCGGCCGAGGGAGCAGGCGCATTCCCTTTCCAGCGCGCCTTCAACATCGATGAAAGCTGCGAGAGGTCGGGCGCGGCGGAGTTTGGCGCAGCACTTGACGAAGTATGCGCGGGTTTTTGCGCCGAAGGCGCGGCTGCCGCACCGCAGGTGCCGCGGATGCCTTCGCCCAATTCAACCACTGCCCCCGACGCCGTCAGCTCAACCACACGGCCCGAGACACGGTCGCCTACCTTGTGCTCGGCAATGTATTCATCGATGCTGGTAGGAATCAATTGCTTCATCGAGAGCTTGATCTGGCGCTTTTCGGAATCGATGGCGAGGACGAGCGCCTTGACGCGCTGGCCCTCGCGCAGCACGTCGCGCGGATGGTTGATGCGGCGGTCGGCGACGATCTCGCTGATGTGCACGAGGCCGTCGGCGCCTGGGGCGATTTCGACAAAGGCGCCGAAGTTCATGATCTTGGTGACGGGGCCCTCGATTTGCGAGCCAACCGGAAATTTGCGCTCCACTTCGAGCCAGGGATCGGCCAGCGTTTGCTTAAGGCCGAGAGAGATGCGCCCGGCGTCACTCGCGGTGGGCGGCTTGACGGAGAGCACGACGGCGTCGACGCGGTCGCCCTGGCGCAGGAGGTCGCCGGGATGGCGGACTTTTCTATCCCATGACATTTCCGAAATATGAATGAGGCCTTCGAGCCCCGGCTCGAGTTCGACGAATGCGCCGAAGTCGGTGAGGCGCGTAACGGCGCCGGCGACCCGCTGGCCCGTGACGTAGCGCTCGGCCGCGGTCTCCCATGGCTCTGGCTGAAGCTGCTTACGGCCCAACGAGATTTTCCCGGTGCCGGGATCGATTTTGAGCACGCGCAACGTGAGTTGCTCGCCGACGGAGAGCACGTCTTCGCATTTGGCGACGCGGGCGCGCGAAATATCTGAAATATGGAGCAGGCCGTCGAGGCCCGGTTCGATCTCAACAAAAGCGCCGTACGGCATGAGCGTGCGCACGGTGCCGGTGACGGTGTCGCCCTCCTTGAGCGCGGCGCGGCGTTCGTTGAGCGCGCCACGAGCCTGCTCTTCGAGAACCACGCGGCGATCGACGACAACATTCTCATCGGCGACATCGAGCTTGGTAATGCGGCAGGTGATGGGCTGGCCGACAAGGGCTTCGAGCTCGGCGGCGTCACGCGTGCCGCTGCGGCTGGCCGGCATGAAGGCGCGAACGCCGATGTCGACGCTGAGGCCGCCTTTCACCAGTTCGGTCACGGTGCCGGAGACCGCGATCTTCTCCGCGAAGGCGCGCTCCAGGCCGGACCAGTCGCGGGGCTGCGCCACACGGAAGCGCGAAAGCGCGTAGTAGCCCTCTTCGTTGCGGCCGGTGATGGAGACAGGGAATGCGTCGCCGGGATGTACGGACTCGGCGTTGTTCTCGAAGGCCGGGCGAGGCAGAACGCCTTCTATCTTGTAGCCGATGTCGAAGAAGACCTGTTCGGCAGTGAGCGAGACGACCGTGCCCAGCAACTGGCGGCTCTCCGCGCGATGCGTGTGCTCGCGCTCGAAGGCGGAGAGCAGGTCTCCGAACGAGGACTGGCCGTCCAGGCCCTGGTCTTCGACAGGAGTGCTGGGGGAAGGT
>JBEKAS010000014.1:0-29570 GCA_050015795.1 Occallatibacter sp. | reverse complement strand
CCGGTCTCATTCACCTCTTCATGGCTCAGCGGAGTCGCGCCCAGTCCCGCCGCCAGGTTGGTGACGCAGGAGATGCCCAGCACCTCGATTCCCATGTGCCGCGCCACAATCGTTTCCGGCACGGTCGACATGCCCACCAGCGTGGCTCCCAGCGTGCGGAAAGCGCGAATCTCCGCCGGCGTCTCAAAGCTCGGGCCCGGCGTGGCCAGGTATACGCCTTCCTCCAGGGTGAATCCCTCTTCGCGCGCGGCTTCGGCGGCCATCGCGCGCAGCGCCTTGCTGTAGGCCTCTGTCATGTCGAAAAAACGCAGACCCGTGCCCGGCCTCACGGCAAATCGCGGCTCGTTCGGCCCGTTGAGCGGATTCCAGCCCATCATATTGATGTGATCAGCCAGCGCCACCAGTTGGCCTACACGGTAACCGGCCTTCCACCCCACGGACGAAGACCTGTCCGCGGGGGCCCCGGCCTGAATACCGCCGGCGGCGTTGGTCAGCACCACGGCGCGCACTCCAAGCGCGCCCAGCACGCGCATGGGAAACGTGACCTCGCGCGGCGTGTAGCCCTCGTAAGAATGAACGCGCCCCTGCAAAATGACCGCTGGCGCGCCGCCCAGTAGCCCCGCCACGATCCGTCCCGAGTGTCCCTCCACGGTCGATTGCGGAAAATGCGGAATTTCCTGGTAGGGAACGATGAGGGGATCGGCGACCGCATCGGCCGCGGCGCCCAACCCCGAACCTAGCACCATGCCCACTCGTGGCGCGAGCGCGCCCAGCCGCGATTGCACAAATGCGGCTGCTTCTGCGACCTGGTCGTAGTACGTCATTCCCTAAATCCGTTGCTGCGCTTCGGACATTCTACCGTTCTCGCTCTGCCGGCGGCTGTGCAAAGCAGGTTCCGATCACGCAGACAGGGAGACGGCCATCACATTTTGCGATTTTAAGCCGGAGGTATAATGCCATCCGGCCTGAAAGCCGGCCAGCTTCTGGGTAGGCATGAACTGCGCCGGACCGGGCAGAAGACCGGGGGTCCCCGGGGAGCGATTTGTGCTCGCTGGGGCGGTAGAACTGGGAGCCTCGCAATGGAAACGCAAGGAGTGCAACACGAACTGGTTTTGTCGCGGCGCATGGCGCGGCTAGGCACGGAAACGGCCTTTGAGGTTCTGAGCAAGGCCAAGGCGCTGGAGCGCAAGGGCAGGAACATCGTTCATCTGGAGATCGGCGAGCCGGACTTCTCGACTCCGCCGCACATTGTGGAAGCAGCCGTGGATGCGTTGCGCGGCGGCTGGACGCACTACAGCCCCTCCGCGGGGCTGCCCGAGTTGCGCGAAGCCATCGCCAACTACGTGAGCCGCACGCGCGGCGTCCCGGTCGAGCCCGACGAAGTGGTCGTGGTTCCCGGCGGCAAGCCCATCATGTTCTACGTCATGCTCGCGCTCGTCGATGAGGGCGACGAGGTGATTTATCCCAATCCCGGCTTTCCCATCTACGAGTCGATGATCCGCTACGCCGGAGGAACGCCGGCGCCGATTCCGCTGCGCGAAGAGCGGGATTTCGCGATGGACGTGGATGAGATGGCAAGCCTGATCACTCCCTCGACCAAGCTCATCATTCTCAACTCGCCGCAGAACCCCACCGGCGGCGTGCTGGCGCGCGCTGACATCGAGCGCGCCGCGACGGCGATTGGCGATCGCAACATCCTGGTGCTGGCCGACGAGATTTACAGCCGCCTGCAGTTTGAAGGCCGGCCGTTCTCGATCATGAGCGTGCCCGGCATGCAGGAGCGCACCATTCTGCTCGACGGCTTCTCGAAAACCTATGCCATGACCGGGTGGCGTATCGGCTATGGAGTAATGCGCGCCGACCTGGCCGCGCAGATCACGCGCCTGATGACCAACTCCAACTCCTGCACCGCCAGTTTTACGCAGCGCGCGGCGCTGGCCGCGCTCAACGGCGACCAGAGCGCCGTGGATGCGATGCGTCTGGAGTTCGAGCGGCGTAGCCGAGCCTTCGTCGCGGGTCTCAACCGCATACGCGGCTTCAGCGCGCGCATGCCCAAGGGCGCATTCTATGTATTTGCCAACATCACTGGCACGGGATGGGCGTCGAAGCACCTGGCCGATGCCTTGCTCGAAGAGGCCGGCGTGGCCGCGCTTTCCGGCAGTGCGTTTGGCTCCTATGGCGAGGGTTATTTGCGCTTCAGTGTCGCAAATTCCATGGAGAACCTGATGGAAGCGCTCAAGCGCATCGACGCGTGGGTCGGGGCGCACATATAGCGGGGTGCCCCACCCTCGGTGCGCTTTTGTTTTTGCGCCTAGGGTGGGAGCCCACCAAAGGAGATCGGCAATGTCGCTTCGAGATGCAAAGACCGGCCAGGTCACCAAGGAATATTCCATCGACGAACTGCGCGACGCGGCGCGGCTGATGCGCGGCTACAACCTGGTCGCGTTGTGCGCGGCGGGTTCGGGCCACGCCGGCGGCACGCTCTCCATCATGGACATTGCGGCGGCGCTTTATCTGCGCGCGGCCGAGCACGATCCCAAACATCCTGACTGGCCCGATCGCGACCGCATTCTCTGGTCGGCGGGCCACAAGGCGCCTGCACTCTATGTGTCGCTCGGCATCGCCGGTTTTTGCCCGCTCGACGACATCGTCACCCTGCGCAAGCTCGGCTCGCCCTTCCAGGGCCATCCCCACTGGCTCAAGCTGCCGGGCATCGAAGTTTCTTCCGGATCGCTCGGTCAGGGCTTGAGCGTCGCGGTTGGCATGGCGCTGGCGGCGCGCATCGATAGCGAAAAGCATGGGGGCAAAAATCACAAGATCTTCTGCCTGATGGGCGACGGCGAACAGCAGGAGGGCCAGGTGTGGGAAGCGGCCATGGAGGCAGGTCACTACCATCTCGACAACATCATCGCCGTCATCGACTGCAACCGCCTGCAGATCGACGGCTGGGTGAAAGATGTGATGCAAGTCGAACCGCTGGCCGCAAAGTACGCGGCCTTTGGCTGGGAGGTGCTGCGCATCGACGGACACAACATGAGCCAGATTGTGGACGCCTTGGAGCAGGCGCGCGCGGTGACCGGCAAGCCGGTCATGATTCTCGCCGACACCGTGAAAGGCAAGGGCGTGAGCTTTATGGAAAACCAGCCGGGCTGGCACGGCAAGGCGCCGAATCGCGAAGAACTGACGGCGGCACTCGCGGATCTGGGTCTGGCCGAGCGCATTCCCGTAGATGATCTGCTCGCCAGGGCCAAGCACTGGCAAACCGAAGCTTCGCACGCTCTCGAAGCGCATGTGCCGCGCTACTCGAGCGACTTCTGGTGGAATGCGCGCGATGCGACGCAAATCGACGCCATGCAGGTAGCGATGGAGCCCACGCGCAAGGGCTTTGGCCGCGCGCTTGCCGAATGCGGCGGCGACGAGCGCATCGTTTGCATCGGTCTCGACATTTCCGGCTCCATCACCATTGCGGATTTCTATGCCGGCAAGCCGGAGCGCGCGCGGCGCTGGATCTCAATGGGCATCGCGGAGCAGTCGGCCACGGCGGCCGCCGCGGGCCTGGCGCGCGAAGGCAAGCTGCCCGTGCTTGGCTCCTACGCTACGTTTTCCGCAGCGCGCAACCTCGACCAGCTTCGCGTTTCCATCTGCTACTCCAATCTCAATGTGCTGGTAGCCGGCGCGCACGCGGGCGTCTCTGTGGGCGCCGACGGCGCCACGCACCAGGCGCTCGAAGATCTCTTTGCCATGCTCGGCCTGCCGAATATGACCGTGGTCGTGCCCTGCGACGCTATCGAGACCCGCAAGGCTACTCGGCATCTGCTGCTCGAACACCTGGGGCCCAAGTATATCCGCTTCGCGCGCGAGGCCACGCCGATCGTTACTGACGAATCCACGCCGTTCGTTTTCGGCAAAGCGAATGTCATCCGGCTGCGCGGCGAGAAACCCGGCTTCGTTGAGGCCTTCGAGACGCGCCTCGCCGAGGACTACGCCGACGAAGGCGAGGACTTGAGCATCGTCGCCTGCGGACCCATGGTGCCGGAGGCGATGCGCGCGGCATGGATTCTGAAGCAGGAGTTCGATCTCGAGACGCGCGTCCTGAATCTGCATACGCTCAAGCCCATCGATGCGGAGGCGATCGTGCGCGCGGCGCGTGAGACGGGCGTAGTGATTACGGCGGAAGAGCATCAGATCGGCGCCCTGGCCGGACGCGTGAGCCTGGTTCTGGCTACGAATCCCACGCTCTACGGGGTCCCGGTTATTGCCAGCGCCATCGGCGTCAAAGACCGCTTCGGCGAGTCAGGCGCGCCGTGGGAACTGGTAAAAGTGTTCGAGTTGAGTGCCGAACACATCGCCGAGACGGCCCTTGAACTCGTCTCGATGAAGAAGCACGCCGCCGAACATCTAGTGACCGCATGAACCGCGTTTTCTCGGTCCCGTAGTCCCGCAGAGCTTATGTCGAAATTGCGTCTTGAAGTAGCGCCGATCTCCAGATCGGCAGTACTGGCGGCGTCCACGCCGCCGGCAGCGATGTGCGGGTCAGGAGACCCGCACGACAGCCGGCCTCCCACCCCAAGAAACAAAGACCGTTCCTTGGGGGCCCCGGTCTCCCACCCCAAGAAACAAAGACCGTTTCTTGGGGACCCCGGTCAGGAGACCGGCGCTACATGACTACGTAGCTGCGCTACTCCGGCGGTCCATATTAATTCCCGAAGTTGCAAATGGGAAACAAAATGTGGAAAGAAACCTGCACCCCGAGGGAGGAACGAACGCCGTCTCGCATCGCGACGCATTCCGGCTGGATTGGCACAGAGAGGTTGCGCGACGGCGCAGTCGATGCACGGAGGCGTGTGGTAATTTTCTTGTGTGTCCGCAGAGAGCGCATTGGTCACGCCCGAGATCGAACCTGATGATTCAGGTTCGAAACCACGATTTACCTTGTGGCACGGGGCAACTGCTGCGCTTTTGGCGCTGGGCTACTCCGGCTATTATTTTTGCCGCTCCGATCTCTCGGTGGTGTTGCCCGACCTGATCCGCGACCTGTCGCGTCATGGCATCACGGGGAACGAAGCGGAAATCCGCCTGGGATTCATGGCCTCAATGGGCACCGCCGCCTATGCGCTGGGCAAGTTCTTCTCCGGAGCTCTGGCCGACACGCGAGGTGGCCGGCGGTTTTTCCTGGGCGGCATGGCGGGCTCCATCCTCTTTACGATTGTCTTCGCGCTGAGCGGCGGATTTCCCATTTTCACGCTGGCGTGGATTGGCAACCGGCTCTTCCAGTCGCAAGGCTGGGCGGGGCTGGTGCGGGTTTCATCGCGCTGGTTCTCCTACTCCACCTACGGAAGCGTGATGGCCGTAGTGAGCCTGAGCTTCCTGTTTGGCGACGCTGGATGCCGCTGGATGATGAGCGAATTGCTCGCCCATGGCGTGGGCTGGCGCGGTGTCTTCTATTTTGCCGCGGCAGCGCTTGGGGTTCTGTTTCTCATCAACCTGGTGCTGTTGCGCGAGACGCCCGCCGAGCGTGGCCTTCCTGCGCCGGAAGTGAATCCGAGAAATGTGTATGCAGATGAGGAGCCGGGCGCCGAACACCTCCGTAAGATCGGCGCGATTCTGCGGCCCTTGCTCACCAGCTTCGCGTTCTGGCTGGTTTGCCTGCTGGCCTTCGGGACCACCCTGCTGCGCGAAACCTTCAACCTGTGGACGCCGACCTATTTTGTGCAGTTCGTAGGCCTGCTACCGAGCGTGGCGGCCAGCCGCAGCGCACTCTTTCCTCTGTGCGGCGGAGTCTCCGTGCTGCTGGGCGGGTTTTTGAGCGACAGGCTCGGCGGCAATGGGCGCAACGTGCTGGTCGTGACCGGTATGCTGGCATGCACAGTCTGCCTCGTGATGCTGGGCCGTGTGCCCGGCCATGCAGGCGAATGGGCGCCCTCCGTTTTGGTCGGGCTGGTGGGATTCACCCTCCTGGGACCGTACTCTTATCTGGCCGGAGCCATGTCGCTGGATTTTGGCGGGCAGCGGGGTAGCGCCACGGCAGCCGGCATTATCGACGGCTTCGGTTACATTGCAGGCTGGCTCTCGGGCGTTACCGTGGCGCGCATCAGCGTCGCGTACGGGTGGAGCAGCGCCTTCTTCGCGCTGGCCGGGGTCTCGTTGGCCACTGCCTTGGTGGCGTTGATCCTCACGGCGCATCACCGAAATCATGAATTGCGGAATCCGTAGGCCTTCGAGTTCCACAAAAATTCAGCCACAGAATGTATGAGGGACGGCAAGTGGTGATCGGAGCGAAGAAACCGTATAGCACTGCTCCGGCATGCGTTCACCGCGCGCATGGGAACGGACAACTCCTCGCCCGGTCTGCGCCCAGCCGCTACTGCGCCTGCGCCGCAAAAGCATCGGCCTCGCCGTTCAACTCCGCCGTTGTTGCCGCATGCGTGTAGAACACGATGCGATAACGGAAGGTCGCCGATTGGCCCTTCTCGAGCTTGTAGTTCAGCGGCGCTTGTTTCGCATCGAACGCGTGCCGGCCCAGTGGATTGACGGCAAAAAGCCCGTAGCCGCGCGCGTGCCAGTACGTCGGATAACCAATATTGCCGGGATGATCGAAGATGGCGATGGTCGCGACATGTCCTTCGCCGTCGTGTCCAGTCAGCGAGCACCAACGGCCGCGCGTTGACCACGCAGTCTCGCCCTTGATGCCTTCGCTGGTCAGGTATTCGCCTGTCGGCGGCGCAACGCCTGGAACACTGCCCGCAGCCGCGACTGTCGCCGCCACGCCGTTGGCGTCGGTGAAGGTCCCACCCTTTTCCTCCGGCGATTCGAGCCAGCGCGTCACGCGCAAGCCCAGCAATCCATCCTTGTCGTCGTTAAACACGACATGATCGAGCGCGGTGAGCGTCACCATCAGGTCGATCATGCGTGTCGCGCCCTGGCGCGCGAACACGTAGTGCGTGGTCTCGGCGAGGATCGCGTGATTCTGCCCGTCAATCCACGTGGAATTGCTCACCAGCTCGCCTTGGGTTCTGCCGCTCTTGGTGGAAACGATTTTGTCGAGGACGATCGTGCCCATCTTCGGTGCGCGTTGCGCGGGAATGGCCGTCGAGTTGTTCCAGAAATCGAAGCCGTTCACGTTGCTGTAGTTGAACCAGAGGCCTTCGTGATGCGGATGGTCTGTCCGCTCGCCGGCGCGCGGCGCGAGCGGCCAGCCGCGCGTAACGGTCACGCCGTCTGCATCCATAATCGGGTAGAGCACAGGTTTTTTCAGCGTCGTCGCCCAGATATACGACGTGAACGGCTTGCCGTCGATGGTAATATCGACGCGCCGGTTCGCCGCGTCGGGCGTGACTTCGACGCCCTTCGATGCCGCAAACGCGCTTGCCGCAAACAGCAATCCAGCGGCTAGAAGGAAAGGCATCGCGCGTCTACGCATATACCTTTCCTCCTGCCATCACCTGCTGTGTCTTCTCGTCGAAGGTCACCTTCATGCCCGTCTGGATCGCGGCCACATTCATACATAAGGCGATGGAGTGGCTGTAGCCAGCTTCGATCGGCGCATTGGGCGCTTTTCGCGAGCGCACGCACTCCATCCAGTTGCGCATGTTGGCCGCGGTCTGCGGATCGCCGTGCGTATCGGCGTCGGTGTTCACCGCTGCGGCCTTCTCGCCGAGCGAAATGCTGGGCAGCAGGTTCGGCTTCATGTGCATCTCGTCGGCAAATTTTGCCGTCAGCCCGCCCGTGGGAGTCACCGTCTGCTTGTCCATGTCGATCATGCCGCCATTCGAGTAGTAGAGCTCCTTTACGCCGCCCGCTGAATTCGTGAAGCGCGAGGAGTACTGCACCTGGAAACCCTTGGTGAGGTCGTCAAGCGGACCGTAGTCGAAAACGGCGGTCATGGTATCCCAATTCTTGCGGCCGTCCTTCCACAAGTAGATGCCGCCGTTGGCCACGCACGAGCGCGGATGCGGCAAGCCCGTGAACCAGTGCACGGTGTCAATCTGGTGTACCAGCCACTGATCGGGAATGCCCGAAGAGAACGGCCAGAACAGGCGGAACTCGAGATACTCGCGCGCGTCGAACGGTCCCAAATTCCTGCCGAGCGAATAACGCTTCCAGTCTGTATCTTCTTCCTTGAGCAGTGGCACCACGTCGGGGCGGCGCCAGCGGCCGGGCTGGTTCACGTTCCACGTCATCTCCACCATCACAATGTCGCCAAACTGGCCCGACTTGATGTACTCGGCGGCCTTTTGATACGCGGGCGTGGAGCGGCGCTGCGTGCCCACCTGTACAATCTTCCCGCTCTTCTTCACTGCGGCCAAAATGCGGCGCGCGTCGGCCATGGTGTGTGCGATGGGCTTTTCCACGTAGGCGTCGCGGCCCGCTTCCACGGCTTCAGCGCCGTGGTAGGCGTGCTGGAAATCGGCGGTGGCAATAATGACCGCGTCCACGTCCTTGCGCGCATATAGCTCATCGTTATTGCGCACTTGATCGGGGCGATTGCCGCAAAGCTTCTCGATAAAATCCGCACCTTGTTCGCGGCGCAGCTTCCAGATGTCCGATACGGCCACGATCTGGAAGTTCATATCCTTGGCGTGCTGTTGGAAGGCGGGCAAATCGCCGCCCTTCATGCGGTCGCCGCAGCCCACAATGCCTACGCGGACGCGATCGTTGGCGCCCATCACTTGCGCATAGCTTTTGGCGTTTAACGCGACGGCGGTTGCGGCCAGTGCCGCGCTGCCGGCTTTCAAGAACTCTCTGCGATTGTTTTCGATCGTTGCCATGGTGCTGAACTCCCCCCCCGGGGTCAGTTGCCGGGTCCGTTTAGATGGCGTGCGTTGGATATGAAAGGGTCCGTGTTCCGGCGTCATGGCCTTTTCCCTGCGTGGATTGGCCCTGCGCCGCCGGAAGGATCATGGTCAGACCACGACGCGATGGTCGTCAAGAACAGATTTCGGCATTGAAACCCCGGTTCCGGGTTATGAGACGGGACTCTTGAACGCCGACTATTTTAGTCGTAGATTAAATAAGGACTAAATCGGTCGGATATTGGCGCTGACGCGTTCAGGCGGCCTTTAGGCTCCCAAGCGAGTGATTTAAATCACAGTAAGCACCGGACTGATTTGGTCGTATATAGGCACTGCTTGCAGAATTGGGTTACTTTCCCCGGCTGGATTGCGGCGCAGGGTGCAGGTGGTGGCCTGATGCAGGTTTCCCCGGAGGTTGTCTTTTTGAAGGGCCGAGCTTATCTCGTTTTCATTCTATTTCTGGCGATTTTCCCGCTCGGATTTTGGGCGCAGGCGCCGAAAAGCTTTCGCGTCGGCGGTGTGGTGCACGATGCAACGGGCGGCGTCATCCCCGGCGCCGAGGTCGAGCTGCGCCAGGCCAACCAATCCAATGCTGGCCAATCCAATGCCGCGACGCCGCTGACGCAGCAAACCGACGGGCAGGGAAGCTTTGAGTTAGCGGTTCCGGCCGCAGGCACCTACGCGGTCGAGGTAAAAGCGGCGAATTTTGCGATCTACCACGGCCAGGTAACGGTGAGCGCCGAGGCGCCCAGCGCAAATCTGGACGTGACGCTGGCGGTGAACGGCAGCGCGGAAACCGTGGAGGTGACGGCAGATGCTTTGGCGGCTGAGACAACGAGCACGCAACTGGGAGAGACGCTGGAGTCGAAGAAGATGGAGAGCGTACCGCTGAACGGCCGCAGCTTCACCGACCTGATGGCGGTGCAGCCTGGCATCGTGCCGGTGAACACGGCGCAACCCGGCGCGGTGATTATGACCGGCGTGGCGAACACGCCGCCCTCCGGCGACGCGAATCCCGGAAATCTCTCCATCAGCGGGCAGCGCGAGGACTCCAATGGCTTCCGCGTGAACGGCGCGGACGTGGAAGAGGACGTGAATATGGGCACGTCCATCGTGCCTAACCTCGACGCTATCGGCAGCTTTCGCGTGCTGACCTCGAACTTCGACGCGGAGTACGGCAACTCAAGCGGCGGCCAGGTGCTGGTGACGACCAAGTCGGGCATGGCGCAATGGCACGGCAGCGCCTTCGAGTTCCTGCGCAACACGGCGCTCGATGCACGCAACTACTTCTCTTCGGACCGCGCGGCCTACCGGCAAAATCAGTACGGTGGAACGCTGGGCGGCGAGCCGTTCCACAAGGGCGTGGCACTCTTTGGCGACTACCAGGGAACGGGGCTGACCGAAGGCATCGACACCGGCGACATTTCTGTGCCGTCCAACCCAGAGCGCGGCGGCGACTTCAGCCAGGTTCCGCTCACGGGCAGCGTCAACGGCAGTGCATGGGCGGCGCAACTGTCGTCGGCGCTGGGCCAGACGGTCACGCCCGGCGAGCCCTATGCACAGGTCTTTCCCACGGGGCAGATTCCGCAATCCATCTGGTCGGCCCCGGCCAAATACCTTCTGGCCTCGATTCCCGAAGCCAACGCCGGCACTGCGGTGTTTGAAACCGCGACCGCGGCCGAAACCCTTGGCGACAACAAGGGAGGGCTGCGCGCGGACTGGAGCCGCGGCAAAAGTGCCCTCACGGGCTATTACTTTTTGGACCAATACTCGCTGGATAATCCCTATCCCACCGGAACGGGCGGCGCCAATGTGCCGGGTTTCGACGCGACCTCCAACGGGCGTGCGCAACTGGCGAGCCTGGCGCACACCATCACCTTTGGCGCTTCCATGCTGAATGAGGCGCACTTGGGCTATATGCGCAACGCGAATGCCGTAGGCCAGCCGCGCGGCGGCGTGGGGCCCACGCTCGCAGCGCAGGGATTCACGAACATCGTGCCGCTAAAGCAATCCACCGAAGGCATTGAGAACCTCGCCTTCAACGACTTCACCACCGGCGTGGACACGACGGCCCTGGTGCAGACCGAAAATATCTACGAGGGCATGGACGCCTTCTCGCGCATCGTCGGCAAGCACGGCCCGAAATTCGGCGGCGAAATCCACAAGGACCAGATCAACACCCATCCCGACGTGGTCTTCAACGGCAGCTTCAGCTTCAACGGCTCCGAGACCGGCGTCGACTTTGCCGATTTCCTGATGGGCGTGGCGTCGAGCTACACGCAGGGCCAGGCCGAGAGCTTTTATAACCGCAATCTCTACATAGCGGCCTTTGCGCAGGACAGTTGGAAGGCGACAAGCCGGCTGACGGTGAACTACGGCGTGCGCTGGGACCGCATCCGGCCGTGGCTCGAGAAATTCAACCAGCTGCAGACGCTGATTGAAGGCGAGCAGTCGCAGGTGTTTCCCGGCGCGCCGCACGGGCTGGTTTTTCCCGGCGATCCCGGCGTTCCCAGCTCGCTTGCCGCCCCGCGCAACAACTTTTCGCCGCGCGCGGGCATTGCGTATTCCCCTGCGGGGGGCGGGCCTTTGGAAAAAATTCTCGGCCCAACCGGCACCACCAGCATCCGCCTCGGTTATGGCATGTACTACACGGCCTATGAGGGTCTGTCGGCGGGCATCATGAGCGCGAATCCGCCTTACGGGTACACCTACACGTCGGCCGCGCCGCCGCTGTTCGCGTCACCGTTTACCGTGGCTGCCACGGGCGCCAATGCTGGGCAGCGCTTCCCCTTGCAGCACGTAGCTGACGGAGCCAGCCGGGCAAATCCGAATACGAGTGTGAACTGGAGCCAGTTTGAGCCGCTGGTCGGCATTCCGGCTGTGGACCCAAACGACGTTACGCCCTACGCGCAGCACTGGATGGCAAGCGTTGAGCGCCAACTGGGCGCGAGCACACTGGCCACGGTCAGCTACGTGGGCACTTCTTCACATCATTTATTGGTGCTTGAAGAGGCCAATCCCGCCAATCCCGCGCTGTGCATGAGCCTGGACCCGGCGTGCGGGCCGTTCAACGAGCAGGCCGCGCGCACCACCTTTGGCCCCGCGTTCGGCAGCGTGGAACTGCAGCGGACCATCGCCAATGCGAACTACAGCGCATTCGAGGCCACGCTCAACCACCGGACACATGGGTTGGATTTGCTGGCCAGCTACACTTATTCGAAGTCGATCGATCAGTCGGCGGGACTTCCCGAGCCCGTCAATCCGGTCGATCCATCGCTCAGCCGCGGACTTTCGGCGTTCGATTTGCGGCACAATTTTGTGGCGTCGTTCCGCTACGAAGTTCCGAAACTTAAGAGTGCAGACCACCTGCTCCGACAATTCGAGGGAGGGTGGGCTGTAGCCGGCATCGCGCGCTTCACCACCGGTCTGCCGGTTACGCTGCTCAACAACAACGACACCTCGCTTCTGGGCACCATTCCCAACGGCATCAACAACAATGGCGTGGACACGCCGCAGTGGAGCGGCAATTCGCTCAGCATCAACACCAATCCGCGCAACGGAGCCGCGGTTTTTGACGCCAGCCAATTCAGTCTGCCCGCGCTGGGCACCATGGGCAACGCGCGCCGCCGGTTTTTCTCAGGCCCTGGCATGGAAAATCTCGATGCCACCGTTTCGCGCGAATTCTCTCTGCGCGAGGGCCGCACCTTCGAGTTCCGCGCCGAAGCGTTCAATGTCTTCAATCACGCGCAATTCTTCGGGCCGGCAACCGTGGAAGGCAACATGTCCAGCGGAACCTTTGGCCAGGCGGTGAGCGCTATGCCGCCGCGCCTGATGCAGGTCGCGATGCGCGTGCGGTTCTAGTTCTCTGAGCGCTTGAAGAGGAACCGACCCGTGCCCCATCCTTTCGCGCTCTTGGCGAAAGGGTGGGATAGCACAAACTCCGCCTGCACAAACTCATGCGGTCAGAGATCTGGGGTGTTGCGGCTGCGGCAAACGCAAGCGGAATTGCGCGGCGTTTGCACGCTCCTCAAAATCGATTTATCTTAGTGTGGCTCAAGAAATCGCGAGGAACTTGTGATGAAAACCAGGCTGCTTCTTACCGCTCTCGTTGCTACTGCAACATTGTCCGCCGCCGCGGCGCAAACCGTGCCGCCACGGCCCAAAATCACCGGCATCTCGCATATCGCCGTGTATACCTCCGATCCCGCGGCCACCGAGCACTACTACACGGCGGTTGTGGGCGCGGTGAAGCTGTCAGATCCGGAGAATCCCGAGGGCGTGCGCTACGCCCTCAGCACAACGCAATATATTGAAGTGCTGCCGCTGCCGGCCAATGCCGGCGTCGTCCGCCTCGGCCACGTTGCCTGGGTGACGGAGAGTGCGGAGGGCATGCGCAAATATCTCGCGGCCAAAGGCTGGAAGGCGCCGGCGCATGTGCAACACGGCGCCGGCGGCAGCACCTGGTTCGAGGTGCGCGACCCTGAGGGCAACAAGGTGCAGTTCGTTGAGGCGCCAGTAAGAAAATTCGGGTTCGTCCTCGGCACGTTCGCGTCCAACGCTATCGGCCACCACATCATCCACGTGGGCTACATGGTGCACGATCGCGCTGCGGAGGACAAGTTCTACCGCGATCTGCTCGGCTTCAGGCCCTATTGGTGGGGCGGGATGGGCGACCGTGTGAGCTGGGTGAGCCAACAGTGTCCCGATGGCCACGACTGGATGGAGTACATGATGACGCGTGGAACCTCCGGCATTCCCGCTGACATGACGCAGCGCGAATTGGGCGTGATGGATCACTTTTCCATCGGGGTTGTCTCTGTGCCCGATGTGTATCAGATGCTCGTGGCCGGCAACCGCCTCGACGGACGCCACGACGCTGCGCCGAAGATCGGCCTCGACGGCAAATATCAGTTCAATCTGAACGATCCCGACGGCATCCGCACTGAAGTCATGAACTTCCATGCGACGGAGAAGCCCTGCTGTTCGCCGTTCACGGCGGAAGACCCGTCGGAGTAAGGGTCGCCCGGGAGCCGCGCTTACGGTATACTGAATGAGGCCCAAAGGGGCAGGGAAGTCCCTGTCTATCGCGGGCCAGCTGGAGTGATTCACTTCTCCAAAGACAGGAAAAGAAGAAAAAGAATGCCTAAGTTGAAGACCCATACGGGCGCGGCCAAGCGCTTCAGCAAGACTGGCACCGGCAAAATCAAGCGGGGACAGACGAAGACGCGGCACATCCTTACTTCGAAATCGCCAAAAGTGAAGCGCAAGCTGGGCCGGACCCTGCTGGTTTCCGACGGCGACTACAAGAAGGTAGCGCGCATGATTCCTTACGCTTGATCGTTGCGCTCGAAAGCGCTTCAGGGCCCTGCTTATGCGTCGCGGGGCTCCCGCCCAAAAAACGGCGTGAGATTGAGCATGAATTGAGCGAGTGAAGAGGCCCACCTGCCTCCAGCCGCGTAACTTGAGAACGCAAAAAGGAGAAACCCACCATGCCCCGCGTAAAACGTGGCACCAAGCGGAATGACCGCCGCAAGAAGATCCTGAAACGAGCCAGCGGTTATTTCCTGACGAAATCCAAGTTGTACCAGGCGGCCCAGGAGGCTGTAGAGCGCGGCCTTAAGTTCGCTTACATGGGCCGACGCCTGAAGAAGCGGGAGTACCGCTCGCTGTGGATCGTGCGCATTGCCGCCGCCTGCAAGCTGAACGGCACCAGCTACTCGCAATTCATCAACGGATTGAAGAAGGCCGGAATCGAGCTGGACCGCAAGGTTCTGGCGGACATTGCCGTAAAGGATGCGGCGGGCTTTACCAAGCTCGTGGAACAGGCCAAGGAAGCAAAGGCCAAGGCGGACAAGGTCAAGGCCAAGGCTAAGGCCGCGTAACTCAAGATATGACTGGCGGAAAAAGCGGCCCGGAGTTCGAGAGGACTCCGGGACGTTGTGCGTCCGGACGATTTGCTATTCGCTCAAAAATCCCTGCACGGCTTTCTGCCACATCTCCGGCTGATCCACAAAGTTCATGTGCCCCGCGTTGGGCAGGATCGTCAGCTTCGAGCCGGCGATCTTCTCGTGCATCTCTTTGCTCAGGCTGGGGTCGCACTCGTCGTGGTCGCCCGCGATAATGAGCGTGGGCACATGGATGGTGTGCAGCCGGTCAAGATATTCCACGGAATTCAGGTTGCCGTCGATGACAAACTCGCCGTGCGATCCCCACATTTCGCGGTAAAGATCCCAGTTGGTCGGTGCGTTGCCGGTGGCCGGATCGTACGCGGGATCGGGCCGCGCGCCGTAGAGGAACGGAAAATATCCGTCGCCCCAGGCCAGGGTTTCGTACTCGGCCGGATAGCGTCCGTGCTCCCAGATTGCGCCCTTGCCGAAGAGGCCGGCGGCTTCCAGTTCATTCAGGCGGGCCAGTTTGTCGGCCGGCATCTGCGCTTTTTCGCGGGCCAGCACGGCGTTCATTTCGCGCGTTGATGCGAAGGTGCTGTTCAGGATCAGGTGGCTCAAATGCTCCTGATACTTGAGCGCGTAGGCCTGCGCCAGCACGCCGCCGCAACTGTGGCCGAGCAGCGAGATTTTGCCCAGGCCCAGGGCAACGCGGACAGCTTCGATGTCCTCGACGTCGCCCTCGATGGTGTACTTGCTGAGGTCCTGCAGGCGCTCGGAGCGGCCGGAGCCGCGCTCATCGATAAAGATGAGGCGATGTGTGCGCGCCAGGGGCAGTAGCCAGGGTAGGAAATAGGTGTGATCCGCGCCGGGACCGCCGTGCAGCACCACCAGCGGCGGGCCTTTGCCGAATTCCACGTAGTAAATGAGCACGCCGTGGGCGTCGACAAAGCCATCTTGCAGCGGGTAGACGGCAGAGACGGCCTGGGTCGATGCGGATTGCGCGGAAAGCGGAGCGGCGCCCAGGATCAGGGCGCAGAGAGCGAGGCAGGCGGCAGCGAAGCGTTTCATGGTCACCATGCTACCGGAGGAGCGCGGGGCTTCCCCAGAGATTTTGGCCAGTATTGCCCTTGAGACGTGTGCGGAGAATGCGCGAAAACGTCCCTCGCCGTGGTTTATCCTGAACATTCGGCATGACGAACGAAGCGATACCCAATCTGACGGCATTTGACGAGGCCGCGCTCGACAAGGCGTTTGCCTCGCTGGAGGCGCAGGCCCGCGCGGACGCCGCGGCGGGCAATTCAGACGCGTCCGGGGCGGAGGCGTTCCGCCTCAAGTGGCTGGGCCGCAAGCAAGGCCTGCTCAACGAAGTTTCGGACCGGTGGCTGAAATCTGCGCCCGGGCCAGCGAAAAAGGCCGTGGGCCAGCGGTTCAAAGTGCTCAAGGATCTCGTGGAGGCGCTGCTCGAAGGCGCGGGGCCGACCGATGCCGCGGCCGATGCAGCACTCAGGGCCGAAGCCATCGACATCACGCTGCCCGGCTCGCGCCGTCTTACCGGCGCCGAGCATCCGATTACGCGCACGTTGAATGAAATTGTCTCGGTCTTCGCGGCGCTGGGCTACTCGGTGGGTGTGGGGCCGGAAGTCGAAACCGACTTCTACAACTTCGAGTGCATGAATTTTCCGCCCGGCCATCCCGCGCGCGACACGCAGGACACACTGGTGGTCGCCGCGCAGGAGCGCAAACCGCTGCGCGACCGTTTGCTCTTGCGCACCCACACGTCGCCGGTGCAGATGCGGACCATGGAGCAGCAGCCGCCGCCGGTGCGTATCGTGATCCCAGGCAAAGTGCATCGCAACGACGCTGCCGACGCCACGCACTCGCCGATCTTTCATCAGGTCGAAGGGCTGTGCGTGGACGCGAACATCACCTTCAGCGATTTGAAGGGCACGCTCGACCACGCCATGAAGGCGCTGTTCGGTTCGGCAGTCAAGACGCGCTTCTTCCCCTCGTTCTTTCCATTTACCGAGCCGAGCGCCGACGTGCAAATCAGTTGCATCTTCTGCGGTGGCAAGGGCTGCCGCAAGTGCAAGCAGTCGGGATGGATTGAGCTGCTGGGTTGCGGCATGGTCGATCCCGCGGTCTTCGCCTTCGCCCAAGAAAAGCAGCCGGCCTACGACCCGAAAAAAATCTCCGGCTTCGCCTTCGGCATGGGCGTGGAACGCATCGCCATGATGAAGTACGGCATCAGCGAAATCGGCAGCTTTTTTGCGGGAGACATGCGGTTTTTGGGGCAGTTTGTGTAATGGTTTGGCGAGTTGGCGCGCTACGCGCGTGGCAAGATGGCAGGTTGGCGGTATGAGTAGAACGCGACATTATCGTGATTTGATCGCATGGCAAAAGGCGATGGAGCTGGCTCGAGCGGTTTATTCGGAAACTGAGGAATTTCCAAAATCCGAGACCTTTGGATTGCGGATGCAACTGCGTCGCTCGGCAGTGAATGTGGCGAGTCACATTGCAGAAGCGCATGGACGCCTGAATGACGCCGAGATGCGCAAGGGCCTGGGAGCAGCGCGTGCAGCGATTAACGAATTGCAGACTCAGGTCGAACTGGCAGCCTCGTTGGGATTCTTTCGCGAGTCTGCGAGTGACGGGCTGCTCGATCTGGGAACGCGCGTGGCCAAGCTGATCAACGGACTGCTCGGTGTCCTCGATCCCGCAGATAAAATCATTGGACCGCGCCAGCTTGCGAACTTGCCAACGTCCGCCGCGGCGGACGCCAACTCACGAAGTGAGAAACAGAATCAATGAGAATCCTGACCAAATGGCTTCGCAGTTACTTGCCTGGGCTTTCGGTCGACGACGCACAGCTCGCCGAAGACCTGACTCTACGCGGCATCGCTGTCGAGGGCATTTACGATCTAGGCCCCAACAATGGCTCGCTCTACGAGATGGACATCACCACCAACCGCGTGGACGCCATGAACCACTTCGGCATTGCGCGCGAGGCGGCAGCGATTTATGGGCTCCAGTTGGCCGAATTGGCATTCGCGCTCCCCAAGGCGAAGCCGGCCGCGAAACCATTCTCGGTGAAGATCGAGGCTGAAGACGCCTGCGGCCGCTTCACGGCGCGCGTCTTGCGCGACGTCACCATCGGCGAATCGCGCGACTGGTTCGCCGGCGCTGAAGTGTCCACATATTTCGCGCTTCTGGAGCAGAAGAAAATCTCCAACGCCGTCGATGCCACGAACTTTGCCTGGCTGGCGATGGGCCAGCCCACCCACGTTTTCGATCTCGACAAGCTCGAGGGTGGCATCATCGTGCGTCGCGCGCGCAAGGGCGAGCGGCTGAAGACGCTGGACGGAGTGGAACGCATTCTCGATGCCGACGATCTGGTTGTCGCCGATCATAAGAAGGCATTAGCGCTGGCCGGCGTGATGGGCGGCTGGGACACGATGATTACGTCCGAAACGAAAAATGTGCTTGTCGAGGCGGCGTGGTTCGATCCCATGGCGGTGCGGCAGACCGCGCGGCGTCACGGCCTGCACACCGACGCCAGCCATCGCTTCGAGCGCGGCGCGGACTTTAACGCGGCGCCGGTCGCGTCAGCGCTGGTGAGCGCGATTCTGCTCGCAAACGGCGGATTGATCGAGGGTGAACTGGCGGATGCGCGCGTGCCGGTTGCCGAGGCACGCACTGCGCGGCGCAAGCCTGTTGCACTCGCTCTAAATGAAGTGCAGCGCATCCTGGGCACGACGATCGATCAAGAGGGAATCACAGCTGCGACCGTGGAAAACGTGCTGACGGCGCTGGGATGCGGACTGAGTGCGGAGCCAGGACGCAGCGGCGCTGCGTGGCAGGTCGGCCTGCCTAGCTGGCGCCTCGATCTCGAGCGCGAGATCGATCTCATCGAAGAGGTCGCGCGCGTCTACGGATACAACCGCTTTGCCAACACGCTGCCCGGGTTCGGCGAGGGCGTGCGGGCGCTGCCGTGGGCGGAAAAGGAATCCATGGTGCGCAGCACGTTGCTGGCCGCCGGGTTCCATGAAGCGATTTCCAGCACCTTCTGCTCCGCGGCGGAGGGCGCGCTGACCGCGCCGCAACCCGCGTTCGTGGTGCCGCTCGGCAATCCGCTGAGTGAAGAGGCCGGCGTGTTGCGCCCGTCGCTCGTGCCCGGCATGTTGACTATGATTACGGGCAACCTGAATCGCGACGTGAGTGATATACGCCTGTTTGAGATGGGCACAGTGTTTGGTGGCACCACCGACAAAGTGGACGAGCGCCCGGCGCTGGCCTTTGGCGCCGTGGGCGTTTTGCCGGAGGAGAGTGCGTTCGATGCCGGCCGGGCTTTTGATTTTTTTGATGTGAAGGGTGTGGTGGAGCAGGTCGTTTCGCGGTTCGAGATGCGCGGCATGTACTTCGATCGCTTTGCCGCGGACGCCGGACTCACGCCGGAGTGGCTGCATCCCTACCGCTCGGCGCGCGTTGTGGCAGATGGCATGACCGCAGGCTGGTTCGGCCAGCTGCATCCGCGCGAGGCTGCGGCGCGAAAGATTAAGGACGCTGTGCTGGTGGGCGAAATCTATCTCGACCGGCTCTATAAATTGGGATTGCGCCAGCCCATTGCGCGCGAGATCTCTCGCTTTCAGCCGGTGCGGCGCGATTTTTCTCTCATTTTGGATGAAAGTGTCAACTGGGAGACGATCGACCGCGCCATGGCCGGGCTCGAGATTCCCGAGCTGGTGGAGTGGCGCGTGCGCGAAGTGTTCCGCGACGCGCGGCTTGGCGCACGGGAGTATGCGCTCTTGCTGGGCGCAACCTTCCAGGCGACGGATCGCACCCTGCGCGAAGAGGAGTTGCAGAAGTTCCAGGCGCAGGTGGTGGAAGCGGTTGGCAAAGCAGGGGCACGGCTCCGCGTCTGAGCAAAACATTGCATGGGATCGGCGCTATACTCAAACCGAAATGGGACCCGAACGGCGGAGGTTGAAGCCATGTCAGAGACTTTTTGGGAATCGGATGCGGCCGTGGAAACGGCGAGTGAAGTTCAGGCGCAGCAGACGCCTGCGGAGCCGGCAGCATTGGCGGTGAGCGCCGACGATTTTGCTGCACTCGAAGAGCGCATCCGCCGTGCCGTGGAGCTGGTGAAGCGGGAGCGGCAAGCGCGCGCGGGGGCCGAGACGCGCAGCGCAGAATTGGAAGCTCGCGTGACGCAGGCCGAAGCCCAAGTGCAGGCGCTGTCGCCCATGATGGAACAACTGCAAAACGAGTTGCATACGTTGCGCGCGGAGCGCGAACAGGTGCGGCAGCGCGTGGAACGGCTGCTCAAGCAGCTCGACGCGCTGGAACTGTGAGGCTGAGATGGCCGAAGAACCGCGCAGCAATCCGGGCGAATACGTGACGGTGGAGATCTACGACCAGCTCTACCATCTGTCGGGGGATGATCCGCAGCACATTCGCGAGCTGGCTGCTTATGTTGACACCAAAATGCGCGCCGTGGCCGCGCAGGGAAAGACCGCGGACTCGCTGCGGGTGGCCGTGCTGGCTGCGTTGAACCTTGCCGACGAATTGTCGCAGGCCACGTCAGCCGATCCACGCGCAGGCCACGCGCGTGCGGCCAGCCTGCGCGTGCTGCTCGACGAGGTGCTGGAAGACGAGCGTAAGACAGGCTCGTAGCTCGTCCTCAGGATCCGGCCTATTTCGCAGCCAACTGCCGCAACACGTACTGCAGAATGCCGCCGTGCTCGTAGTACTCGATCTCCTGCGGCGTATCGATGCGCACCACCGTATCAAATTTCTTACTGCCTTTGGACGAGTTTGCCGTCACAGTGAGGGTGCGGCCGTTGGCAAAGCGATCTTTGAGGAGCGCGGTGAGGCCGGGGAAATCGTAGACCTCTTCGCCGGTGAGGCCGAGGCTCTCCACGTTCTCGCCCGGAGCAAACTGCAGCGGCAGAATGCCCATGCCCACGAGATTCGAGCGGTGGATGCGCTCGAAGCTTTCGGCGATAACGGCGCGCACGCCGAGCAGCTTGGGCCCCTTGGCGGCCCAGTCGCGCGAGGAGCCGGAGCCGTATTCCTTGCCGGCGAGAATAATGAGCGGGATGCCGCGCTCGGCGTACTTCACGCTGGCGTCGAAGATCGACATTGGCTCGCCTTCGGGCAGCAGGCGCGTGACGCCGCCTTCCGTTCCCGGCGCGAGCTTGTTGCGCAGGCGCACATTGGCGAAGGTGCCGCGCACCATCACTTCGTGATTGCCGCGGCGCGAGCCGTAGCTGTTGAAGTCGGCCGTTTTCACGCCGTGATCGGCGAGATATTTTCCGGCCGGTCCGTTGGCCTTGATCGATCCGGCAGGCGAAATGTGATCGGTGGTCACGGAGTCGCCCAGCACCGCCAGCACGCGCGCGCCGGCAATGTTTTCAGCGGGCGCAGGTCTGGCGGTGATGCCGTCGAAGTACGGCGCTTTGCGGATGTACGTCGAATCCTTCTCCCACTGGTAGACGTCGCCGGTGGGGAAGCTCAAGCCCTGCCAACTAGCGTCGCCCTGTGACACCGAGGCGTACTCCCTGCGGAAGCCTTCGCTCGTGACGGCGCGCTCGATGGTGCTCGCCACCTCGGCTTGCGTGGGCCAAATGTCGCGCAGATAAACGGGCTTGCCGTCCTTATCGCTGCCGAGCGGATCGGTGTCGAAGTTGTGGCCGATCCGTCCGGCGAGCGCGTAGGCGACAACCAGCGGCGGACTCATCAAATAGTTCGCGCGCACGTCCACATTCACGCGCCCTTCAAAGTTGCGATTGCCGCTGAGCACGCTGACCGCAACCAGGCCGTGGTCTTCAATGGATTTCGACACGTCGGCGGGCAGCGGGCCCGAGTTGCCGATGCACGTGGTGCAGCCGTAGCCGACCACGTTGAAGCGCAGCTTTTCGAGGTAAGGCAGCAGGCCGGCCTTCTGGTAGTAGTCGGTGACCACGCGTGAGCCCGGCGCGAGCGAAGTCTTCACCCACGGCGGGACTGTGAGACCGCGTTCCGCGGCCTTCTTCGCGAGCAATCCCGCGGCGATCATTACCGAGGGGTTCGAGGTGTTGGTGCAGCTGGTGATGGCCGCGATGACGACTGAGCCGTGATCTAGATAGGGATCGGGATCGACACCGAAGCGCTCTTTCACCGTAGTTGTGACGTGTACGGGCGCATTCTCCGCGACCGCCGTGTCGGTGATCGCAGGACGCTGCCATGCGGCGGCCGTCCGCGAGCCTAGCGGCTTGGCCGTGGGCGCAAGCAGCGTGGGCAGTTGCTGCGCAAAGCTCGAGGCCGCGTCCTTGAGCAACACGCGATCCTGCGGACGTTTAGGTCCGGCCACACTGGGCTCCACGTCGCCAAGGTCGAGCGAAAGCGTCTGCGTGTACTCGGCCTCGGGCGCGCCGGCGGTGTGGAACAGGCCCTGCTCCTTGTAATAGGCCTCGACCAGATTGATTTGATCTTCGCTACGTGCGGTGAGGCGCAGGTAGCGGAGCGTTTCGGCGTCTACGGGGAAGATGCCGCAGGTTGCGCCGTATTCCGGCGCCATGTTGCCGATGGTGGCGCGGTCGGCGAGCGGCAACTCCGCGATGCCGGGGCCGTAAAACTCGACAAACTTGCCCACGACTCCAAGCTTGCGCAGCGCTTGCGTCACAGTGAGCACGAGATCGGTGGCCGTCGCGCCCTCGCGCAGCTTGCCGGTGAGTTTGTAGCCGACCACTTGCGGAATCAGCATGGAAACGGGCTGGCCGAGCATGGCCGCCTCGGCCTCGATGCCGCCCACGCCCCAGCCCAGCACGCCGAGCCCGTTGATCATGGTGGTGTGCGAGTCGGTGCCGACCAGCGTGTCAGGATAAGCGACCGTCTCGCCTTTGATCTGGGCGGTAAAGACCACGCGCGCAAGATATTCCAGATTTACCTGGTGGCAGATGCCCATGCCAGGCGGCACGGCAGAGAAGTTCCGAAAAGCCGATTGCCCCCACTTCAAAAACGCGTAGCGCTCGCGGTTGCGCTGGAATTCGAGCAGGGAATTTGCCTCGTAAGCCATGGGCGTGCCGTATTCATCCACCTGCACGGAGTGGTCGATGACGAGCTCGGCGGGCGCGAGGGGATTCACGCGCTCGGGATCGCCGCCCAGAGTCTTGATGGCGTCGCGCATGGCCGCCAGATCGACGACCGCGGGCACGCCGGTGAAGTCCTGCATCAGCACGCGCGCGGGCATGTAGGCGATCTCGCGGCTGGGCTCGGCCTTCGCGTCCCAGTTGGCCAGGAATTCGATGTCGGCGGCCGTGACATTCACACCGTCTTCGCGGCGCAGCAGGTTTTCCAGCAGAATCTTCAGGCTGAAGGGCAGGCGCGAGAGATTGAAGCCGCGGTCAGCGAGCGCCGGAAGACGATAGAAGGTGTAGGAGCGATTGCCGGAGGTAAGCACGGCCTTGCTCGAGAAGCTATTCATCAGGGAAGGACCTTTCTATCCGCGTGCGTTGCGGATGGTTTCTGAAAAACCAATGTGCGGACTCGGGGCCGCAAAAATCCGGCAGGCTTTTGGGTACGCAAAGCGGCCCGCGCGGAAGAAACTCTCGACGGAATTAGATTACTCAGCGAGAAGGGTCAGCGTCCACGGTCAGGGCGGCCCCGGCGGAAGCGCTTGAGGAAGGGCGGAAAGGGAAGGTCGAGATGCATGCGCATAACCTTTGAGCCAATTCTAACGCAGATTCCGATTTTTTGCGGTACGGTTGAGGCAGTTAGGTCGTGATACGATATGTTTCAGGGGGCGTAGCGAACATGAGCAAAGACAATCGGCCAGCCCAACCCAGAGCGCGTCGAAGAAAAATCTCCGCAGCCGATTACCGCAAGCTCGCCGAGTTTCGCTTCCGGATCCGGCGGTTTCTGCACTTTACCGAAGAGGCAGCTCGAGCGCATGGCATGGAGTCGCAGCAGCATCAGCTACTGCTCGCCATCAGGGGCTTGCCGAAAGGTGCACGGCCCACAGTGACAACGATTTCGGACCGGCTGCGCCTGCGCCACCACAGCACAGTGGAGCTGATCGACCGGCTGGAAAAACAAGGAGCAGTGGCGCGGCAGCACGGCAAAGAGGACCGGCGCGAGGTTCTGTTGCACCTCACTCCGCGCGGCGAGGATCGGCTGCGCCGGCTCACCGTTTCCATCTGGCCTCAACTGCAGGTGGAGGGCGTAGCTCTTTCCGGCTCGCTTCAAGAGCTTTTGGGGGCCTCAAGAGAGCCGGGGAGGGATACACGATGACTCAATCCGCTACCGTCAAACGCCACGGCTCGACACTCGAGGAGCTTGGCGATTTCACCACGACGGTCCGGGTGATCCCGATCTCGGTGATGGCGATACTGATCGGCGCTCTGGGCGCGTTTGTCGCCTGGTTCCTGCTGCGCCTGATCGGGCTTTTTACCAACATCTTCTACTACCAGCGAATCAGCACTGCCTTTGTTTCTCCAGCCGGCAATCACCTGGGCGTCTACGCGATCCTCGTGCCCATTGCTGGCTCTCTGATCGTGGGGCTCATGGCGCGTTACGGGTCCGAGCAGATTCGCGGGCACGGCATCCCGGAGGCCATTGAGTCCATTCTGATGAACGGCAGCCGCATTCGTCCGCGACTTGCCGTCCTCAAACCCTTATCGGCGGCCATCTCGATTGGATCGGGCGGACCGTTTGGCGCCGAGGGACCGATCATCATGACTGGCGGTGCATTCGGCTCGATGATCGCCCAGTTCTTCCATTTCACAAGCATGGAGCGCAGGACCCTGCTGGTGGCTGGAGCGGCGGCCGGAATGTCAGCCACTTTTGCCGCGCCGCTGGCATCGGTAATGCTCGCGGTTGAGTTGCTGCTCTTTGAGTGGAAGCCGCGGAGCGCCATTCCTGTCGCTCTGGCCAGCGCCGCGGCGTGCGCGGTAAGGCGCTATATCCTTGGCCTCGGCCCCCTGTTTCCAGTTTCACCGCATCCTGTTTTCATCGGCGCTGCAGGATTGGCCGGCTGTGTGGTCGCCGGCGTTGCTGCAGGCGCGCTTTCCGCGCTGTTGACCTTGGGCGTTTACGCAACTGAAGACCTGTTCAAGAAGCTGCCCATTCACTGGATGTGGTGGCCTGCGATTGGCGGCCTGTTCGTGGGGATTGGGGGCTTGATCTTTCCGCAGGCGCTGGGCGTTGGATACGATACCATCGCCATGCTGCTCCAGGGCGATGCGGCGTTCAAGATTCTTTTGGGGGTTCTTCTCGTCAAGTCGGCAATCTGGATGATCTCTCTCGGCTCCGGCACTTCGGGCGGCGTGCTTGCGCCCTTGCTGATGATGGGAGCCGCTTTGGGCGGGATCGAAGGCTTGTTCCTGCCCCACTTTGGCGCCGGGTTCTGGGCGTTGGTGGGAATGGGGGCTATTCTGGGCGGCACCATGCGCTCGCCGTTCACCGGCATCGTGTTTGCCCTTGAATTGACGCACGACATCAATATGCTTTTGCCGCTGATGGTGGCGAGCTTCATTGCCCATTCCTTCACGGTGCTTGCGCTCAAGCGTTCCATCTTGACCGAGAAAATCTCGCGCCGCGGATATCATTTGAGCCGCGAGTACAGTCTCGATCCATTCGAGATTCTGTTTGTAAAGGAGGTCATGAGCACCAACGTCGTGGCGCTACCCGGCAATGCAACTGTGAACGAAGCGCACGACTTGATTCGCCGCCAGGAGCATCCCCGGGGCCAGTACCTGTTTCCCGTGGTCGATGCCGAGGGGGGGTTGCTGGGAGTGCTCACGCGCACGAAGCTCTTCGAGCTGTTCGATCAAGCGCCCGGCGAGGCAGGAGCCTTGAGGCTCGCCGAGATTGCGATGAAGGACACGGTGGTGGCATTTGCCGACGAACCGCTTCGAGTGGTTGTGCACCGCATGGCAGAGTCGGGGTTCACGCGTCTTCCGGTCCTCGATCCACAATTGGAGCGGAGGCTGGTAGGCATAATCTCGCTCGACGGCCTTCTGCGCGCACGGTCGCAGAATCTGACCGAGGAACGCGCGCGCGAACGCGTGCTGCGCATCAGGCTGCCCTTCGCCCGGGGGGCAAAGTAGGCCTCTCCTATACTTGGGCCACGAGGACGGTTCGGGCCGTGCTCGCCGGGAGGCCGTTGACTTTTGAATCGCGGGAGCAGATTTGCGGGTTTGTATTCGCGCCTGACCGCATGGCTTATGCGCCGCAAGCGCCTTAGCGAACGCTGACCTACTGCGGCTGCTCGTTGTAGAGGAAGTAGGCGCGCAACTCGAGATAGGGACCGTGGAACTCGTGCGGCAGCGGCGGATAACTCGATCCCGTGATCGCACCCCAGGCCGCACGATCGAGACCCGTATCGCCGGAGCGGCCATCCAGTTGCATGTCGGTGACCTGACCGTTGGGCAACACTTTGAAGCGAACGGCGACTATACCCGATTTGAGGATGGGCGGGTTCACTTCGTCGGGGATCAATGGGTCCCAGGTCATTTGCGTAATGTAGTGCCAGCGAGCCAGCCAGGAGCTGAAATCGACGCCTTGCGTGTCGGAAAGGACCTCGAAGCCGCTGCCCGCGCCGGGGTGCCTGGCCAGCCCGCCCCCGCCGGAAGGTTGGTTGCCGTAACCCTGCCCCTGCCCGCGCATGGCGTGTTGCATATCCTGGCGGAGCTGATCGGCGGGATTCTGCGGGCCCATGGCGAAGTTGGGCTTGGCGGGGACGGCTTGTGGGCGCGGCGCCTCGGGCGCCTGCGACTGCGGATTGGGCGGCAGCGGCTGCGTGTCCTGCGGTTTGGGTTGCTCCGGCGCCTGCTGCTGCGCGGGTGGTGGCGGAGGCTGCTCTGACTGGCGCTTCATCTCTTCCATCGTCTGCTTGTCGATGAGCGGCTTCGACAGCGGCTTGGGAGCAACCTTCGGCTTCTGCAGTTGGCGCAATGCATCGGGCAACTGATCGAGAGCGATCTGGTCCTCGTGCTGCTTGATACGGTCAAAGTCATCGACTACCGGCGTCTTGAGGATGTACCTGGGAACCAAATAGAGGCCAAAGAGCAGAACAATATGCACCAGCACCGCCCACAGAACGCCTTCGCGCAGCCGCGCCCAGCGTCGCTCGTCTTCGAGCTCGCTGATCATCTCCAGCAATTCGTGGGTGTCGTAGTCCAGCCAGCGCGAGCCGCGTACTGGGCGAGATGCCCCATCGGCGGGCTCATCCGGCGAGACCTCTTCACGCGGCTCGAGGTCGCGCGCGGAGAAAGTGTCCAAGCCCAGGATCGATCCCGTGATAGGGGTTTCCTGCGCAGAGCTGCCGGTTTGCGCGTCTGGCGAGACGGGTCCCTTGGGTTCGTTTACTTCGGCTGGCGCTTCGCTGGTGGGCATTCAGTGCGATGGAGCCGTCCAAAACACACGTCCTCTGTTGCCGGCTCCGTTCTCGAATCCTTTCCTTCTATTCTCTCATTTTCGGCAAAGCCTTGCCCAAGAGCAGAGGCCAAGTCCTGGCCCCTTACAATGGTTCTTGTTGAATTGACGCAGGATGGGGTGGAAGGGGCAGCGTTTGAAGCGGTTTTTTCTGGCACTTATGGCGGAATGGAAGCTGGTGATTCTGCCGGCGCTGGTCAAGTGGGGGATTTGGGGCGTGGGCGCGGTCGCGGTGCTCGATTCCTCAAGCATTCCCGTCCCCATGGACGCGATTCTTGCCCTCTACGTGTGGAATGACAAGCGCCACTTCTGGCTCTACTGCCTGATGGCGGCCGCGGGTTCGGCCATCGGCGGGTTGCTGCCCTACGGCTTGGGCCGAGCCGGCGGCGAGCTGTTCCTGCTGAAGCGCGTGGACCGCGCAAAATTCGAAAAGCTGCGCGACCGCTTCCAGCGCCAGGAGTTCCTGGCTGTCATGATTCCATCGATGATGCCGCCGCCGACGCCGTGGAAGATGTTCATCTTCGCTTCCGGCGTATTTGAGATGCGCGTGCCCGATTTTCTGCTGGCTGTGTTCGCGGGAAGAATGGTGCGCTGGCTAGCGCTCTCCCTGCTGGTGCTCAAGCTCGGTCCCGGCGCCGTCGATCTGGTGGCGCGGCACGCCCTGGTCGCGGTGTTAATTGTGGGCGCGCTGGCCGTGCTCGGATTCGCGTGGTGGTGGATGCGCAAGAAGCGCCAGGGCAAGCTGCTGGAGGACTGACGCAGAAAGCCGCACGTATGAGCGGGGTACTCGACCGCTTCTGGCTGCGATTTGGATCAGGCCGCGCCCGCCTCGACGCTGGTTTGATGCTGACGGAACTTGTTCACCAGCGCGGGAACCCCCAGCGCCACGGCCAGCACCAGAGAAGTCGCGACCAGGTCATTGCGATAGAACGGCACGCCGGCCCAATAGCAGGCTGCAAGCCCGGCCAGCGTGTGCGGATACGTGTTGAAGGGGTTACAAACCCACGCACCGAAGTTGGAGACAAGAAAGAACGAGGTCGGTCCCATCAGTGCGCCCGCCGCACCGCGCGCCAACGTCACTCGCTTGCGCAGCAGAATGGAGCCCAGCACCATCGCGGCCAGGTACCAGCCCCAGGAGAAGGCCGAAAAACCCCAGTTCATCGAGTAGCCGGTATACCGAAAGAGCGTTAAATAGCAGTCGGCTGTAATCAGAGCCGCCAGGGGCGCGAGCATCTCACGCCACGGACGCTTGGCGCCAAAGTAAAGCAGGCAACCGGTGACTGCCGTAAAGTTCCACCACGGAGCGTGAGGAATTACGCGCGATAAAACGGCAACGAACAAGAGCAAATAAGCGACCATGTTCACCTCATGATGCAGGGTCTTCCGGAGATTCCGGGCCCAACCGACCTAATTACTAAAACAAAGGACTTCTTCCATTCTGCGGTGCGCGCGCCGTGCGGTCAACCCAAACCCTTCCACGAAAGCAACAAATTTTTCCGCCGTGGCAAACTGTCGAAGGTTTGTTCCGGTTCCTGGAATGGTGGCGGCGAAGGCTGGATTCGCCAAATCGTGCGAACAGACCCTAGCGCTGTTCCCGGCCGTTCAGGACCTCGCCGGCGTCCTCGTGCCCGTCCACGATGTAGACCCAGGCGCCGAGCGGGGCGCGGCCCGCGCCGCCACGCGTCGCCAGAAACGAGTAATCGAAGCGCAGGTCGGTAAACTCGACCGTGGTCCAGGTGCGTCCTGGCGGCAGATTCGGAGGTTCCAGCCCCGGCACTGGACCCGGAATCGGTTCGGGGCCCACGTCGCGCACTACGGCCCACGTTCCCCAATCGAGATACACGCGTCCGAGCAGCGTTTGCTTGGCGGATTCGACCGCGGCGGTGTCGGCCGGCTTGTAAAGCACATCGCGGCGCGGATCGCTATCGATGGAGCCGGTCCAGGTGTTGATCTCCGTGGTCTGGTAGAAATTCGGCGTCTCGACGATTGCGTGCCAGCGGAAGGGATTCACCATATAGGGCTCGGCGGCGATGCGCAGAGCCGGCTCGGCGGAGATTTGCGTGTTGCTGACCATCGCCAACGCGTGGGCGTGCTCGGCCCAGCGCCAGCAGCCCAGCACCAGCATCGCGCTGAGCGCAAAGATGGCCCAGCCGCGGCCGCGAAACCGCTGTTTCCGCGCCCCGATCTCGCGATCGGCAAGCCCTAACACCCACGGCATGAACAGAGCGACGAAAAGCAGCGCCCACATCACCGGCTCGGCGATGAACATGAAGCTGCCCGCATACCAGCGCGGATTGAACGGGAAGAACGGCCGCACGCCGTAATTGTTGGTCCAGTCGAGCAGCAGGTGGCTAAGCGCCGCAACGCACGCGGTGAGATAAAGCCAGCCCCAGTGAATTGGTTGACGTCCGCTCCCACCCTTTTCATCTGCGGATGAAAAGGATGGGGCACCGTCGGCATTTCGCCGCCGTGCCTTGAG
>JBEKAS010000013.1:0-29641 GCA_050015795.1 Occallatibacter sp. | reverse complement strand
TTTTTCCCGGTCAAGCTGCCGCCGTTGCAGCTCACCTCGACGCCCATTCCTGTGCCCGACCGGATGGCCGTCAAGACCAATCCCTGGGCCATCGGAATCTCGACCACCATCAACGGCCTCATTCTGTGCATCATCCTGTTTTTTGTGGGCAAGAAGGTCATTGAGACGGTGAAGCCCTCGCTGCTCGGCACCAACGTCGACATCACCGACTACAACGCGCCCAAGTCGGACACTAAGGCGGGCGGCGGCGGCGGTGGCGGCGATCGCAGCATGATCGAGGCCAACAAGGGCAAGCTGCCGCAGAAGGCGCCGGATACCCTCACGCCGCCGACGCCTGTGACGATCGAGCATCCCAAGCTGCCCGAACTTTCGACCATTAATGTGCAGAAGGACATCCAGCTGCCCGATAACCCGGAAATGCCGATGATCGGCATGAAGAATTCGTCCAATGTGCAGTTGGCCTCGGCTGGTGGCGGCAACGGGGCTGGCATGGGATCAGGCAGCGGTGGCGGCCTCGGCTCCGGATACGGCAATGGCTATGGACCCGGTTCCGGCGGCAATGCCGGCGGTGGGGTCTACGCGGTGGGCGGCAGAATCTCCGCGCCGGTGCCGATTTACCAGCCCGAAGCCGAGTTCTCTGACGAAGCGCGGCGCGCCAAGTACCAGGGCGTTTGCGTCATTGCGCTGATCGTCGATGCGCAGGGCAATCCGCAGAACGTGCACGTGATCCGCACCCTGGGCATGGGGCTGGACGAGAAGGCCATGGAAGCGGTGCGCAAGTACAAATTCAAGCCCGCCATGAAGGACGGCAAGACGCCGGTTCCGACGATGATTACCGTCGAGGTCGACTTCCACCTGTATTGAGGCGTGAATCAGCCTGCAAACGAAACAAGCGGAGCGCCCATCGCTCCGCTTTTCTTTTGGGTTCTTACTGAACGCCCTCGCACAAACCGCCTTGCCCCATCCTTTCGCGTTCCTTGCGAAAGGGTGAGAAACCGACTCAGCGTGAGCTGATCTAACTCCGCTAGCTCCGAAAGCTCCATTTCCCGCGAATCCCCTCGGTCCAAGGTCCACGGTCCACGATCCACGATTCACTGCTCGCTGTCCCTCGTCCCATGCGTGAGAGAATTGTCTGGCGGCGCGGGAACAGCCGAAGAAAGGGCGCAACATATGGCAGGAGCGGAAGCGTTGGATCTTGCGGGATTGACGAAGATGTACGACTTCACCGGGAAGACCGTCGCCATTACGGGCGGCGCCGGCATCCTGTGCAGCGAGATCGCCAGCGCGATGGCGGGCTGCGGCGCGCAGGTGGCCATTCTTGACGTGAACCCCGACGCAGGCAAGGCCGCGGTCGATCGCATGGGCGAGCACGGCAAGCAGGTCACGGTCTTCCAGTGCGACGTGCTCAACCGCGACAGCATTCTGAAGGCGGCTGAGGACGTGGCCGCCCGCTTCGGCAAGCTCGATTGCCTGGTGAACGGCGCAGGAGGCAACAAGCCCCAGGCCACGACAAGTCCCGATCTCAAGTTCTTCGATCTGCCCGCCGACGCACTGCGCTGGGTCTTCGAGCTGAACATTCTCGGCACCATTTTGCCCAGCCAGGCCTTTGGAAAAATCATGGCGGCGCAGGGCTATGGCGCCATCCTGAACATTTCGTCGATGAACTCCTTCCGGCCCCTCACGCGCATCCCGGCCTACTCGGCGGCCAAGGCCGCGGTCAGCAACTTTACGCAATGGCTGGCCGTGCACATGGCGCAGGAGTACTCGCCAAGGATCCGCGTGAACGCGATTGCGCCGGGCTTCTTCCTGACCAATCAGAACCGCTTCCTGCTCACCGACAAGGAGACCGGCGGGCTGACGGCGCGCGGCAAATCGATCATCGCGCACACGCCCATGGCGCGCTTTGGCGAGCCGCAGGACCTGTTCGGATCGGTGCTCTGGCTGCTTTCGCCGGCGTCGGAGTTCGTTACCGGCGTGGTGGTGCCCATCGACGGCGGCTTCTCGGCCTACAGCGGCGTGTGAAGCTGCCCCATCCTTTTCGTCCGCCGCGGCGGAAAAAGGGTGGGAAAGCTAAAACGCCGGGTACATCTATCCGAGAGCCGGCTTAAAGTCTCAGAAGGCTCACAGAAACCAAGTACTGCGGAGAACGCAGAGGGCGCACGATCGATCCCAAAATGATACAGGTGCCAAAATCACATTTGTTTTACATCAGTCGTACTTTTTTCTTGCAGCGCCCCGCGTCGCGTGCTAAGGTCTGTTCAATTCCCTTTTGTGAATTGAGGTCAGGTGAAGAAGATCTCACCAGAAGATCAAAGAATTGTAGTGTGCCTTCGCCCCTTGCGGAAGAGGTAGAGTTGGTGTTTTGTGATATCGGTCCTATGGCATGGGACCGACGGGCGCGAAGCGCACCGCAAAGATACCTCTAGAAAGTCACCTTCTCAGTCGCAGTAAAGATCCACACCACCAGCAGCCACTCCCCCCAAATTTCCGTTCGACAGCTCAATCTCCGATGGCTGTTCTGATACCCCGAATTCGCACGATTAATGTTCGGCTCTCCGAAGAGGAATACCTGGAGTTGGAACGGTTCTGTGTAGCCAGCGGCGCACGCAGCATCTCGGATCTTGTGCGCAACACCATGAACAGCCTGGTCGCAAGCAGGAATCAAGATAACTCGTTAGCATCGAGCGTCATCGAGTATTCCGCACATGTGAAGGATCTGGAGCTGAGGGTCAAGGAACTTGCCGCGGAACTTGAATCGTTCCGGACCGGAGACCGGTCGCATCATGCAAATGGGCCCGATGAGACAAATGAGACTGCGGAAACGCGGCCCCTGGATGATCCCGAGATCTCGCCAGGCTCAGCCACATTGGAGCCACCGTTGTCCGAGACGGATTCATGACGGTGGGGCAAAGAGCGCAAGCGTGAGGGAGCAGCCTGCCGCGGTCCCCGTGCACTTTTATGTAATGGCCTTGAGCGGGCTTCTACTTTTTGCCACCAGATCACTTTCCGCGGCGCCTAATGGACCAGAGAGCGCCAATCAGGGAGCGAACAATTCCGACGCATCGGCCGAAGATTGCGATCTATCCATGTCCGGTTCTCCCTACATTCCGGTAGACAGTTGGATCTATCCGGCCGTGCTGCGCTTGTATTCGCTGGGCTTTCTGGATCATGTTTTTCTGGGCCTGCATCCATGGACGCGCGCCAGTTTGAGCCACATGCTGGAAGATACCCCAGCCAAGATTGCGGACGCGACTAAAGGACCGGTCACGGACGAGGCGAGGGAACTCGACGATGCGCTGCATCATGAGTTGCATCTCGACAGCGGGGGTCCCTGTAAGGCGCGCACGGGCGATGTGCGTATCGAGTCAACCTATTCGGTGGTGCGCGCGATCAGTGGTACGCCTCTGCGCGACAGCTTTCATCTCGGCTCGACCATCGTCAACGACTACGGCCGGCCCTTCGAAAACGGCTTCAATAACTACTCGGGCTTGAGCGGCTACGCGACCGCCGGCCGGTTAACGCTCTACGTGCGCGGCGAATTCCAGGGCGCGCCTTCGGCAACAGGTTATTCGGCGGCCTTGGCCCAGACGTTGTCAGGGATCGACGAGACCAGCTACTTCGTTCCGTCGAGCACGGCGCCTTACGGCCCCACCACCGCGGTGTTCAACCAGACCACGATTCCTCAGGGACCTATCGCCACCGCGACCCAGGGACGCTTCCTTGAGGCATATGTCTCCGCGCAGTTTCTGAACCACGTATTTTCATTCGGAAAACAGGATGAGTGGATGGGCCCAGCTCAGGGCGCCAGCATGGCCTACTCGAATAACGCCGAAAATATCTATGCCTTTCACATCAACCGCAGCGAGCCGCTGTACATTCCATTGCTCTCAAGGCTCACTGGGCCTTTCCGCTATGAATTCCTGGCGAGCGCGCTGCGCGGTCACACGTTGATGCCGAATCCGCTCTGCGACAACAACCCGTCTCCCTGCAACAACAATGCGCCCAGCCAGCCGAACGTAATCAATCCCGGCGACCCATGGGTACACGCTGAAAAATTCAGTTTCAAGCCCACGCGCGATCTCGAGTTCGGCTTTGAGCGCACGGTGATTTGGGGAGGAGAGGGTCACGAACCTATCACTGTTCACACGTTCCTGAGAAGCTTTTTCAGCACCAACGCTACCGATCCCACAGAAAAGTACAGCAATCGGGATCCCGGCGCACGCTTCGGCACATTCGATTTCGTCTATCGTTTACCATTGCCGGGCCACTGGCTGACGCTCTACTCGGACATGGAGGCGCACGACACACCTAGTCCTATCGCCAAACCTTTGCACGGCACCTTCAGGCCGGGCCTCTATCTCTCCCACGTCCCGGGCATCCCGAAGCTGGATATGCGTGTCGAAGCCGCCGACACGGATTCCTCCTATCCAGAAAGCATTGGCGGCCGTTATCAATACTGGGAAAGCATTCAGAGACAGGGCTACACCAACCAGGGCCAACTCTTCGGAGACTGGATGGGGCGCGAGGACAAGGGCGGGCAGGGCTGGATCACCTATCACCTGAGCGGCAATGAGTGGGTGCAGGCGAGCGTGCGCAGCCAGAAAGCTTCCAAGGACTTTATTCCCGGCGGCACGACGCTCGACGACTGCAGCGTTCAGGCCGTCAAACGCATTCGCAGAGGCTTTGAGATCGACGGGAGTTTTACACTGGAGCACTGGAAAGCCCCGGTCTACCTTCCCGGCTTGCAGACTGTAACCTCTACGGCCATCCAACTGACCTGGTTTCCGGAACGCAAGATTGGCTTTTGAAATCCAGGCGCAGGTTTGATCCCGCAAACTAAGCAAACACTCGTCTTTGAGACGCTTCCTACACCATGACGCATAAACTCCTGATCTTCTTTCTACTGTCCGGCTCTTTTTGCGCCGGACAGACTGACTACAACACGGCTCCGGCGCAAACGGTCACATGTCCTGCCGGCCCCGGCCCGGTCTCTCAAGAGGAAGCCGCTCAATGCCCGCCGGGAACCAACCAGGCTCCCGCAAATGGACCGGGCGCATATCCTGCTCGAACCGGGACGACCCTCACACCTCGACTAACTCAAGGTCCAACTGAAGGTGTTCCCGCGCCCGGCACGACGCCGGCGCCATCCACGCGGGTGATCGGTGCGATCACCACTCGATCCGAATTCGAGATGTTCGCCGAAGATGCCGCCGGGCGCACGCTCCACGTGTATGGCAGGCAGTTATTCGACGAAGTTCCCACCACCTTTGCTCCCATGGATCGGGTTCCGGTCCCCGCCGATTACGTGCTGGGTCCGGGAGATCAACTGCTGATAAGGGTGTGGGGAAAGATCGATCTCGAATCCAGCGTGACCGTGGACAGGAATGGCCAGATATTCTTACCGAAGGTCGGAACCCTGAGCGTAGCCGGGTTGCACTACGAGCAACTGGAAAGCTATCTCCGCGCCGCTATTGGCAATCTCTACAAAGGCTTCGAATTGAATGTTACGATGGGCCAGCTTCGCTCCATCCAGATCTTCGTTTTGGGAAGCGCAAGGCAACCGGGAGCGTACACCGTAAGCTCTCTAAGCACGCTGGTCAACGCGCTCTTTGCTTCCGGCGGACCCTCAGCGACAGGCTCGATGCGCCACACCCAGTTGCGCCGCGGCAATCGTATCCTCGTCGACTTCGACATTTACGACCTCCTGCGCAGGGGTGACAAAGCGCACGATGTCCAGTTGCTTCCCGGAGATGTGATTTATATTCCGCCCGCCGGTCCGCAGGTTGCGATCATGGGAAGCGTGAATGAGCCCGGGATTTACGAACTGAAGGGCGAAACCACGATTGCCGCCGCGTTGAGCGACGCCGGCGGGCTCACCAACCTGGCCGAGGCCGATCGCGTGCTCCTCGAAAAAATTGAGAATCACAGAAGACGAGGGGTCGAGGACTTTCCTCTGGACGCATCGGGACTGCAGCGCGTACTCAAAGATGGGGATCTCTTGCGCATATTCCCTATCTCACCACAATTTGAAAACGCCGTGACGCTGCGCGGCAATGTTGCCCAGCCGGGCCGTTTCCCTTGGCACGAAGGGATGCGGGTCTCGGACCTGATTCCGTCGCGCAATTTCCTGATTACCCGCGAATATTGGAACCAGCAAAACCGCTTGGCCGGGATGGCGCATGTCGATATGATGACCGACCTGGCCGAGAACAGCGCAGAGATCAACTGGGACCATGCCTCGATCGAGCGCCTCGACGAACAGGATTTGAGCACCCGCCTGATTTCCTTCAACCTGGGCAATGCCATCGGCAACCCAGCATCAGCCGATAACCAGCCCTTGAAGCCTGGCGATGTGATCACCATTTTTTCGCGGAGCGACCTGCCCTTGGCGGTGGACAAACACGCGACATTTGTCCGGGTGAGCGGAGAGGTCAATGCGCCAGGCGTTTATCGCGTAGAACCGGGAGACACGCTCCGAGATGCAGTCGAGCGCGCGGGAGGGTTAACGCCGCACTCTTACCTCTATGCCTCGCAGTTGACGCGCGTCTCAACGCGCCAGGCTGAGGAAGAGGAACTCCGGGTTTCCCAGGCGCAAATGCAGAAAGAACTCACCTCGCGCTATGCGGCCGCCCCGTCAGCGGGATCTACAAACGCAGCAGATCAGCAGACGCAGCTCAGTACCCAGCAAGCCGTTATCGCCCAGCTTGCAGCCGTTAAGCCGACAGGCCGAATCGTTCTCAACATGAAGCCCAGCGCCAGCACCGTCGCCGATATTCCGAACTTCCCGCTCGAAGATGGAGACAGTTTCTATATTCCACCCAGGCTCAGCACGGTTCAGGTCGCGGGAGCAGTCTACAACGAAAATGCCTTCCGGTTTCAGCCCAGGAAGCACTTATCCGCATATCTCAATGACGCCGGCGGCCCCACCAGGCAAGGGGATACAAGGCGCATTTTTCTGGTCAGGGCGGACGGAACCATCATCAGCAGGCAAAGCCACGGCCAGTTCTGGCATACCGACTTTGAAAGCACGGTCCTATTGCCCGGAGACACGATCATTGTTCCCACCAAGCTGAAGTCGCCCAGCAACTTCATGCAACAGCTTCCGTTCTGGACCCAGATGATTTCTCAAACCGCGCTGACCGGTGCAGTGATTGGGTCGAGCTACTGATGGAACCACCGATGATGCAACAGGATTCCGTCGCAAGTCCCTCGCTTACCGTGCCGGAAGAACTGGCCGCAGCCCCGCGTGCAGGTATTCGACAGGAGGTCACGCTGTTGGAACTTCTGACCGAACTTGCCCGGCGCAAGGCCTTGATCGCCAAGATCACGGCCGCCGCCATGGCGATCGGCATCGTGCTCAGTCTGGTTCTACCGGTCCGTTACACGGCCACTACCTGCATCATGCCGCCGCAACAGACACAGTCCTCCGCTTCGTTGTTTATGAGCCAGCTCGCCGGCAGCGGCGCCGGTCCACTGGCCGCACTTGCGGGCGGAGGGTTGGACCTGAGAAGCCCGAACGATCTTTACGTGGGCTTGCTCGAATCGCCGCCCATCGCCGACGCCATCATTCATCAATTCGACCTGGTCCACGTCTATGGCTCCCCAGACATGACAGGGGCGCGCGAGAAGCTCGCTCAATCTACTGTGGTGAAATCGGAGAAGAGCGGTTTGATCACGATCGCGGTGAGCGATCGGGATAGACAGCGCGCCGCCGAGCTGGCCAATGCCTATACCGGTGAGCTCCGCGCCCTGACCCAGCGCCTGGCGGTCACTGAAGCCTCGCAGCGTCGGCTGTTCTACGAGGACCAGCTCAAGCAGTCAAAGGAAGCGTTGGTGGGAGCCGAGCTCGCCTTCCAGCAGGTCCAGCAGCAAAAGGGATTGGTCGCGCTCGATGCGCAGGCCAAGGCGATGATCGAAAGCCTGGCCGGGTTGCGCGCACAGGCGGCGGCCAAGCAGGTCGAGGTGCAGGCGCTACGCTCCTTTTCGACCGAGCAGAACCCCGAGGTCCAATTGGCCGAGCAGGAACTCTCCACGTTGCAGGCGGAGGCGGCGCGCATGGAGCAGCGCAGTCACTCCCATGGGCTTGCGGGCCTGGATCTGGGGGATGTTCCCAGCGCGGGGCTGGACTACCTGCGCGCGCAGCACCAACTGCTCTACCGGCAGACCCTCTACGATCTGCTGATCAAGCAGTACGATGCGGCCCGGCTGGATGAGGCCAAGGAAGCGGCCATCATCCAGGTGCTGGAGCCGGCTACTGAGCCGGACCGGAAATCGGCGCCGCGGCGGGTATGGATCGCGTTTTGCGCAATGCTCCTGGGTTTTTTTGCCTCGGCTTTCTATATCCTGGCCGCCATGGCGTTCGCGCGGGCGAGACGCAGCCCCGAAATCGATCTTCAGTTCTCGGCTCTGAAAGCCGCGCTGACGATTGAGAGGCATAGCACGCGCTGACTCGAGCACACTCTTGGTTGCATTAGTCCTGCACGAGCCTAGCCAGGCTACTGTACCGGCGCACTTGAAGAGTTTGAGAAAGTGACAACCTGCAGTTTCTGTTTTGTGCCGTGCTGCACGATGCCGATGGCCCTGTCCAAGGTGTTGAAGCAGAACCGGCGGGTCCTGAGTATTCTGGTCGTTTGTTGCCTTCTGCCCTCGATCGTGAGCTGCGGGAGTGATGGGCCTGCGGCGGATGGGGAAGACGAAGCCTCCGCGATTTCTATTTCGCCAGCCGCCGTTTGCGTGGAAGCGGGCGCTACGCAGCAGTTTGTTGCCACAGTGCCAAGCGGCTCCAGCGTAACCTGGAAAATCGGGACTTTTTCGAACTCTGGCATGAAGCCTGGAACCGTGTCGGCGACGGGGCTCTATGCGGCTCCTCCTGCATTGCTCTCTGAGGGCACGGTTAATCTCACCGCAGAGGTTCCCGGGAATCCGTCCATTTCGGCTTCTGTGCAAATCACCTTGATGCCGCAACCTGGAACCCTGCTGGGCACGTTTACGACGGGTTCCAACCCTGAGGAAGCAGTTACCGATGGGCATGGAAATCTGTGGGTGACGAATTGGGGCGCCAACAGCATCTCCAATCTGTTCTTGGGCGGCGGCCCGCGCAAGGATTATCCGACTGGCCCCCAACCGGAGGGCATAGCCGTCGACGCCGGCGACAACATTTGGGTGGCGAATAACGGCGACGGCACGTTGATGAAGTTCTCTACAACCGGCGAACGCATAGCCACCTTTGCGGTCGGGGTCAAGCCCCATGATTTGGTATTCGACGCATTGGGGAATCTCTGGATCAGCGACGATGGGGCCAATACTCTGATGAAGCTCTCTTCCAATGGAACGCTTTTAGGTGTCTATCCTGTGGGCGGCAATCCGCACGGTGTGGCTCTCGATTCGCAAGGCGACGTCTGGGTGGTGAATAACGCTTCGGACAGTGTAATGAAGTTCTCTTCTTCCGGCCAGTTGATGGGGACCTATCCTACCGGCCACGATCCCATCTTTATCGCCGTCGATTCCGCGGACAATATATGGGTAACGAACACCATCAACGATGGCCTGAGCTATCTGCAAGGCACGGTGAACAAGCTGTCTTCGCAGGGTGTTCCGCTCGGTACCTTTCCGGCAGGCCAAAACGCCTGGGGAATCGCCATCGATGCGGGGGGAAACCTGTGGGTCGTGAATGGCTTGACCAATCCTTTGGTGCTCGCGGCCGGAACGGTAACAACGCTTTCCCCCTCCGGTTCGATCATGGGTAGCTATGTGGCGGGAATCGATCCGCTGCACATTAGCATCGACAAAAACGGGAATGTTTGGGTGACGAACTCGGGGGCGGATAATGTGATGGAATTCTCCAGCGGCTGCGCGGGCCGACGGCTTTGACAGAGAGCATCAAAACGTCGAGAGTTGGCCTTCCTATGGAGTTGTTTGAGATAACCCTATGCTGCAAATGAGATCACGCCCGGCGCATGGGCGGCAAGACAGGGACGGCGAAGATCGCGTGAAGGAGAAGCTATTCACCGTCGGGCCCGTGGAGATGCATCCTGAAACCCTGCGCATTGGGGGTGAGCAGCCGCCGTATTTCAGGACAGAAGAATTCTCACAGATGGTCCTCAACTGCGAGCTCATGATGTGCGAGCTTGCAGGAGCGCCAGCAGGCTCAAGGATGATTTTGCTCACCTGTTCCGGATCCGGGGGGATGGAAGCTGCGGTGATTAATGCAACCGGTCCGGAGGACCGGGTTCTGATCATCGTCGGGGGCGGCTTTGGCGAGCGATTCTGCGATATATGCGAAGCCAACGGCATTCCTTACGACGCCCTTCGCTTGGAAGCTGGACGATCGTTAACGCCGCAACAAATCGACACCCTTCAGCTGGGTCGCTATCGTGCCCTGCTCGTGAACGCGCATGAGACAAGCACCGGAGTCCTATATGATATCGAGCGCCTCGGCAAAGCCTGCACCATGGCCGGAACCTACTTCATTGTCGATGCAATAAGCGCCTTTCTTTGCGATCCCATCGACATGACTGCGATGGGAATCGACACCCTGCTCACGAGTTCGCAAAAAGGTCTGGCGCTGGCTCCCGGTCTTTCCATCCTCCTGCTGGGGCCTCGTTCCATCGAGCGCGCCGCGAGGAGGAAAGTCAATAGCTACTATTTTGGTCTTGCGCGTTATCTTGCCGATGGCGCAAGGGGCCAAACTCCGTTTACGCCCGCAGTCACGGTGATTCTCCAGCTAAGCGAGCGGCTGCGTTCCATCAGGCAGAAGGGCGCGGCTGCGATGACCTTGCGCTGCTCTCAGCTGGCTCAGTATTTTCGTGCTGCGATCAGCGAGCTCCCGCTGCGCATGTTTCCAGATTCGCCATCCAATGCGCTTACGGCGCTCAGCCCGGTAAATCACCTCTCAGCATTCGCGATCTATTGCGAACTCAAGAACAGATTTGGCTTTGTAGTCGCACCCAGTGGCGGCGAGCTTCGAGACACGCTCTTTCGCGTGGGCCATATGGGTAATATTTCGCAATCAGATCTGGATGCGCTGGCATGCGCTCTGAAGGAGATCACGCAATGAAAGCAATCTTGCTCGCAGCTGGCCGAGGGACACGGATCAGCCGCTGTATCGACGGAAAGCCAAAGTGCACCATCCCATTGGGCGAGGCCGTGACTCTCATCGAATATACAATCGACCTGTTTCATCGCAACGGGATCGCGGACGTGACAGTAGTTCTCGGATACCAGGGATACGTGATCCGCGCAATCCTCGCGGGTCGCAATGTCCGGTTCGTGGAGAATCCGTTTTACGACGTCACCAACAGCATCGCGTCACTTTGGTTCGCACGCTCCACCTTTGCCGCGTGCAGCGATTTTCTCATCATGAACGGCGATGTGTTTCTTTCCCAGCAGGCCCTCGATGCAGTGCTGGAGGAAGATAGAAGCCCTGTACTCTTCTACGACACGACCCGGCGCGAGGGAGCGGACTACAAATTTCAGTGTGACGGCGACCGCCTGGTGCAGTACGGCAAAGATCTCTCGCTCGACGAAACCTCCGGCGAATACATCGGCTGCGCCAGATTTGGTTCAGAGTTTACCGGCACCTTCGTCGCTCGCCTCGAGGAACTCATCCGCACGCAGAGCCACTCCATGTGGTGGGAGGATGTTCTTTACTCACTCACACCGGAACGCGGAATCATAGCCCGGGATCTCGCGGGCGCGTTCTGGGGAGAGGTGGACTATATCGAGGACTACGAACGGATCACGGCCTATTGCCGGGAGCACGCGGAGGACATTCTTCCGGTCTGTGCGGTAGGCGGAGCGGGCAAATAACCGCGGTTCTACCGGCCGGGACGATGGCGGTCTCGGCTTTGCCGAGGTTCATTAGAAGCGACTCGAAAGATTCCGCTGAGCATACAAGATCAGGATCCAGGCAATGGAGACGTAATGAACCTGACAGATCGTTTGATCGAAATTGCCGCACGACCCGAGCGTTGGTGATTACGGCCGCAGAGGTTCTCTTCTGCGATCTTGAGCCATTCACAACATTCCATGTCTTCCCAATCAGCCATTCCGGTATCTGAACTCTTGGCCGAGAGCGCGCCTGCGTCCGGCAGCATCCTCCGGCGGCTCTTTGCTTCGTCCGGGAGAGTGTCGTTGTATCAGTGTTTCGGGGTGCTTCTCTCGTTCGGCTTTCAGGCCTTTGTCTCGCGGACCTGTGGAGCGGATGCACTGGGCGCAGTGACGATCTTCCTGGCCTGGCTGGGAATTCTTTCCGTGCTCACCGTGCCGGGCCTGGAGGGGGCTCTTGTCTATCTCCTGCCAAGGCTCGAAGGCCAACACGTTGCGACGCGACGGGTGGTGCGTCAATGCCTTCTGATCGCCTGCGTGGCGTCGTTGATCGTTACGGCGGGAGCCGGACTAGCCGGACCACGCCCGTTCGCGAGGGTCGGCCTGCCCGACCAGGCGCGGGCGGCATTTTGCATTGCGCTCATCGCGTTCTCCGTCGGCAAAGTCTTCGATGCGGTCTTCCTGGGCTTCAAAGATGCGCCCGCGCAGGCGTATTTCAACAACATCCGCACCATCGCGAGATTCGCCTTCTGCCTTCCGGTCCTGTTTTTTCCCGCTGCCCGTTGGACCATCCTCTTTTGCGCGGTGGCATTGGAATGCCTGCTGGCGGTGGTCCTCCGCATCATCCGCCTGCGGCGGCTCGATCCGGGCCTGGCGAGCGTCCGGCGTGTTCTCGGAGTCGTAAAGCCCGTGGAGCGCAATCCTCCCGAGCCGCGGCACACCCTTGGCGCAATCGTGATGCCCATGCTGGGCATCAGCGTCATCGACACGGTCTATCCCCTGCTGGACAAGGCCGTCCTGGGAATGATGGTGCCTCTGGCGCTGGTCGGAATCTATCGCGTCTCCGAGGCGGTTGCCATCGTGAATACCATGTTTGTCTTGCCCTTTATTGCCTTCTATCCTTACATCTCTCAATTGCACGGGCAGAACCGGCTGGACGATCTTCGCGATTCTTACCGCGCCATTACCCTTTCGATCGTCGCCCTGATGCTCCCGTTCAGCCTGCTCCTGGTGGAGTTATCGCCGACCATTCTTTCGTTCTTCGGTCCCACTTTCGTGGGGCAGGGGAAAAGCATCTTCCTGGTTCTGGCGTTCGGAACCGCCATTGACGCCATTGCCGGCCCCGCGGGCGCAGTGCTGAAGTTGACCGGGCACTCCCGCCTATCGTTCAGTATCAATACTGTGTGGCTGGTTGTGTACCTGGGCCTCACGATTGCCCTGACCAGGCGATACGGCATCCTGGGCGCGGCCATCGCCAAAACCACTTCAACAGTGCTTGGAAACCTGGTCAATGTGATCGCCAACCGGCTGCTGCTGAATGTGCTTCCCTACACGCTCCGGCACGCGTGGCTGCTGATTGCAGGCGCGGCAATCCTGGCGGCGCGCTGGCTGATGTTTCCCGGTGTTTCAAGCACGGCTGGGCAGGCCCTGGCGGGGATGGCCCAGGCTGCAGCGTTCAGCGTCTTCGCCTTCTTTGTTCTCCGGCGGCAGATCGCCGGGATCCTGCAATCCAATCTTCTACGCGGTATGCGAAATCGGAGCCCACTCTCATGCCAGTGACGGAATCATCATCATCTTACGCAGCCATCCTCAGGGAATCCCGGAGTCGCGAACGCTTCGGGCAGGTTCTGGGCGATTACTACGCAACCCTAATTTCGCCCTGCTGCACGCGTTTCTTCCTGCGCCGGGGGGTGATCCCGAATACGGTGACGCTGGGGATGATTGTTTCCGGGGTGCTTGGCGCTGTACTCTTCGCAACGCCACTTCTCGCGGCCAAGATCGCGGGCGCCGCGCTGATTCATCTCTGGTTCATCCTCGACTGCAGCGATGGCGAGGTGGCGCGGCTCACAGGCATCTTTTCGCCCTTTGGCACGGAACTGGATCAGATGGCCCATGCCATCTGCCATCCTCTCTTCAATCTGTGCTTCGCATATTCTCTTATCGCTCTCCATCAATACAACTCCGGCCTCATCCTCACTTTGTCGGTGATCAGCATCAGCGCTGAAATGCTGCTCAGGCATCTGATCGACCTTTCCGGTGCCTATCTACGCACGCCGATGGGCAGGGCACGGCCAGAGAAGGCAAGGTCTCTCTTTAGAATCGTCGCCGGCCGCGTGCTGGGCATCTTCTATGTGTATCCGAATTTCGCGCTTCTGTTCCCGGTCCTTTACTTAGTCGACCGCTTTGCCGGCACATCTCTCGCGTGGGCCTACTTCATGGCGCAAACTGTCCTTTCCGCTTTGGAGGCCTCGCGCCTCGCCTATCGCTGGACCCGCATTCTCTATCAGACCTAGATGGCAACCCCATTGACTGCTCCTGCGACGAATGAAAGCTTGGCACGCAAGGGTCTGCGGCCGGCCGCGGGAAGGATTCTGCTCTGCATTGTGGTCTTAGAAAGTTCCTTGCTGGCAAGCGGACGAATGCTGCAAATAGGCCCCTTTACGATCAAGATGCTGCTCTTCTCTCTGGCCCTTCTTTATGCGGCCTGGAGCCTGCTTTCATGGGATCGGATCTGTCGCAGCACGGTGCTTTTCGAACTCTCTTTTGTGGCGTTGCTGTGTTTAAGCGCCTTGAACGGTTTCTGTCACGCCGCCGATATTCGATTGATTGGCGGCGACCTGAGCCCATTGTCGGCCTTCTTGATTCTGCCTTTCTTTGAGCTGACGATCCGCAACCAGGCAGACATCCGGCTTGTCATGCGAATCATCCTGACTTCCGCATGCATCGTCGCGTGCTGTTATGCATTGATTGTGGTTCTTTTATGGCTCTCGTTGTGGCTGGGACTTACTTCTCTGGGAGCCTTGCATCGCTGGCTCGCCACGTCCGGTGGAGTGGACTTCTTCATCGGGGGTGACGAAACGGGAGAGACGGGCCATTTCTTCTATACGGGCTCTCTCTACCTTGTCATTGGAATCATTTTTCTTGCATTCGGAAATGGGCGTCGAGAGAAAGTGGCTGCATTCTTCCTCTTCCTCACCCTGTTTCTCGTCGCATCCCGCGGGCTCTTCCTGGCGCTCGCGCTATTGGCGATTTTCTACGTCCTGATTGGGCCGATGCCGCCCATCAGAAAGGTTGGCCTGGGCGCGGTCTTGCTGGTGCTGGCTGCCACGTCTCTTCCGTTCCTCTTCGTGCTGTCCGGAGACAAGAGCTGGTCAGACACGCAGCGGCTGAACACACTGTCACAAGTCTCGGAACGAATTACTCCCCTGAGCACCATCGTTGGCCATGGCTTCGGCGTAGGAGTGCCCGAAAAGCCGGAGCACATGGAGATCATCTACCTGGAAATCTTCCATAAGCAGGGAGCGATCGGCCTGCTTTGGTGGACGGCACTGATTGTGGCATTGACTCTGCGGTTCAGGCAGGCAATGCGAAACCACGGTGAGCGCCTCGCTTATCCGCTTTTTCTATCGGCAATTGTCATATTGGTTGAGTCCGGAACCAATCCCTTTCTGAACAATCCGGTGGGGATGTATCCCTTTCTCATTTCCTTTGTTGGGTTGGGTGTGCTGGCACGCACCGCAACACAGTCATCTTCCACGAACGCAAACCTGGGTCTTCGCACGGTATGAACCCACGGTCCGCAGAGCCTGGGATGCGAATCATGGCGGTCGTGGTTCTCTACCACACGCTGCCGGTCAACTCCAGGTCGTTCCAAAGCCTGCAGAACGCAAGCCGCCAACTGCCGCCCGGCTCTCTCTCGCTCCGGGTCATGCTGTACGACAACACGCCGGGGGGACAGAAACCGGGTGAATTACCCGCGGACGTGATTTACCAGGCAGACCCGCAGAATGGCGGGACCGCGGCGGCCTATAACCATGCGATGGAAGTTGCCGTCCGAGAGGGGATTGCCTGGCTGCTGGTTTTGGATCAGGACTCCGGTCTCCCGGTGGACTTCTTCCGCAAGCTCTGCCCTGCGCTCCTGTTTGCGGCACAATTGGATACCGTCGCCGCGGTGGTACCGTGTATTGCCTGTGGCGATGGACGGATAACATCTCCCTGGCAAAAGCGGAATTACGGGCTTCGGCCCAGGCGGCTTCCCGTCGGATTCATCGGTATTCCGCCGCAAGCGGTCTACGCTGCGAACTCGGCGTGCACGTTCAAAGTGAGCGCTCTGAAAGCTATGAACGGATTCGATCCGCGTTTTCCTCTATGGTCCAGTGATCTGTTCATGTTTCACCGTCTCCATCAGAACCACTTTAGGCTCCTCGTTGCAGGTCACATTCATGTCGAACATGAGGCGTCTATCCTCGACCTGCAAGCGCGATCGACTCCTGCCCGGTACGAGGACATGCTGCTTGCCGAGGAGGCGTTTTACGATCAGTGTCTGGGGCGAAGAGGGCACCTCATGCTCCTAGCGATCCTGTTGCACCGGCTGCTCTATAAGCTCTGGACGACACACGGAAGTGTTCGCCATTTCCAAATGGTCGCGCGCTTTTTTCTGAGGGGTCTTTTTCGTACGCGCAGGCATCGCATGAGGGACTGGGAGGAATCAGCCCGGCGGCGCAATCCCGCCATCGCGGGCAACTCGTTGTCATGAACGATGGCCATGGGGACACGCGCGTGCGTTGGCGCGTGAACCCAAGGGTTGGACGGCGCTTTATCAGCAGTCTTCGCGGCACGCCAGCAAAGCGGTAATGGAAGAACAACAGAACGCCGGCTTGAGCCCGTCTATGGAATGCCACGCGAAGCCTCCCCGCGTCAGCATCATCATGGCCGTGAACCGGATCGATGGCTATCTTCAGGCGGCCATCGACAGCATTCTGAACCAGACATTCAGTAACTTTGAGCTCTTGGTCATCGCGGACTCGGGCTGTCCTGGATTGAGTGAACAGGTCCTGCAGTGCGCCGGGGGAGACCGGAGAATTCGCATCGTGACCGCCCGGATCGGAGGCGGCGTCGCGTTCTCCCGAAACCTGGGCATCGTTGAGGCCCTGGGCGAGTATGTCGCCGTCATGGACGGGGATGACGTGAGCCGTCCGGATCGATTGCGCCGTCAGGCAGAGTTCCTGGACCGCAATCCAGATATCGATGTGGTCGGGTGCAGAGTGCAAATGATCGACCAGACGTCAAAGAACCTCGCGCGCGGCTTCCGCTATTTCGAGACAGACGCGCAAATCCGGAAGGTGCTGCCTTATCGGGTTCCCATCCCCCACCCCGCCGTCATGTTTCGGAAGCGTGCATTGATTCGCCTGCAAGGGTATAAGTACGGCCATTCCGGCGAAGACTACGAGATGTTTATCAGAATGGCGCGGGATCGAACGATTCGCTTCTACAACCTGAATGAGGTATTGCTGGAGTACCGCCGGCACGGCGTACAACTGACACACGCTTCGCAGTTGCAGCAGCAATATGCCGAGATCTCCGGGTTTCTCTTCACGGAATTCCTTTTGACTCATTCTCCCAAGTACCTCCTAGGCATGTTGATCCTTCATCCCTGGGTGCGCAGAACACGTTTGGCATGGCGCAAATTGTCGCAGGGGCGGGAACTCTGAGATCAGTATCCATGCCCATGTGCGCACCAGCCGGAGCAGGAAAATCAGCCGCGCCACAGCGTACGAATGGGGATCATGCTCCGGTGTATCGTGAAGGCGCGAGCGGGCTGCAGAGGTCAAAGCTGGCCATCATTGTAGCGGGCAGGTTCCTGCTGTTTTTTCGCGGCTGCGTCGAAAGGCTCCGCGCCAGCGGTTTCGATGTCAGCGCGATCTCGTCGCCCGGTCCGGAGCAAGCCCCGCTTGTCGCCGAAGGGGCCACGCTGTTTTACGTTCCCATGGAACGCGAGATTTCGCCTCTTCACGACCTGGTTGCACTGTGGCGCCTTTGGCGTCTTCTGCGGCGGGTGCAGCCCGACCTTACGAATAGCGGAAATCCAAAGGCAGGACTGATGGGCGGATTGGCAGCCGTGCTAGCCCGGGTTCCGTGCCGGATCTATGCACTGCACGGATTGCGCCTGGAGACAACCGCGGGATTGAAGCGGCGTATTCTCACTTGGACGGAGAGAATCGCCTGCAAGTGCGCGCACCGCGTGGTATGCGACAGTGCGAGCTTGCGGCAGCGGGCGATCGACCTTGGCCTGGTGGAGGCGGCGAAGACGCGCGTCATCACCTGTCATGGCATCGAGATTGAGCGCTACGCCGCTACCGAGGAGAATCTGGTCAAGGCGAAGGAACTGCGCCGTCAACTGAACCTCCCCAAAGACAGCCCGGTCATCGGATTTGTCGGCAGGCTGACCAGAGACAAGGGGATACCGGAACTGGCAGAGGCTTATTGGCAGTTGCGTGGAGATTTTCCGAGCCTGCGCTTGTTGCTCGTCGGCGATGAGGAGAGCGGCGACCCGGTCCCGCCGGAGGTATGGAAGCGTATTGCAGCCGACCCACTGATCCTGCGCCCCGGGTTTGTACCGGACACCGCCGCATACTACCAGCTTATGGATATCCATGTGTTGCCGAGCTGGCGAGAGGGATTCGGACTTGTCAATATCGAGGCGCAGGCGGCGGGGAAGCCGGTTGTGACCACGCAAGCGACGGGGGCAATCGATTCCGTTCAGGACGGATACACAGGGATTGTGGTGCCGGTGGGGGACGCATCGTCCCTGGCCCGGGCGTTGGGCGAACTCCTCCGCGACGATGCAAAGCGGAGGGAGATGGGACGCCGCGGCCAGGAGTGGGTCGTGCGAGAGTTTTCCCGGGACAAGGTGATGGCGGCCCTGGCAGAGGAGTACCACTGCCTGATCCGCGAGCGCCTCGCACCGCGCCACAGGCACGTCAGCTGATGGGATCCCCTGATGACACGGAAGTGAGCATAGGCATGGAAACGAGGTGGCTGTTTTGGCAAGTCTGAGAGGCATTGAACGGCTGGGGTGTCTGAATAAACCTCAATATCTGGCTCAGCCCAAAGCAGTGCTGCGCCGTTTCTTTGGCGTGCCGCGGACTTTTCCTGGATTCCGAGTCGTGCCCCTGCGCTGGGGCCTCCCCATCGAAGTGGATACTCGCGAAGATGTAGGAAGAGAAATCTCGAACTGCGGCATTTTTGAGATTCCGGTCCTGGAAGCGATCTTCCGCCTGGCGGACTGCGCCGACGCGGTAGTCGACGCGGGAGCAAATATTGGGTTCATGACCTCAGCGGCGCTGGCTTCCGCAGCGAAGATGGTGATCGCGTTCGAGCCGCATCCCGACGTGTTTCGCCAGCTTGAGAAGAATGTCGCGTTATGGACGCAAGCGCGCCCTGAAATCGCCGGTCGTATTTTTGCGCGCCAAGCGGCAGTGAGCGACAAAAATGGCGTGGCCGCGCTCAGAATCCCATACTCGTTTTCCGGTAATCACGGTCTCTCGACGTTAGAGGCTGGCCCCAAGGGCGGCACTTATCGCGAAATCGAGGTTCCAACGGTCACATTGGCCCAGGTGGTCGAGGAATGCGGTGGATCAGTCGGTCTTCTCAAGATGGACATTGAGGGACACGAATTCACCGCGTTGAACGCCAGCCGGATCACGCTTGAAGCTGGAAAAATCAGGGATATCATCTTCGAAGACCACGAAGGCATGGATTCCGAGGTTTCACGTCTCCTAGAAAGATCGGGATACACAATTTTCGGCCTGAATCGCACCCCTTTTGGCCCTGCCCTGTTGGACAAGCGAGCGTCCGTCGCATGGTACTTTGTCTCGGAAGCCTATAACATCCTGGCCACTCGCGATCCCGAGCGCGCCGTTTCTCGCATGCGTGATCGCGGTTTCAGGTGTCTGCGAAATCGGCGCGATCACTAAGCGTCGCATGGGTGCGCTAAACATGCGCCATACACGCGTAAATTCATGGCACGACAGGTTGCGCATTGCAAGGCGGAATGGGCGAACGTGGCAGGGGAAATGATCGGTGTCACAGGCGGAACGGGTTTTGTGGGCCGGCGGCTGATCGCGCATTTGGCGAAAGAGGGTGCGGTCCGGGTGATGGCGCTGGACACGCCTCAGGACCTTGTCTCCCATGCAGAGTTCGTCATCGGAGATCTCGCCTGCGAAGAGACGGTAAACGGGTTTGCGCGCGGGTGCGGTTCCATCATCCACATGGCAGGGATCGCGCACTCATCGCTGCGAACCAAGGCAGCTAAGGAACGCGCATACTCCGTCAATGTTGAAGGCACCAGAGCCGTGGTGCGCGCAGCATTGCGTCACGGCGTCCGGCGGCTGCTGTTTGTTTCCACGGCTCACGTGTATGCCGAACACTCCGGAGTGAATATTGACGAGGCCGCACCGACAGGCGCGACTACGTTTTACGGCGGCACGAAGCTCCAGGGGGAAGAAGCTGTCCGGGAAGCGGGGAAGAGCGGCCTGGAAGTTGTGATTGTCCGGCCGTGCCTAATCTACGGTCCAGGCGCGCGCTTTAACCTGCATCGTATGATGGCGGGCATCGATCGCGGCTATTACTTCCACATTTCAGGCTGCAACCCAATGCGCAGTTTTTTGTCCCTGGAGAATATGGTCCGGGCGTTGCGCCATCTTACTCACTGTAGTTTTTCAGCTGGGATCTACAACCTCGCCGACGAGAGTCCCTACTCTCTCGTTGCATTCGCCAACGAACTAGCTGATCGTATGAAGCGGCCAAGGCCACGCACGATTCCGTCAGCACTGATAAGCGCCGCAGGCATGATTGGCTCTACCCTGCAGAAGCTTGGCATCAGCCTGCCTATCTCAAATGAGGCAGTTGCAAAATTGACATCGCATTTTACGATTAGCACGCGAAGGCTTGCTGGGGCGGGCTTCGATTGGGAATGCGGCGGCGGAGCATTGCGCCAGGAGATGGTTGATCAATATCTTGACTCACAACACAGCAATTGCAGACAGGCCAGGCGGACGGTGAAGTAGATGGCGCAGTCTCCATTTGGGATCGATTACTACTCGCAAACGCCGCTGAACCGCTTACGGGCTGATTATTGCCTACCTGGAAATATGAAGCGTCTATTCGACGTTGTTTTCTGCAGTATCCTGTCAACCCTATTTGCCGTTCCTATGGTCTTGATTGCAATCGCCGTCAAGGTCACTTCTAAGGGGCCAGTTCTTCATTGGTCTACTCGCGTGGGGCGAGACAATCGCATCTTTCAGATGCCGAAGTTCCGCACCATGCATGCCGGAGCGCCCCAGGTGGCCACCCATCTCCTGGAGAATCCAGATGCTTATCTTACAGCCATCGGTGGTTTCCTTCGCCGGACCAGCCTCGATGAGATCCCGCAACTCTTTTCGGTATTACGGGGAGATATGACCCTGGTAGGACCGCGGCCCGCACTGTTTAACCAGGATGATCTGATCGCGCTCAGGACCGCGTCTGGAGTTGATCGCTTGCGTCCCGGCATCACAGGCTTGGCCCAGATCAACGGGAGAGACGGCCTCCCAATCTCGGAGAAGGTGCGCTTGGATTCGCATTACATGAAGTCATACAGCTTTAAGCTCGACGTGACAATCCTGTTCATGACTGCGGTGAAGGTCGCCCGGCGTGAAGGCGTGTCTCACTGACCCCCTTTGGGCCGATGCCTCGAGTCTCTAAGCTTTGCATGCAAATTGATCAAGCCGCCTCTTGATTGCGATGAGGGACAGTTTGGGCGATCGAGGAACGTACTGATCAGAGCGCTGGATGAAGCGAAGACAGAGTTGCTCTCGGTATGGAAGTTTATGCATCTTCGGCCGTTATCTGCAGAGCGAAAAGGAAGGGTCGGACAAATAGCGGAGGAAATCTTTGCAAGAGGTATTTGCCTTCCAGGCTCCAGCAGTTTGCCGGAGGAGGCATTCGTTGCATATGACCAACAGCGTCCGGCGAGCAGTTGGGCAGATGTGATTGCGAAATGAGTTCAAAAAGGGTGTCACGCGGACTTAGGGCCCTTCGGGTCTGAAGCAAGGAGCAGAATATGCACAAGAAGATGAAGGACATGATGCAATCGAATGGCTTGCGTTGGACGATCGTGTGGTCGGTCCAAGTGGGTGTTTTTGTGCTCTCCGGAGTAATAGCATTCCTGCTGCGGTTCGACTTGAGCCTTCCTCCGGCATACCTTCATTATCTCGTCTATGCGCTTCCGGTCTGGATGGTCGTCAAGAGCGTGATGTTCCAGGCCTCGAATTTGAATCGCCGGGGATTGCGGTATGTAGCGATTGCCGATGTCTACAGGATTGTGATTGCGAACTGTGCCGGATCGCTTCTGAGCTGGGCGATCATTGTTGGCATTGCTCCCGCGGGTTTCCCGCGTTCCATTTTTTTAAGCGACCTCATCCTTTCTCTCTTGGGCACGGCTGGACTACGTGTCGTGGTTCGCATGGTAGCCGAAGCCATACATGGCGGACAGGGAAATGGCCAGGAGAAGAGAACGCTAATCTACGGGGCCGGAGACGCAGGCATTACTCTGCTCAGAGAGATTCGGAACAATCCGAAATTGGCATATCACGTTTGTGGATTTCTCGACGACGGCCTGGACAAACAGGGCTTACTCATCAGTGGTATTGAAGTACTTGGCGGCGGGGATGAAGTAAAGTCACTCGTAACAAAATACAACATAGCGATCATTCTGATTGCCATTCCCTCGGCGACGGGCGTCGAAATGACCAGGATACTGGAGTTGTGTCATGCCGCGGGAGTGGAGTCGAAGACCGTGCCCGGACTCGGAGAGGTGGTCGAAGAGTGCGGCCTGGTTGGCCAGATTCGCGAAGTTGCAGTCGAAGATCTCCTGGGCCGAAACCCGGTCCGACTTGAAGTAAGTCAGATTCGCGACGTGCTCGAGGGTAAGGTGGTTCTCGTGACTGGCGCTGCTGGATCCATTGGATCCGAGCTTTGCCGGCAGATCGCGCGCTTTCACCCCGCCGGAATCGTGGGATTTGAAATTGCCGAGTCTCCACTGTTCGAGATCGATCGCGAAATGAAACAGAGATTCCCGCAGGTCCCCTTCTACCCCGAGATCGGGAACGTGCAAAACCGTGCGCGCCTGGACAACGTTCTCTACCAATACAGACCAACCATCGTTTATCATGCCGCGGCGTATAAGCACGTTCCCCTCATGGAGACACACGTCTTCGAGGCCGTGGAGAACAATGTCTTCGGGACCTACAACCTCGCTATCTCCGCGATGAAATACGGTGTCGAGGATTTCGTCCTGATTTCCTCCGACAAAGCCGTGCGTCCGACCAACATCATGGGCACCACCAAGCGCATCGCTGAACTGATTCTGCTGGCGCTTCAAAACGGCCGAACCCGCTACGTCGCGGTTCGTTTTGGCAACGTGCTGGGCTCGAACGGCAGCGTGATCCCGATCTTCAAGAAACAAATCGCGGCCGGCGGGCCAGTCACCGTGACTCATCCGGAGATGCGGCGATTCTTCATGACGATTCCCGAGGCGTGCCAGCTGGTTTTGCAAGCATCGGCAGTGGCGACCGGAGGCCAGATCTGTGTTCTGGATATGGGCCAGCCGGTCAAGATCGTCGATCTGGCCAGGAATCTGATTCTCCTATCCGGACTCAAGCCGGATGAAGATATCAGGATCGAATTCACCGGGATGCGGCCCGGCGAAAAGCTCTACGAAGAACTAAGTACGCTTCTCGAAAATACGATTCCAACCGAGCATAAAAAAGTGCGCATCTTCGTAGGCAACGGGGTGCCGGAAGGTAACATCCACAGGTGGCTGGATGAGCTTCGCGACCTTTGTGCGGCCCGCGATACGGGCCGCCTGATGATTGCCCTCAAAGAAGTGGTTCTAGACTACAGCCCGAGCGCTGAATTGCTAAGACGCGTTGTTGAAGCAAAGGACCGCGACTCGAGCGTATCCATTCTTGATCGGCCGCGTATAAGTCATCAGACAGAAGCGCCGATTTGTTGAAGGGTTCCGTGCGCTCGGTATCAATGACATAGCCACCTCCTGCCAGAGACACTGCTCGCTGGCGATTAAGGAAACCGCAGAAGATATGTGCTGTGTCTGTTTGAACGTACTTGAGAGAGTGCAAGACGAGTGCTAATGGCAGCCGGCTCCTTCGTGAACAGAGATGCCTCATTAGACTGCTCAGGAGCTGAAGTTTCAATTAAATCTACGCTCAACTCTTTGGGTTTGCGTGCTTTAGAAAACGGCCGGCGCTTTTGCACCGGCCGTGCCCGTTAGGAGTGACCACGATCACATCTAGCAGCGAGCCCCTAATATCTAATCGCCTGAAGTTATCAGATTACAGTTCGTCGCTATCCACTTCACTTTGGTCTGACTCCCAGACGCAGACCCGGCCCACAAGATCTCACATAAGTTTCTGCGGTTGCAATTCCATTTCACTTTGGTCTGACTCCCAGACGCAGACCCTGCCCACAAGATCTCGCATAAGTTTCTGCGGTTGCGATTCCATTTCACTTTGGTCTGATTCCCAGACGCAGACCCTGCCCACAAGATCTCGCGTAAGTTTCTGGTCTGTGCCACTTTGGTCTGATTCCCAGAAGTAGACCCCCCTGAAAGATCTCGCGTAAGTTTCTGCGGTTGCGATTACCCGGATGTCAGTCGGATCATGCACCATCGATCTCAATGACGCCAGGGCATTCGGGCTGGAAACCGGAAACCTTTCTCTACTCGAACAGCGGGGATCGAACCATGCGTGAGAGTCCGTGGCATGTTCTGCATGTGATTGCGAACCACGAAAAGAGAGTCGCGCAGCATCTCTCTGTGCGTTCTTTGGAACACTATCTGCCGCTCTACACGGAGCGGTCAAAATGGACTGACCGGTCCGTCATCCTGGATCGCCCGCTTTTCGCGGGGTATGTGTTTGTCCGTTTCTCGCCTCATGGCAGGCTTTCCGTCGTCTCCACGCCCGGTGTGATTCGCCTCCTGGGCGATTGCGAGAGCGATACGGTCAGCGCCGAGGAGATCGACAGAATCCGCAACGGGCTGGCGAACGGCTGCCTGTTACGGCCCCACCGGAATGTATCCCTTGGAACGCCGGTGCGCGTGCGCGGTGGCGCTTTTGAGGGAGTAGAGGGCATCGTGACGGAGTTCCGCCATCAGTGCCGCGTAATCATTGCCCTTTCCGCGGTGAATCAGTGCTTCTCGCTGGAGGTGGAACTCGGAGACATCGATGTTCTCCGCAAGACCGCCTTCGGGACCGGATTCACGGCAGAGCGGAGCTTTGCGGTTGCGCGAGCCTAACGAACGCAGGAACATCGGTATTACAAGACGTAGCGTGGCGCGAATCCATGAGTCGTCCGCCGCTATGCCAGGTGAAAACCGCGACCCAAAGTACTGGATAAGCGCCTGGTCGCCTGTGGCTCTGGGAATCCTCATCATCGCGGCTGAGTCAACATCGTACTTCGGCGCCGACCGCACCTCCGGCCCATTGCGGTGGATATTTCAGGCGCTCTTTGGGCCTGTCAACGACACGCGATGGGAGATTTTGCATGGCGTCATTCGCAAGAGCGGCCACTTTCTCGGCTATGGAGCGATCGGGTTGGCATGGCTGCGCGCCTGGCGGATCACCTGGCCTGGTTTGTCGATCTTTCAGGGCCTCTTGCTCGCGCTCTTTGGCACAGCGCTGATGGCCAGCGCAGACGAGTGGCACCAATCCTACTTGCCCAACCGGACAGGATCGCCACGCGACGTGCTGATCGACTGCTGCGGCGCCCTCACATTGCAAATCCTGATTGGCGTCTTCTTTGCTCTGTTCAGGCCCAGGCTGCTGGCAAGAATTGTATGAGCACTCCTATGATTGAAATCGTAAGGCCACAGGCCGCCTTGATGACCGCCGAGAAACGGCCATCATCCAAGAAGCCGCAGGCAAGCCATCGTTTTCGTCGGCGATGACTGATTGAGTCTGCGCTATCTGTCAACGCCTGGCCGGCTCTTCGGGGCGCAGGCGTTTTTTTGTGCCCCTGATCGCTCTCAGGGGGAGCGGCTCAACCCGCATGAGTACTATGGTTTGGGCCTCCTCAAAATAGGCCGCCAGTGATCGATAAATTATTGGATAAATGGTGCGCCCGGAGAGATTCGAACTCCCGACCTACTGGTTCGTAGCCAGTCGCTCTATCCAGCTGAGCTACGGGCGCACATGCGTGGGCTTCAGGGCGAAGCCCAAGTGGAATGGACCGTTTCCAGATTACCAAGGTTGCAGCCCTTGCGCAACGCTTGTGCGCGTCAGGCTGTGGGGGCTGCGGCCGCCGGCGCGGGAGCGGCAAGCAGAGGCAGTTCCTCCTCGATTTCGAGGCCGGTCTCGCGCACCAGCTTGGTGACCGCGGCGGCATTCAGGCGCGTGGCGTCGAACTCGATGCGCAAGGTGTGGGCCGCGCGATCGAAGCTGAGCTGCCGGATGCCGTAGACGTCGCGCGCTCGCGCCACCGCCGTAGCCACCTGCTCCGTGGGCGGAACGGCGTAGCGATAAAGGATCTCCACCGTGGTCATACTGAAAGAATAGCAGCGGGTGGGGCAGCGCGTGCGGCAACCGCGCCGCGCTTAAAGGCTGCTCAGATAATTGCGGATCTCGGGACTGGTCCAGTCCTGTGGGCCGACGAATTTGCGGCGGATGATGCCGTTGCGATCGATCAGATAGGTTTCAGGCCACATGTCGGTGTGGTAGAGCTGCGCCGTGGACTCCGATGGATCGCGCACCGTGATGAGATCGACGTGGTGACGGACAAGGAAGCGCGAATAGGTAGCTTGGTCGTCGTCGATGCTGACGGCGAGGATGGCCAGGCTGGGCATCTCGTGGTGCAGTTCGAGGAGCGAGGGCAGCTCCTCGAGGCAGGGGGCGCACTCGCTCCACCAGAAATTGAGCAGCACGACCTTGCCGCGATAGCTGGCCAGATGAACGGTGGTTGTGCCGTCGGAGACCGTAAAGTCGGGCGCGGCCTTGCCGGTTTGCGCGGGATGCGCGCCGCGGTTACATGCCGCGAGAAGGGCGATGGGCGCCCAAAAAACCCAGATCGGGATACGAGGAAACCGCACATCTCTATAATACGAACCGAAAGGGCAGGAAGGAAACGGTTAGGGCGCCATGGAAAGCGATAAGCCAGGTTTGCCCAGATCGGGCGCGGGTTTGCACAGGTCGGACAGTGGCCCGCACAGTGCGCCGGGCAGTTGGAAGCCGGTGCTGGGCCTCGCGGACCTGGCGGAGGCGGCGTCTCCGAGGGCCGATTGGCGCGAATGGGCGGCCAAGACCGGTCTAAGCACGGCACCAGGGACGGTTTTCGATCAGCCCGAGCCTGAGGAGCTTATCGAACTCACGGTGATCGTCCCGGCGCGAAACGAGGAGGACTGCCTGGGCGCGTGCCTCGAATCGCTGGTCAGCCAGTCAGAAGATATTTTCGGGCTGGGCAAGGATTGGGATCTGATTGTGGTGGACGATGGCTCGACTGACCTGACTGCGGAAATTGCGCGCGGCATAGCCCGAGTAACCGTGATGGAGGCGGGCAAGCTGGAGCCGGGCTGGACGGGCAAGAACAACGCGATATGGACGGCGGCGCGGCGGGCGCGCGGCCGCTGGCTGCTCTTCACCGATGCGGACACGATTCACGAGCCGGGCGGCCTGCGGCACGCCATGCACGAGGCGGAGCGGCACAAGGTGGGCATGTTGAGCTACTCACCGCGGCAGATTGTGAAGGGCTTCGCACAGCGGTCGCTCATGCCGCTGGTGTTTTGTGAACTGGCGCTGGCCTATCCGCCGGCCAAAGTTTCCGATCCGGCGCAACGCATTGCGGCGGCCAACGGGCAGTTCCTGCTTGTGGAGCGGGAGGCGTATCGCAAGCTGGGCGGGCACGCGAGCGTAGCCGGCGAGGTGCTTGAAGATGTGGAGCTGGCGGTTCTGGCCAAGCGGCGCCGGGTGGGATTGCGCCTCCGGTACGCGGACGATATCGTCTCTGCGCGCATGTACCGCACGACCGCGGCCATGGTCGAGGGCTGGACCAAGAATTTGAAACTGCTCTTCAACAACGCGCTGATGCTGGCGATCTTCAGAGCGCTGGATCTTTTTCTTCTTTTTGGACTGCCGGTGTTGGCGTGGGAGCTATGGAACGCGCGACTGGGCGCGCATGGCCTGGAGTGGCTGGGCGCGGGATGGATTCTGGCTCTACTTTGGCTGCGCACCCTGTTCCGTTTTTACAGGCGGGTGGCAAAGTCGAATTTTCCGTTTCTCGATTGTGCAATTTCACCGCTCGGCCTGCCGCTGTTTGTCGCGCTGCTCTATCGCAGCTGGTTTCAGCACCGGATTCTGAAGCGCGTAAGCTGGAAGGGGCGGGAGTACAAGGGCATAGGGACTAGGACATAGGGACTAGGGGCTAGAAAAGCGGGAAACAGGGAACAGGAAAACAAAGACCTGGAAGCGGATTCATTGAAGCGCGGGCGTGGGCGAAGGCATCTCAAAAGGTGAGGCAGCAATGATCTTCCTGACGCGGCGGGCGGCGTTTTCCGCATCGCACTATTACTGGAACGAGGCCTGGCCCGCGGAGAAGAACGAGCAGGTCTTCGGCCGCTGCGCAAATCGCAATGGGCACGGGCACAATTACACGCTGGAAGTGACCGTGGCCGGCGAACCCGATCCCGTGACCGGCTTTGTGGTCGATCTGAAGTGGCTCAAGGATGTGATGGAGCGCGAGGTGCTTTCGGCGTTTGACCACAGGCACCTGAATCTCGAAACGGCGGAGTTCAAAAACGCGATTCCGACGACGGAGAACATCGCCATTGCGGCGTGGAACAGGCTGAGGCCGGCCATCAATAGTGCGGGCGGCGCGAAATTGAGCCGGATTCGCGTGTACGAAACGCCGGAAATCTTCGCCGAGTATCGGGGCGGGCTATGAGTGACGCGGGGAAGGCCTATTTCGGCCGCCGCTACCTGGTCAGCGCCAGCCACCGGCTGCATACGGAGGCGCTTACCGCCGAGCAAAACCGCGCGGCGTACGGAAAGTGCAACAATGCCCATGGCCACGGGCACAATTATGTAGTCGAACTGATGGTGGGCGGCGCGGTCGACAGGGAGACGGGGATGATAGTGGACCTGGTAGCGCTGGATCGGACGGTTGGCGAACGAATTCTCGATCGCTTCGATCACGCCAACCTGAATCTCGATCCACTGTTTGCGGATCGCGTTCCCACGACGGAAAATTTCTGTCAGGCGATCTTTGATCTGTTATGCGATGCGTTGCCGGCGGGCGAACTGGGATATGTCCGCGTGGAAGAGACGGAAAATAATTTCTTCGAGTGTTCGGCGAGAGGATAAACAGCGATGGCACACCCGATGGTTGTGAGTAAGCCCGTACGGAAAGCGATTGAGGCCGCCGAGGGACTGAGCGCCTATACCACGCAGGAAATGTACCGCGAGATTCTATCGCGCCTGGGCGAAGATCCCGACCGCGACGGCCTGCGCGCGACACCGGAGCGCGTGGAGAAAGCGCTGGCCTTCCTCACCAAGGGATACGACCAGGACCCCGCGCGGATTCTGCGGGACGCGCTGTTCGAGGTGGATTACGACGAGATGGTGATCGTCAAGGACATCGAGATGTTCTCCCTGTGCGAGCACCACATGCTGCCTTTCTTCGGCAAGGTGCACGTGGCCTACATTCCCAAGGGCAAGGTGATCGGGCTGAGCAAGATTGCGCGCCTCGTCGAGGTCTTCGCGCGCCGCCT
>JBEKAS010000012.1:0-31245 GCA_050015795.1 Occallatibacter sp. | reverse complement strand
GGGCCTCCCGGCCCGCACCTCCAGGACCGACCAACAAACCGCCATGTCCCCAACAAGTCCGGTATGCCCTTCGGAAAGCTACAATAATTCTGCATCGATCTCCAACCCAGGATTCCCCGCATGACCGCTGAACTGAAATCCTCCCTCGTCACTTCTTTTGAAGCGGCCGCCGCCAAGGCCGGCCTCACGCTTGTCTCCGTCACCCAAGGCGCCGACTTTCACGGCCATCCTACCGCCGTCTTCGAGCTTGGCCTGCCCGGCAACCAGGCCGCCGGCCGCTCCTTGAAGCTCGAATTGAGCGACGCTTTTGATTTTGACAAGCACAATCTTCTGCCCGAGATGACCGCGCATCTTGCAGGCGAAGCCAAGCGCCTGCGCAATCCGCGTCCCGAGTGCTACGTGACCCTGGGTGGATTGCCCCTGGCCTTCGGAAAATTCGCGTGGCCCTTTCACCAATCGACCTCCGGCGCCGACACCCATATCGTTCACGGCGAACTGCAACTGGCCGACGGCGGAACGCACGGCCTGCACGCCAAAATCTCCGCCTCCGTCACGCTCACTTTTGCTGAGATCGTACCCGCCATGGAACAGCCCTACGCCGAGACCTTCATCTACAACGCCGTGCGCAAAACTGTCGACATGGGCCAACTGGAGTTTGTGAAGTCCGGCAACCGCCAGCCCGTGCCCGTGACCACGCGCTACTACAGCCGCTGGCAAAAGAAGTTCATCTTTACCGAGACCGACGACAAGGAGCGTCTGCGCTACCTGTTGAGCAAGGTCTACTGGCTTTCAGGCGTGCTGGGCGCGGGCAAGCCCGTCTGGATCGCCGATCCGAGAGACGCGCAATACCTGAACACGTCAGAGGCGGATTTACTGCGCATGGCCAATCACGAGGCCGGCGAAGGACTGATGGTTGTCGAAGGCGAGTTTGCCGCGGCCACTCCCGCGCTGATGGCTCGCGCCGCCGAATACCAGGCCATGCTCGAAGCCGCACTCGACTTCACCAAGCCCAAGTTCAACGAGAGCATGCGCGCCGGCCACGCCAATATGTAGCGCGTCTCAATCGGAACTGCAAAATCGCGGAACAGGCAAGACTGCAGGAAACTGAAAAGGCCCCACCCGGGCCTTTTCGCCATCTGCTGACTTGCTTTCTGTTCCCTGTTCTCAGGTCCCTTGGTCCCTCGATCCCTGTTTCTTACAACGCCCCGCCGCACCCCGCGCAGAACCGCGCGCCCGCCACATTCGCATACTGGCAGCGCGGACACGCCGTCATCGCACCCGGCTGCGGCGCAACTACCGGAGGCGGCACATTCACCACCGCGCTCCCCGGATGGCCCCACATCGGCACAGGAATTCCCAACGACGCCGCGATCGCCGACGCATGCATAGCGTTATACTCGCGCACCCGTCCGGGCATGAAGAAGCACTCGAAAAACCCAATGATTCCCGGAATGCCGCTCCAGAAGAAGCAGCAGTAGAGAATGCCCAGCCCCGTCTGCCGCAGATAAAAATGATGCAGCCCGAAGCTGCCCAGGAACAGCGCCAGCAAAACGCCCACCACCTCGTCGCGGCGCACCGCCTCGTATTGCTGGTAGAAAATGGTTTGTGGGTCGGGATATGGGTTCGTGCTCATGGCTGTCTCTCCTTGCCGTCTTTCGGGGCCTGTTCCAATTACGCAGCCGCGCGCCGCGCAGTTCCCGCTTGTACCGCCGGACCCTTTGTAGCGCCGGCCTCCCTGCCCGGGGTCGCGCAGCGGGGGGCGAGCGATCTTTGCTCGCTGGGGTGGTGGAACGGCTGTAGCGCGGGCGTCCCCGCCCGCGCTCACGCGCAGCGCCCCGATGCGCACCGCTGCCATTGTCCCACAGCCTCCCGCACCACTAACATCGAAATTGCCATGAATCCGACCTCCGCATCCGCCCGACCCAATGCCGCCCAACCCAATGCAATATCGAGCGGCGCCTTTCTCATCGGCGGCGATCTGCCCGTACACCGGCTCGGCTTCGGCACCATGCGCCTGGTGGGCGAAGGCGCGTGGGGCGAACCGGCCGACCCGGAAGAATGCCGCCGCGTGCTGCGCCGCGCCGTCGAACTTGGCGTCACCCTCATCGACACCGCCGACGCCTACGGCCCCGAAATCGCCGAGCGGCTCATCGGCGATGCGCTGGCGCCCTACCCGCCGGGAGTCGTCATCGCCACCAAAGGCGGCATCACGCGCCAGGGCCCCGCAAAAACCGAGTACGTGGGCCGCGCCGGCTATTTAATTCAGTGTGTGGAGATGAGCCTTCGCCGCCTCAAGCTCGAGCGCATCGATTTGTATCAACTGCACAGAATCGACCCGCGCACCCCGCTCGAAGAATCTCTCGGTGCGCTTCGCCGCATGCAGGAGCAGGGAAAAATCCGTCACATCGGATTGAGCGAAGTTATCCCGGCCGAGATCGAGGACGCGGAAAAAATCGTCCCCATCGTCACTGTCCAGAATCGATACAGTCTGGCCGACCGGCGTCATAAGGAAACGCTCGCCTGGTGCGAACGCCGCGGCATCGGTTTCCTGCCCTGGTATCCCTACGCCGGCGGAAAAATGCTCAAACCCGACCATCCCGGGGTCCCCACGGACAGGTCTTGGTCCGCGGGGTGGCAACCCGCCGCGCAGGCTCTTGGCCGCATCGCCGCGCGCCAAGGAACCACGCTTCCGCAGCTCTCGCTGGCTTGGCTCCTGCACCGTTCGCCGGTCCTGCTGCCCATTCCCGGCACGTCAAAGGTCGCCCATCTTGAAGAAAACGTCGCCGCAGCCCAGCTCCACCTCACGGCCGAAGACTGGGCCGAAGTCGAATCCGCCGCCAAGAGCGTTTCTTAGTCCTGTTCCCTGTTCCCATCCGGCCCCAACGACCTCCCAGGCTCAACCACTTCCTCGGCCTGCTATTTCGCCATGATGGCTCGCGCTTGTGGCGGCAAACACGATCTCGGAATAGTAGTCTTCGATCTCATCGACCATCCTTGCCAAAAGGAATCTGCGATGAGCGGTGCGATAACCTTCTTCTCCCAGGCGCTGCCTGAGCCCTTGATCGGCAACCAGACGTTGAATGGTTCGTGCCAATGCAGTCGCGTCGCCCGCCGGAAATAGAAGCCCGTCATGCTCGTGCGTGATAATCTCGGGAATCGCCCCTGAGTCGGAAGCGATCACGGCGGTACGCGAGAGCATGGCCTCGACAACCGCGAGTCCAAAGGGTTCCTGGCAGGATGGCAGCAACATGATATCGGAAGCCTTTAACACCGCGGGAATATTGGCCTCAAATCCGGTGAATCGCACCTTTTCATTGAGTCCATAAGCGGACGCGATCCGCTGAAGCTTCTGTTTCTCCTTGCCCTCTCCGACAATCAGGCATTTGTATTTCAACTCGCGCGGTACCTGCCGCAGAGCCTCGACGAGGATATAGTGCCCTTTTGCCCTGGTCACTCTGGCAATCAGGCTAAGAACGATCTCATCCTCAATCCCCGATTTCTTCCTGAATTCAGCGGCTTCCTCGGGACTTGCTCTCTCAAACGGCGCCGGATCGACTCCGTTATGGATGACCCTGATGCATTCGGGAGCAAAGCCGAATTGCTTTTCCATCTCGCCCTTGATGAATTCGCTGACGGCTATAAGGCGGCGAAAGAATTTGCCGTGAAATTTCCTGAGTGGCGTGCGAGGCCAGATATTGTGAATGGAAATGACATAAGGAACATGCATGCCGCGGAATATGCACTCGGCAAAAATCCCCGCGGTCCGATGATGCGCATGAATCATCTCTATGTTGTGCTTTTGAACAATCTCCGCCAGCTTCCTGTAAACCTCGATCTGATCGAAGGGATTCAGGCTCCGGAAAGGAAGCCGATACTCTGCTGCCACGCCGGGAGGCATTCCTTCGACTTCGTTTTTGCCCATACAGGCCACAAAAACGATTTGGTGTCCCCGCCGCGACAGCTCTTGCATGAGTTGAGTGACGTGGGTTTCGGCTCCGCCTGCCCTGCCTCCCCGCCAGGGGTGCGAAAATAAAATCAGAATTTTCATCTCGGCCGGCTTTGATTGTAATTCCCCCATCGAGTCTCTAACCGGCCGGATCAATCAACCCGATCGAAGACCCTCTCAAAATCTGTGCCTTCCGTGTCCGGCCACAAACACAATCATTCGCAGCAGCAGGATCAGCACCACGAACGCCACGCCCAGAATCAGCAGCAGATTCCCGCCGTGCGCCTTCGTCTTCTTTTTTTTCGTCTCGCGTCTCATCCCAAACGTCGCACTCCATCATAACGCCGTCGAAGTGCCACTCAACTGCCCAGCCCCGTTCATGCACCGGCTTGCTGACTTGCTGATTCGCTGACCTGCTAACTCGCTTCCTACTCCCTATTCCCTATTGGCTACTCCCTGCCTTCCCGCCGCCCCAGCCATCCGTTATTCTTCTTGCTAAGCGAGGTACGACCCATGCCCATTGCCATGCTGTCCGGCGCAAGAAACAAGAAGATACTGGCTGCCCTTGAGGGCAACTGGCAGGCCGAGATGGAGGGCTTCCACACCTACACCGCCTTGGCCGACCGCGATGAAGATCCCGTCCGCGCGCAGATTCTGCGCCATCTCGCCCAGGCCGAGATCGAGCACGCTGCTCTATGGGAAGGCCGCATCAAGGATCTGGGTGGACCCCAGCCCGTCTACGCCGGCGGCCCCGGTGGTCAGGCCGACTCGCTGGCCAACCGCGTCGGCGGCATGCGCATGGCACTCCGTCGTCTTGAAATCGAAGAGAGCCGCGACATCGCCCGCTACGGCGAACAACTCAAAGCCCTCGGCGACGAGGGCTCGGTCGCCATCCTCGAGCACGTCATCCAGGACGAAAGGGACCACTACCGCGAGCTGGGTTCGCTCATCCGCGGCCACTACACCGCCCCTGCCGGCGCGCCCAAAATCGACGCCAAGGCCGTGCTCGAAGAGATGCTGGCCAAGCGCAACCAGGGCCGCAAGCAGCCCGGCGCGTGGATCGGCGACGCCATCTACGGCGTCAACGACGGCCTCGGCGCCATCTTCGGCATCGTCTCCGGCGTCTCCGGCGCCACCGCCGGCGACCCCAAGTACGTGCTTCTCGCCGGCCTTTCCGGCATGATCGCCTCCGCGCTCTCCATGGGCTCTGGCGCGTATCTCGCCGCCAAGAGCGAGCGCGAAATCTACCACGCCGAAATTGCCCGCGAACGCGAAGCCATCCAGATGAACGGACCCGAGGCCCGCGAACTACTCCAGCTCTACTACCAGGTCAAGGGCCTTCCCGAAGAAGACGCCATCCACATGGTCAACCACATCGCCAGCGATCCCGAGCAGTTGCTCCGCGCGCTGGCTGCCGAGCGTCTCGGCTCCAGTGAAGAAGCCCTCGCAAACCCTCTCGTTTCGGCCACCTCCGGCGCTCTCTCAACGGCCGTCGGCGCCATCATCCCCGTCATTCCGTTCTTCTGGATGAGCGGTATCAGAGCCGTGATCGCAGCGGCTATCGTTTCGCTCGCCGCGCACTTCGCCGTCGGCGCCGCCAAGTCGCTCATCACCGTCCGCTCCTGGTGGTCCTCCGGCCTCGAGATGACCGTTGTTGGCGCTGTCGAAGGCGCCGTCACCTACGGCATCGGCATCCTGCTCGGCAAAGGAGGCATGTAGCGCTGGCCCTGCAGTAGCGCCGATCTCCAGATCGGCTGTCGTGCGGGCGTCCACGCCCGCGCCTGCTCACAATTGCTGAAGCGACTACGGCACGTAGCTTAATGAATTATCATCCTGAGCGAGTCCGCCGCAGGCGGACGAGTCGAAGGACCTGCGGTTGCTTTTCGTCTTTCGCGCTAGAATAGAACCTGCAGTGACCCTCCACCGGCCCATCCCGGCCCTCCTCTAGCGGCTCTCGCCGCACATACCCGTTCTGCGCCCTATTCACTCATCCACTTTTTCACTTATTCGCTTCTTCACCCGGCTCGCATGGAGCCTGAAACCACAAAGGGGTTCGCTATGATCGTCGATCGCCTCGAACAAATGGAGCAGCGCTACAACGACCTGCAATCGCAGTTTGCGCTGCCCGAGGTCCTCAACGACCACGAAAAATACCAGAAGATCGCCAAGGCAATGCGCGAAATCGAAACGCCCGTGGAGAAGTATCGCGAGCTCAAGCAGGTGCGCCAAGGCCTGGCCGACGCGCGCCAGATGCTCGCCGAAAGCGACCCCGATCTGCGCCTGATGGCCGAAGAAGAAATCGCCGCGCTCGAGCCGCGCGCCGAGGCCCTCGAAGAAGAGCTCAAGGTGCTGTTGCTGCCCAAGGACCCCAACGACGAGAAGAACATCATCCTCGAAATCCGCGCCGGCACGGGCGGCGACGAGGCCTCGCTCTTTGCCGCAGAAATCTTCCGCATGTACACGCGCTTTGCCGAGCAGAAGCGCTGGAAGGTCGAAGTGCTCTCGCTCTCCGAATCCGGCATCGGCGGCTACAAGGAAGTCATCGCCATCATCGAGGGCGACCGCGTCTACTCGCAGCTCAAGTGGGAGTCGGGAGTGCACCGCGTGCAGCGCGTGCCTGAAACCGAGCAGCAGGGCCGTGTGCACACCTCCGCCATCACCGTCGCCGTCCTGCCCGAAGCCGAAGAGGTCGACATCAAGATCGAGGCCAAAGACATCCGCATCGATACCTTCTGCTCCTCCGGTCCCGGAGGCCAGTCGGTGAACACCACCTACTCGGCCGTGCGCATTACCCACCTGCCCACTAACACCGTGGTCAGTTGCCAGGACGAGAAATCGCAGATCAAGAATCGCGAAAAAGGCATGCGCGTGCTGCGCTCGCGGTTGTATGAAATGGAGATGGAAAAGCAGAACGCCGAACTCGCAAAGTCCCGCAAACAGCAGGTCGGCTCCGGCGACCGCAGCGAGAAGATCCGCACCTACAACTTCCCACAGAACCGCGTCACCGACCACCGCATCGGACTCACCCTGCACCAACTCGATCTGGTCATGCAGGGCCGCCTGCAGCCCATCGTCGACGCGCTCATCGCCCACTACCAGGCCGAGCAGTTGAAAGGCGAGACGCAAGCCGCGTAAGTTTCAGCGGTTCCTAAGTTGTTGCGACAAAGTCTGCCCCCTCTGCTTTGTCATCCTGAGCGAAGTTTGGCGCATTCTGTGCGCCAAACGGAGTCGAAGGATCTGCGGTTGCTTTTCTGCCGCGAGCGTCGCACGGAATCAATTGGCACACTGCCTGTCGAACCAATCTACACAAAGAGAATCCGCATCGGCGCTTCCGCCGCAACGCTGCTCTTCACCTCATCGGCCAGCTCGCCCGTCTTCGGGTCGCGCGCAAACACGCTGATCAGGTTCGAATCCTGGTTGGCCACCAGCATCCAGCGTTCCGTGGGATCGAGCGTAAAGTTCCGCGGCGTCTTTCCTCCGCAATTCGACCGCTTCATCGGCGTCAGCCGTCCCGTCGCGAACTCGGCCTTGAACGCGTAGAGGAAGTTGTCGCCACGATTGGCAAAGTAAACAAACTGGCCGTCGCGGCTGATGACCGTATCGCAGCCGGTTGAAACCGCGTTCGAGGCACCGGTCGAATCCGGAGGCAGCAGTTTGACGATCGTCACCAAAGTTAGACTGCCGTCGCTCTTATGCCACTCCAGCACATCCACCGTTGAAACCAGTTCGTTCATGGAGTAGGCAGTGTGCCCGTTGGGATGGAAATGCAGCGTGCGCGGTCCGGAGCCGGGCGCTCCGCGATAGACTCCTGCCGACGTCATCTTCGCCGTCGCCACGTCGGGCTTGTAGATGTGGATCGAGTCGCCGCCCAGATCGTTGATGTAGGCAAACCGGTTGTCGGGCGAGAACGACGCAAAATGCGCGTGCGCGATGGGCTGGCGCTCCGGGTTGGGACCGTGCTCCGTGTAGTGCTCGGTCCATACTGCCTCGCTCAGCTTGCCATCTTCAATGCGGAAGCTGGCCGCGCTCGCGCCGGTGTAGTCGGCGGCGAGCAGCATTTGCCCCGTCGCATCCACGGCCACGTGACAGGTCCCCGTTCCCGCCGAGTTCCGCGCCGAGCGCTGCTGCAACGTCTCGTCCTTCGCCAGGCGAAAGCTTGCGACCTCGCCGGTCGGCTTGCCATTGAACGTATTCAGCTCCGAAGCCGAGTAGACGAAGTCGTGACCATGCGAAAACGCGAGCCAGGCCACATTCTCTACCTTCGCGGCCACGCCGGCCCGCGTTAGCTCCGCAGTTTCCGGATTCCAGTAATACGTCAGAATCCCGTCGCGCGCATGCGACCCAATCAAAACGGGGACGGAGCGCGGGGGCATCGTTGGCCCGGCAGCGCGCAGAATACGCGGCGCGGCAAAAGCTGCAAGTGTGGCGGAGACGGAGCTCAGGAATTCACGGCGAGTCGGGTTTTTCATGGCAGAGGCCATTGTCGCCCACCGCGCCCATCGCGCGCCAGATAGCAAAAAATGCGCGGCGGGTCAGTTTGAAGCCGTCGTGAAAGGGCACGACTTTAGTCGTGCCTTAATGGCCGCAAAAACGGTCGTGGGCTTTAGCCCCTGAGGGAAGGTTTTGTCCAAACTGACCCACCACAAAAAATGCGGGCGCCTCGGGTTTCGTCCGTCGTGGCGGATGAAGTCCGGAAGGATAGGCGCCCGCGCTCGCGTAACTGCAAAATCAGAGCTGCTTTGCGCTAATCCAGCCTGAAGTCGACGTTGATCGTCGTCTCCACCTCTACGGGTTCGCCGTTCAGCAGGTAGGGCCGGTAACGCCATTGCTTCACGGCGTCGATCGCGGCCTGCTGCAAAATCGGCGGCCCGCTCACTGCGCGCAGATTCTCAATCGTTCCCTCGCGTGAGATCGTGGCCTGCAACTGGACCGTGCCCTGAGCGCGTACGGCTCTCCCTATCGCAGGATAGGTGGGGATGACTTTGCGAATCAGCATCCCTTCCATCACACCGGAAGAGACCGGCCTCGGCTTCGCTTGCACCACGCGGTGCATATCCGGCTGCGTGTGAAGGCAGTTGAACGGATCGCATCCCATGCCTGGCAGGGCCATGGGACCACCGACGGTCATCAGATTCCCAAAGCCGGGTTCCTCCCTGGTGCTCGGAATCCATGCGTGCGTCGGAATCGTCGGCGGAGCCATGACTCTGCCATCGATGATCTCTGTTTGCGAAGCCGCCGCAGGTGCCTGCCGAACCACCGGCTTGGTCTCCTCCACCGGCGCGGGCGCTTCCATCAGAATCGCGTTCACCATCTGCGGAAGCATCGAAGGGTGAAAGAGAGGAATCGCGATCAACGCAGCCAGGATCGACGCATTCAAGCCGAACGTCGCCAGCATCCAGTTGCGGCTGCGCGTGTGGATGGTTCCCATCGATTCAAACGTTGCGTCTTCAAACATGGCCGCCTCCCTGAAACCTCGAATTCAGCCGCGCCGTCTGGGAGGGGCGGAAGACGTGCCGCAAAGCGCAAGCGGTCATCCCGCCCGCAAGCGCTTAACGCGTGGAGCGGGGATTCACGGACTCCCGATCATCCCGTTCGGTACCACTGTGCTTATGTAGACACCACGCAATCGAAAACTGTTCCCGGATTGCCCGGAAAAAATCCGCGCCGTCGCGGGCCGGAGCGTTGAGCGGAGTGGCAAGAAACGACGACCTTCCAGCCATCAGCTCACAGCTCTCAGCTTGTTCTTGCGCGAACCTACGGCGTGGGATAAGCACGAAAAAGCGAATAGCTAAGAGCTAAAAGCTGAGGGCTGGTTTTTCCAGCCGCGCTTCCACCTGCCGGTTGAAACGGATCAGTGCAATCCACATGCCGTCGTCGCGGCGTTCCCAAACCAACGTTCCGCCCAGCTGCTGTGCGATCAGATCCGGCGGCAGATCGTGGTGCAAACCGAAGTAGCGTTCCTCGAGCGCCCCGCCGCTCAGGCTCGGCAGCGCCAGCGGCGGATCGTACTTGGTAGAAAACACCAGCGCCGCCGAATACTTTTCCGGCTCCGCGGCCGCGCGTGCCACCTCGGCGGCGGTAAAGTCGTCGATGGCGCATACTTCCCACGGTTTTTTCACGTAACCCAGTTCGGGCCGCGTCAGTTCGTCGCTCATGGGCCACGCCGTTAGCACGGTCGCGTCGGGATAAAGTTTCCTGAGCTGCGCAATGCCGGCCTGGTGCATGCGAATCTCGTGCGCGTACGCCAGGTTGTCTTCCGGCGCAAATCCGTAGGGCGGATTCACGAAGAGCCCGGCAACGAACGCCGCGGCCGCGAGCAGCGTCAGCCCGTACCAGTACGGCACGCGGCGGTACAACGTGCACACGGCCAGCAATAGCACCAGCGGATACATGGGCAGCAGATAACGCGTGAGCAGTGCGCCGCCCAGTACGCTGAAGAGCACCGCGTTCGCCAGCAGGAGAAAGAAAATGCGCAGCAGCACCAGCGAATCGAGCGACGCCCGCTCGTAACCCTCCGCTTCGGTGCGCGGACTCAACAGCAGCGCCGCGAAAGCCATCAGCACCGGCACAAAGAGATTCATGTGAGCCGTCAAATGCAGGATGCGATGCCCGAATGCCGCTAGAATCCGGAGTGGTGTGAGCGTGGCCTCCGCGTTGTAGCGGAAAAACTCCGGGTTGCCGAAAAGAAACCCGGTCTTCGCGTAGTGGTACGCGTACCACGCGCCGAGGGGCGCAATGCAACTCGAGAGCCACGCGGCCTCGCGCCATAGCCTGGTACGCACCGGCCCTCCGCTCCTGAATCCCAGCGCCAGGTTCACCGCGGCCAGGGTCAGTGGAATTACGATCGCCGTCTCCTTTGAAAGCGCGGCGGCGGAAAACCACAACGCGGCGGCCCACGCCGTGCGGCTGCGATTGGGCAGCGCGTAAGTCAATCCCCACAGCGAACAGGCCGCGGCAAAGATGTCGGCATGGGCCAGCGAGCTTTGCGCAAACCAGATGGGATAGAGGCCCGTAAGAAGCACGGTCCAGAACGCCACCGAGGCCACGCCCACCAGGCGCATCGCCAGCCGCCACACCGCCAGCAGCCCCAGCGTCGCCACCAGCAGCACGGCCTCGCGCGTCACCTCGGGATAAAATCCTGCAGCCTTCCAGCACAGTGCCAGATAGACACTCGGCAGCGGCGGATGCGCGTTGCTGAGCGTGCTGGTGGGGATGAGTGAGCCGGTGCGGAAGAAGTCCCACGCCGCGGGAATGTAGTAGCCCGCCTCATCCCAGTAGTAGGGCAGGCGCAGCAGCGTAAAGTGGCTCAAGTACAGCGCCACAAAAATGACCGGAAAGATCATCCACAGCGGCAGCGGCGCATCCAGCCGCGGAGTAAACATTCTTCCGAAGCGCAACAATTTGCTCCTTAAAAGACCAGCTTCCAGCTTTTAGCCTCTAGCTTCTAACCGGATCTTCGGAAGCGGCGCTCCCAATGTCAGCGCGCCGGTTTCTCTCGTTGAGCCGAGACGGCGCCGGTTTCACCGCACTGGCTAGAAGCTCGAAGCTAGAGACTAGAAGCTAGTTGACGGGCCCGCGCGGAAATCCCTGGTTCTGCGGCTCCAGGTTGAGCGTGCCGAAGGCCTGTTCGTATTGCGCGATGTTCTGGCCTAGCACGTTCCACAGAGCTTTGGCCTGTTGCGGGCTCAGAAAAACGGCCTGGTGGTTGCGGATGGTCACCTGCTCTGGGCTTTCGCTGGAGGCGAGGCCAAAGACAAGCTGGAAATCCCACACGCTCACACGCACCTGCACGCTGTTCGCGTAGGACTCGCGGTAATCGGCAGTCTGGGTCAAATTCACTTGGGGCTGTTGCGGAGTTGGACTCATGATGCTTTCAGATTACGACATAAAGCAGCCGCTAGCTTTTAGCCACTAGCTTCTAGCTCCTTCGTGGAAACATGACACTCCGATCTCGCACGAAGCAGCTAGAAGCTAGCAGCTAGGGGCTAGAAGCTGTTTTTCAGGTCGCCGGCCAGAGGACATTTTTCGCAGTGCGCCGTGCGTCCGCAGTGCGCCTTGCCCACAGCCACAGTCAAAGCATGAAACTCGTTGAAGAGTTGCGCCTGATTTTCTTGACCATCGCCGGCAAACGCGCGCCGCGTCAAATCGGACAGCGCGTCATACGAGATCCTGGCGCGGCCGGGCGCAGTCTCGAGCAGACTGTGCCGGTCGGCGATGCGCCGCAAATACTCATCCGCCACCGGAACCGCATGGCCAAGCGCGTAAAGCAGGATCGCATCGGCGGTTTCGGGGCCGACGCCCGGCAAATCCAGCAGCCGATCGCGCAGCGCCGCGGTCGGCACGCCGGCAAGGCCTTCAAGCGATCCGCCGAACTCCTTGTCAACCATGGCCACAAACGCCTTCAACGCAGGCGCCTTGCGCGTATAAAACCCCGAGGGCTGAATCAGTCGCCGCAATTTGGCCAGAGAAATCTTGCGCAGGCCCTCAACCGTAAGCGCGCCCGCCGCGCGCAGGTTTTCGAGCGACCGCTCCACCGCCTTCCACGCCGTATTCTGCGTCAGATACGCCCCCAGGATCACCTCAAACGGCGTCCTCGCCGGCCACCAGTGCTGCGGACCGTATGCGCGCAGCAATGCATCGTGCATGCGGCGCAAACGCTTGGCAGAATCGGGCGGTCGGCGAGAAGTCACTCCTGAGCGAGTTTTGGTGCGTTTTCGCACCGAAACGAGTCGAAGGATCTGCGTTTTGGGGATTCGATTGATCGTGCGAACCTCCGGGCCACCACACTAGGATAAGTGCAAAGGTCCGAATCCGCCGCTATGCGGAACGCCTGAGGAGCGCGCGATGAAGAGTCACACAGAATACCTGGTCTTTGAAACCCGCAAGCGTCGAGAGATGGTGCACATCACGGACCAGGTGGAGCAGATTGTGCGCCGCAGCGGAGTGAAAGACGGCTTATGCTTCGTCTCACCCATGCACATTACGGCGGCCGTCTACGTGAACGATCATGAGAGCGGGCTCATTGAGGACATCGGCAAATGGCTCGAGGAGCTTGCCCCCGCGCGTCCCGACTACAAGCACCACCAGACCGGCGAGGACAACGGCGACGCGCACCTCAAGTCGCTGCTCCTGCACCACGAGACCACTTTGCCCGTCACCAACGGCCATCTCGATCTCGGTACATGGCAGCGTGTCTTCTATGCTGAATTCGACGGCCAGCGCCGCAAGCGCGTGATCGTAAAAGTGCTGGGGGTGGAATAGCGGTTAGCGGAGCTAGCGGTTTTAGCGGAGTTAGGACTGTCTACAAGGTCCAAGGATCACGCTGCGGATGCGAAGCCGGCGCGGACAGAGTCTAGCACCGCTAGCCCCGCTAACTCCGCTTATTCATCCGTCACCTTCCGCCACGGCCCGGAGGGAACCGCGGCGCTGGATCCGGCAAAGTTAAGCTCCGTCCGCGGTAGCACCACAAGATCCACGCGCCGGTTCTCCGCGCGGCCCGCCGCCGTATCGTTGCTGGCCACGGGATGAAATTCGGCGTACCCCGCGGCCGACAGCCGGTCGGGAGGAATCGCCTTCATCTCCAGGAACAGCCGGGCAATGTGCGTGGCGCGCGCTCCCGAGAGCTCCCAGTTGGAATCGAACTCCGCGTTGTGAATGGGCACATTGTCGGTGTGGCCCTCGATGCGTAGATCATAGGGCGTGGCGCCCAGCCGGTCGGCGATCTGGCGCAGCGTCGGCAGGGCCTCCGCCTTGGGCGTCGCCGAACCGGAATCAAAAAAACCCGCCTCGCGCAGACTGATCACCAGCCCATCGCGGCCCATTTCCAGCGAAACTGTGTGCGCGGCAATCTGTTTGGCCAGCGTCAGGGCCAGGTCCTGGCGGATGCGGTCGAGGTCGTACTTCACCTGTGTCGGCGTGAGCAACTCCTCATGCGCCGCGGCGTTTGCCGGCAGCGCTGCATTCTGCACGCCTGCCGTCTGATTGGATTTCGAGAAAACTCCCATAGTTCGGAAAGCCGTGTCGATAGCCTGCGCAACCTGTACCTGTCTTTTCTGATCGGCCCGCGCAAATGCGTAGAGCACCACGAAAAATCCGAACAGCAGGGTGATGAAATCGGCATACGACACCAGCCAGCGGTCGTGACCGACGCGGCTGCGGGGCACGCGCGCCCTCATGCGGCACGCTCCCTTTGCTCCTGGTTTGAGCTCTTGAGGAAGCCGGCCAGCTTGATCTCGAGCATGCGCGGGTTCATGCCCTCCAGAATCGAAATCACCCCTTCCAGCATCATCTCGCGCCGGCGGTAGCCGTCGTGAATGCGCAGCCGCATCTTGCCGGCGAAAGGCAGAAAAAACAGGTTTGCGATGCCCACGCCGTAAATCGTGGCCACAAAGGCGACCGCGATGCCGCGGCCCACCTCGCTGATGTTGTCCAGATGCTGCATCACCTGGATCAGGCCGAGCACGGCGCCCAGAATGCCGATAGTCGGCGAGAACCCCCCCGCCGACTCGAACACTGCGGGCAGCCGTTCCTCTTCCTCGGTCAGCGATTCCAGGCTCACGTGCATGATCTTGCGCAGCTCCACCGGCTCGGTGCCGTCTACCGCCAGCATCAGCGTCTGCTTCAGAAACGGATCCTGGATGGTCTGCAAATCGGCATCCAGCGAAACTACGCCTTGCCGGCGCGCCTTGTTGGCAAACGCCACCAGCTCGCGAACCAGCTGCGTTTCCTGTTTGCGCGGCGCGGCAAACAGATGCCCCAGGCTGCGGAAGGCCCCCACTACGGTGTTCAGGGGAAACTGCAACATCACTGCGCCCAATGTGCCGCCAAACACGATCAGCGCCGCCGTGGGCTGCAGAATCTGGCCCAAGTTGCCCCCTTCGATCAATAATCCGGCAACAATCCCGGCGATGGCCAGAAACGCTCCGCCGATGCTCGCCTTATCCATGTGCCGTTCCCTCGAGGAAATTTCGATCCCCGCTGCTTCTACTGCGGAAAATCGCCGGTCTGCTTCATCTGGATCGGGGCCGCGGGCTGCCTTTCCGCCTCCAGGCTCGCCAGTGCTGCCGCACGCTCCAGATCGCTGAAGTGATGCAGCCGCTTGGCCACCACGGCCAGCAGCCGCGCCCGGTAGGTCAGCACCTTCTCCACCACCTCGCCAATCTCCTCGCGCACAATCAGCTTCTCGCCGTTGATCAGCGTCAGCATCGTATCCGGCGAAGCTTCGGCCGTCTTGATCAGGTCGCTGTTCACCACCATCGAGCGGCCGTTGAGTCGCGTCAACTCGATCATTTCCAGCCTCCTTCGTTGGAGTTATCGGCATCAGGCGCGAAAGGTTAAAAAAATAAAATCAAGAGTGCGGAAGTGTCCCCCGCCGCGACACTATTCGCGCTCTTATAAAGTCCCTTAAGGCCTTGCCGAAGAAGGGGCCAGATGCGTCGGTTCCGAGCCGGCAGCAGCTACCCACGGTGGTTACAAGATTGGGAGCACTCTCGGATAAGGGCCGCAAATCACCGCATCCAACAAGGAGAACCCCATGTCCCTGGGAATCTTAAACAACCTCTCCGCGGTGTATGCGGAGAACAACCTGAACAACACCAACAGCAGCCTGAACACCGTGCTGCAGCAGTTGTCTTCCGGTTCGAAGATCAACTCCGGCGCGGATGACGCTGCCGGCCTTTCGCTGGTCGACGGCCTTCAGGCCAACCAGCAGGCCCTCAACCAGTCTGAGACCAACGCCACGGAAGGCGCGGGCCTTCTGCAGGTCGCCGATGGCGCCCTCTCGCAGGTCACAAGCCTGCTCAACCGCGCCGTCACGCTGGCTACCGAAGCCTCCAACGGCACGCTGAATGCTTCGCAGGATACGGCTGCCAACCAGGAGTATCAGTCGATCCTGTCGGAAATCTCCAACATCGGCTCCACAACCACCTACAACCAGGAGCAGGTGTTCAACTCCAACACCGCCATCTACACCGGTGACTCCTCCAACGCGGGCGCATCGGTCGACAGCCTGAACATCCGCTCCCTGTCAGCGTCCAACATGGGCGACACGGCCGGCGTAATGTCCTACAGCAACGGCTCAAACAACGTGTTCATCGATCTCTCCTCGGGCGGCGTCAACGCTGCTCAAACCGACAGCCTGGGCACCGCCAGTCAAACCACATCGGTCGCCGTCAACTACATGAGCACCGGCGCCAATGGCGCGGCGGTTCAGTCCACGGCCAACATCGTTGTGGGCGCGGGCACCTCATACTCGAATTCCGTTAATGGCTTGATCAGCGCCATTAACAACTCCGGCCTCGGCCTCACCGCCACGTTCGGCACGGCAGCCTCAGCCGGCTCGACCTCTACCAACGCCGCAACGGCTGCCAATGACAGCGGCGGCGGCGCCAACGATACCGGCATCATCATCTCCGGCGTGGGCGTGGGCACGGGCTCCAACGGCGCGGGCGAGATCGGCACCCTGAGTGTTGGCGGCGCGGCCGATACGCTGGGCGGCTCCCTCTCCATTACGGACTCGGCTGGTGCGACGCACACCGTCACTCTGGGCACCGCCAACTCCACCGATACGCTTGCCAACCTGGCCGCGACGATCAATGCGGCCGGCTATGGCATTACCGCCTCCACGAACACCTCTGTGGTGAACGGCGCCGCAGCGGGAACCGTGCTGACCTTTACGTCTGCCGCCGCTGGCACCGCAGTGGCTGGCACCAGCCTGACGGATGCATCCACGGCATCGACAACAATCACTCAACCGGTCTTCGCCGGCCAGACTGCTGCTGCCCACGCCGCGGGTACGGTCATGGCAACCATTTCAACGAATGCAGCCAATCAGATACTAGGCGGCGGAACCCTCCTTCTTGATCAAGCCTTTACTGGTGCTGCTACCCTTGCGTTTACAGCCAGCATGACGGATGGCACCACGACGGGAGCTGGAGCGATCAATCTGGGTGTTGCCGGTCAGACCGATACCCTTGCCAATCTGGCGAACTTTATCAACAACAATCAGACTGCCGGCAGCAACTTGCAGGCGGTGGTCAGCAATAACGGCACAACGTTGACTGTCCTTGCAGTAAATGCCTACACCCCATCTGGGGCGCTCAACGATGCGATGTCTTCGAATTTGACCGTCGCAGACACAGCCAATGCCACTGCATTGACGGGCACGCCGAGCACCACGGGAGCGTTTAAAGCCACGATCGGCACTCTGACGGCCGCCACTTCGGCCGATGTGTTCAATGGCGGATCGTTGACGATCGGATCGAACGCGGCGATCACTCTTGGTGTCTCAACTGGCACCAACAAGACCGATACCCTTGCCGATCTGGCTGCCACCATCAACAACAACAACTACGGTGTGACAGCCACCATGAATACGGCGAACACCGTGATGACGGTAACTTCCGCGAACGCCTCCGACGCATTTACTTTCGCGGGTACTTCGTCGACGGCGACGCAGAATAAGATCCAGTCGACCACTGCGGTAGCCAATCAGAACCAGATTGGCACAATTACACAGGCTGGCACCGCCGCTGGCTCGTTGGTCGCCGGCGACAAAATCCTTCTCAACAATGGCGCAAACGTCTATACCGTGAATGCAACGGATGGAATTACCATGGCGGATGTTGCCGCAGGCATCAACAAAATGGGTTGGGGGGTTACCGCAACAGAAGCCGGGAATGCCACCGCAAACACGGATACCATCACCTTTACCTCGACGAGCGCTGCTTCGTTGGGTACAAACGTGCAGTTCCAGGAGTCTGCTGCTGAAGCCCACGCTATAACCACGAGCTCCGACAATCACAGCACGGTCAGTTCGGGCTACTACAAGACCGGTATCTCGGGCGTCTTGAAGGATACTTCCGTATCCAACGCTACCGGCAGTGTCGGCAATGGCGGCACGCTGAATACGGGTATCGTGTCCAACTCGAACGGCTCGTCCGGCGTGGCGACGATCAGCTATTCGGACGCGGCCGGCCAGTCGCTCGCCGCAACCGATCTCTCCAACCAGGGAGATGCGGAGACGGCATTGACCGACCTTAACAAGGCGATCACCGCCGTGGCAGCGCAGGACGGCTACATCGGCGCTCAAATCAACACTCTGAACGCGGTCAGCTCCGTGCTCAGCACACAGGCGGAAAACGTGCAGTCGGCGCAGAACGCGGTGCAGGCCACCGACTATGCCTCGGCGACCTCCAACATGTCCAAGTACGAAATCCTGAGCCAGACCGGCATCGCAGCCCTGGCGCAGGCCAACTCGCAGCAGCAGGACGTGCTCAAGCTGTTGCAATAACCGGGGTCCCCGACGACCGATTTTGGGTCGCTGGGGCGGAGTAACCCTAACCTCCGGCGGCGCGTAATGCATCGAGCAGGCGCCGCCGGACGCAACCACCGAAGCTCCCGGCGGCGGGTTTCGTGCCGCCGGGGTCAGGTGGACCAGCGCGTCCGCCACTGGCGGACCCGCCAAACCGAGAGGGGCGTCCTGTGGATGCCCCTCTTTGCTTAAGCAACCGCCTTGTGATGGGGCGCAAATTCAGATGAGATTTCTCTCATCCGCCATGCGCCGCGGTTGGCTCGCAGGCTGCATCAGACCTGCCGGAGGGTTCCATGGGTACTGTCGGACTGGATTTCGGGTCGCCGACCAGCGGCGCAGGCTTCAACGTGAGCTCGACCGTGGCTGAAATCGTCGGCAACCTCCAGAAGGTCGAGACCCCCTGGCAAACTCAGCTGACTTCCCTCGAGAGCCAGGACACGGCGATCTCCAGCCTGGGAAGCCTGCTCTCCAATGTCTCGACAGACATCAGCCAGTTGACGGACCTTCAGGGGATTCTGGCGCAGAAGGAGGGTTCGAGCTCCGACACCAACGTGCTCGAGCTCACCGCAGCCACCTCCTCGGCCACAGCCGGCACGCACACCGTCGTCGTCAACAGTCTGGCCCAGACGTCAAGCGGCTATCTGGCCGAAATCGCCAAAAGCTCCGATACGCTTTCGGGCTCGGTCACGCTCAAGGTGGGCAGCGGCACGGCACACACCATCACCCTCAGCTCCAGCGACAACACTCTCACGGGCCTGGCTTCGGCCATCAACTCCTCGGGCGTAGGCATCACCGCCAGCGTGCTCACCGACGCGACCGGCTCGCGCCTGAGCCTTGTCTCCGGCACTTCGGGCGCCAACGGCAACATCGCCGTCACCAACAATTCGCTCAGCGCCGCGGCCAGCAACACCCTCGGCGCCACGGTCACGGCAGGCACCGGAACAGGCAGCGGCAGCACCACCTCGACCGCGCTCCTCGCGGCCGTCGCCAGCTCAAGCGAGCCGTTGACCGGGACGCTCAACGTCACCGTAAACGGCAGCATGCAATCCATCCCCATGAGCGAGGTCGGCGGCAACACCCTGACCGCTCTCCAGCAGTACATCCATACAAACTCTACGTCTTTGGGATTCGACGCCTCGATCGTCAACAACAGCGACGGCACGGCGAGCCTGCAGCTCACTTCAGGCACCTCGGGCAGCGCCGGAACGCTCGCCGTCAGTTCCAGCCTGGTCGACGGCAGTACCGCCCTGGCCTATGCCTCCACAGTCACCGGCTCGAACGCCAGCCTGACTGTGGACGGCATCAATCTCACCAGCGCCTCGAACACGGTCAGCAATCTCATCCCCGGCGTCACTTTCCAGTTGCTTGCGCCCAGCTCCCAGGAGACCGGCGGCAGCCTCGAACAAGTGCAGGTCATTATCGGCAACGACAACTCCAGCGTCGAGAGCGCGGTCAACCAATTTGTCTCCGACTACAACTCGCTGGTCAGCGCCGTCAACACGCAGGAAAGCAACACCAGCTCCGGCACGCCCGAGCCGCTCTTCGGCTCGCCCACTCTCAGTATTCTGCAGCAGGATCTGCTCACCGGCATCAACTCCGTGAATCCCAACGGCTCCCTCGACGCGGTTTCGGCGGTCGCCGGCGTAACGCTCTCCGGGTCGATGACGATCCAGGCCGGAAACGGCAACGCGGAGACCATCCAGATTGGCGCGGTACCAGGCGACGGCCCGGCCAGCGACACCATATATACCGGTTCGGCAAGCGGTTATAACACGCTTTCGGGACTGGTCAATGCGATCAACTCGGCGAACACAAGCACGCCTGTAAGCTACTCTGCCGCACCGGGTGGCGACAGCGGCACGATGACTGCAACTAATAGCGCGTATCTCTCCGGCACCCTTACGGTCCAGGCAGGCGACGGCACGGCGGAGACAATCTATCTGGGCCCCTCGAGCGACGCTCCTGCGGGTGATCTGGCCACAGGCACATCGCAGAATACGATTTCCAGCCTGGAGAGCTTCATCGATGGCAACTCCACGCTCAGCGGCCTCGGTATTACGGCCGCCATCGCGGATAACGGTAACGGCACATCGACGATGACGCTGACATCGAGCAACGGGGCGTTGACAGCAACCTCCGAGGTCGAAATCCCGGGTCTCGGCGTCACTGCCGGCATCGCGACCAGCAGCGGCATGTCTACCTTGACACTGACCTCGCAAACCGCCGGATCGAGCGGGGCGATCGCGGTGACTTCTGCGATCGAGGCCACTACGCCTACCGCCATTACCTATACCGACTCCGGCTACACCCCCATGACCTCTGATAGCGGGATCCTGGGCGAAGCCGGCACGAACGACACGCTCACCGGGTCCGTGACCGTTCAGGTCGGCAGCGGCACGGCGCAGACCATCGATATGAGCACCGTGGCCTCGGCCGAGGGCGGCGCCACCCTTGGCGATCTCGAAGCCTACATCAACGATCCCGGCAACTCCTTCGGCTTCACCGCCTCTCCCGTCAACAACAGCAACGGCTCGGAAAGCCTCCAACTCGCCTCGAACACCGTCGGCTTCAAAGGCGCGCTTACCGTCACCTCGAATCTCTACGACCCTACGAACGCTACGACCTCCACGCTCGGGTACACCAATTCGTCCGACATCAACAACCTGACTATGCTCGGCATCAGCGTGAATAACGACGGCTCGCTCACCTTCGACGCCAACGCGCTCGATTCCGTACTCAACACCGATTACTCAAGCGTGGCGGGCTTTTTCCAAAACGCCTGCGGCTGGGGCCAGAACTTCTCGACCATGCTCAACAATGCCGGCTCCAGTTCGTCCAGCGGCATGCTCTCCCTGGCGGCAAACGCCAACAGCACCATCGAATCAACGCTCAATGCGAATATAACCAAGGAACAGAGCTATATCTCCGCGCAGCAGTCCAGCCTTACCACGGAGCTCAACCAGGCCAATGAAGTTCTGCAGCAGCTGCCGACGGAGCTGCAGGGCATCAACGAGCTGTATTCGGCGATCACAGGCTACAACCAGGGCTTGAACGATTAACGCAAGTCGCTTTCCGGCTCGCGCGGATGATCGCAAGCCGGAGAAGTTTCGACGAAGTGCTCCTGGCGCGGTTTTGAGGAACGACGCAAGAACCAGGCACGCAACAGCAGCAGTGGAAGGAGTTAGGTTCAGATGGCAAGTTACCGGGAACACGCGCTGGAAGGCGCAGCAGCTGTCGACCTCGTAGTGGCGCTCTATGACGGCATCATCCGCTTCCTGTATTCCGCCATCACGGCGGCGGAGCGCGGCGACGCGGATGGCCGCCGTGCCGCGGTCAAGCGCGCCCTCGACATCATCATTCATCTCCAGGCGCGGCTGCGCATGGATGTCGGCGGGCGTCCGGCGCAGGCGCTCAGTGAGTTCTACGCCGCTATCTTCGCGCAGATTCTGCAGGCCTCGCAGTCGGCCTCTAGACCCAAGTTCCAGCATGCTATCGATTGCGTTCGCAACGTGCGCGATGCCTGGCGCGAAGTCGCCCGCGATCCCAGCGCCAACTTCGATTCGGCGCCTGTGTTCATGATGCCGTCGCGCTCTGCAGCCGAACCGGCCGAGACGGCCTCCGGCTCCAACTGGACCGCGTAACCTCCGCCACTCGGCGTATTCGCTGATCCTCCGGCGTGCCCTACCCCGCCACCGTCAGCTCTTCTTCGAGCTGCTGCTTCTGGTAGAGGCTCGCGTAGTACCCGTCGAGAGCCAGCAGCTCCTCGTGGCCTCCCAGCTCCACAATTCTTCCCTTGTCGAGCACGGCGATACGGTCGGCGTTGCGCACTGTCGACACGCGATGCGAGATGAGGATCGTAGTTGTGTTCGCCGTGTAGTTGCGCAGGCCGCCGAGAATGCGCTCTTCGGTGTACGTGTCCACGCTGGCCAGCGCGTCGTCAAGGATGAGAATCGCCGGCCGCCGTAGCAACGCCCTCGCAATCGCGGCGCGCTGTTTCTGCCCGCCCGAGAGCGTCGCGCCGCGCTCGCCCACCATGGTTTCAAAGCCCTGCGGAAACTCCTCGAATTCGAGGCGAATATGCGCAGCTTCCGCCGCCTCCAGCAGATCCTCGGCGTCGGCATGCGGCGCGCCAAAGGCCAGGTTCTCGCGAATCGTCTCGCTGAAGAGGAACGTCTCCTGCGGCACCATGCCGATGTTGCGCCGCAAAACCGCCAGCGGATATTCGCGCACCGGCCGCCCGTCGATGAGCAGCGCCCCCTCCGGCGCTTCATAGAGCCGCGGAATCAGGTTGGCGAGCGTGGACTTGCCGCATCCTGTCGGCCCCACGATCGCCAGGCTCGATCCCGCCGGAATGTGCAGCGAGATGTTGCGTAGCACCGGCGTCGCGTCAGGGCCGTCGCCATAACTGAAGTTGAGATGCCGGAATTCGATTTCTCCCTTAAGAACTGGATCTCCTCCAAAACCTGAGACCGCGGAGCGGATGGCCGGCTCAGACTTGAGAATTTCGTCGATGCGCTTTACCGACGCCGTGCCGCGCTGGAAGATATTAATCACCCATCCCACGGCTATGATCGGCCAGATCAGCATGATCATGTAGGTGCTGAAAGCCACGAACTGGCCCACGTTGATGCGGCCTGCCAGAACCAGGTGTCCGCCGGCCAGCAGCGTGATGACCATGGAGATTCCTAGAATGAACTCGAGCGTCGGCCACAACATGCCCATCAACTGCACCAGCCGCAAGGCGCGGCCAATATATTGACGATTAAGCCGTTCGAAGAGTCCGATCTGCGACTCCTCGCGCGCAAAGGCCCGGATCAGCCGTACGCCGGAGTAGTTTTCCTGCGCCTGCGCGGAGATGTCGGAGAAGCTGGCCTGGATGCGCTCGAAGCGCTCGTGAATTCTGCGCCCCAGGTACTGAACGAGAATGCTGGCCAGCGGCATCGGCGCCAGCGCCACCAGCGTCAGGTAGGGACTGATGCGCAGCATGAAGAACAGCGCGAAGACGCTGAGGAAGATGGTATTGGCGCTGTACATCAGCGCTGGCCCTAGCAGCATGCGCACCGCGTTCAGGTCGTTGGTCATGCGCGCCATGATGTCGCCGGTGCGGTAGCGCTCGTAGAAGCCCGTGTCCTGCTTCTCCAGCTTCTTGAACAGGTCGTTGCGCAGGTCGAATTCGATCTCGCGCGAGATCCCGATCAGAACCCATCGCTGCGCGTAAAGAAACACTCCCTTTACCAGGCTGATGGCAACGAGAATCAGCGCAAACACCAGGATCAGTTCTCGCGTGGTCCCTTTCTCGATCCTGTTGATCGCCATCCCCAGAACGCGCGGGAACTGCACGGCGACAATGTTCGTGCACACGCAGGCCAAAGTTCCCCGCACGTATCCCCAGCGGTAGCGGCGCATGTAGGAGTAAAGCGGGGCGAGGTCGCCAAACATAGTTCTATTGTACGATTCGCTCGATTCGAGCCAAAACCGAGGTGTCAGGTTTCAGTTTCAGGTTTCAGATTCCAGCATGAGCCTTGCGCTGTTCACCGTTCACGGTCCACGGTTCACGGTCTTCTAGTCCCTTAGTCCCGAGTCCCTTAGTCCCTGTTTTTCTACGTCGGCGTCCTCAGCAGCAAATATCCGCCCACCAGTCCGAACAGCACGTCCGCCGACCACGCGGCCATCGCGGCCGGCAGGTAATTCACGTTGCCCATGGCGCCGAACAGGTTGTCGATCACCATATACGCAAGCGCCACGGCAATGGCCACGGCCACGCCGGTGATCGAGCCGCGCCGGCCCATGGAAAGCGCAAATGGAATGGCAAGCACCGCCATCACCACCGTGATCAGCGGATACGAGAGCTTATGCCACAGCGCGACGCTCAATCGCTTGGTGTCGAATCCGCTCTGCTGCAAATCGCGGATGTAACGGTCGAGTTGGCCGAAGTTCATCTCATCCGATGGCACGGCTTCTTTCTTGAAGTAGTCCGGCGTGGCGTGGATCGAAGGAAAAGATGTTTCCAGGAAAGTGCGGTAATCCTTCACATTCGCGCCCTCGACGTCGCGCACCCAGCCGTTCTCGAAGGTCCATCCGCCCGCATCGGCATTCCACACCACGCGCTTGGCAAAGATGCGCCGCGTCAGCTGAAACGTCGTGGTGTCGAACTCGAACACGGAGAGATTGGCAAACTCGATGCGGTCCGGATCGAAGAACTCGTAGTAGTAAATGCGTCCCGGCTCGCCGGGCAGCGGCTTCTGGCCGAACATCCATTTCTGCTCGGGGTGCAGGTAGGTTTGCGTTGGCCGGCCCTTGATCTCGTTGCGCAGCGCCTCCTGCTTGCGATTGGCCTGCGGCAGATAGTACTGATCGAAAAAGAACAAGGCCGCCGCCAGCACCACGGCCATGGTCACGATGGGAATAATCAGCCGGTATAGGCTGATTCCCGTGGCCTTGATGGCGATGATTTCACTGTTGCGGTTCATCACGCCGAACGTGACCAGCGCTGCAATCAGCACCGCCAGTGGCGTAATGAGGTAAAGCATGCTCGGCGTCAGGTTCAGCAGGTACTCGCCCACAATGGAAAGCGCAATGTGATTGCGCAGGATGTCGCCCACCAGATCGAAGAAGGTGAAGACGATCATCAGCAGCACAAACCCGGCCAGCACCAGAGCGAACATGGCGACGAATTCGCGCAGGATGTACTCGTCCAGGATACGCGGGAAAACGATGCGCGGAAAAACGCTGCGCGGCCCGGCTCTTTGCGCGCGCGGCTGGAACTTATCGAGAAACCCAGCGAGCTGGAACCCGTTCGTCTTGGCCGGATCCTTGAATCGCGGCAGTCGCGAAGCCCACGCCGCCACGGCGCTCAGAATCCGCCCGCCGGTCGCCATCTGCCACAGTAGAAAAACTCCGGCCGCGGCAAAAATAAAATTCGCGGCCCACACGGCGATGAACGCCGGCAGTCGGCTCTGGTGCCCCAGCTGAATACCGGTCGACGAGAGGAAGTAGTACACGAACACCAGAAGAATGGTGAAAACGAAGCCGGCGCTCTTGCCGCCGCGCCGCGAATTCACGCCCAGCGGTACGCCCAGCAGCATCAGCACCACGCACGCCACCGGAAGCGCGAAGCGGTTGTGCATCTCGATCAGGTAGCGCTTGGCCTCGGGCTTTCCGCTCAGCTCGTGGATGCGCTCGAACAACACGCCCAGCGGCATCGCGTAGAGCGCCGTATCCATCCGCCCCAGGTGCACGTCGCTCTGCGGATTCAGCGCCAGCGGCATATCCGTGGTCGTAAATGTCGAGATGTTCGATTGCCCCGGCTCGTCGGCCACGGTCTCGTCGCGCAAGCCGTCGCGCAGGCGCATGATCAGCTCCTGCGAGTTGTCGTTCACCACGGTGGCCGATGCCGCTGTCGTGATCACCGGATTCACTGGATCGCTGACCTCGGCCATGAAAACCTGGCGCCAGTTGGCCGCGCCCGCACCCGCGCGCACATCCTGCACGTAGAGAACGAAGTCTTTGAAATTCTCGTAGAAGACGCGCGGCTCGATCTCGTACGACGCCTGCGAAGTCTCCAGCGCCTGCTCCATCTCGATAATCGCCTGGTTGGCCCGCGGCGCCAGGTAGAGCGAGTTTCCCAATCCCAGCAACGTGCCCGTCACCGCCACGATCGATGCCACACGCACAAAGTAGCCGATGCCCAGCCCCGAGGCGCGCATGGCAATGATTTCGCTGTCGGCCGCCAGCCGGCTCAGGCCCAGCAGCACGCCCCACAGCACCGCCATGGGAATCGTGAATTTGAACAGGTTGGGCAGTGTGAAGAGAAAAACCTCCGCCACGTCCACCCACGTAGAACTACTGCGCACCACCACCTCAAGAATGTGTGGCAGTTGCGGCATGAATAGAATGAACGTGAAAAGCGCGCAGCCGATGAGCGTGAGGGAGAGAATCTCGCCGAGAATGTAGCGGGTGAGGATGCGCACAATCAGAGCCTGCGTCTAGTTTAGCGTGCCGAAGCTCGATCGATCGGGAAGCGCAGTGGGGAGGTTTGAAATCGTTGTGAAAGGGCACGACTTCTAGCCTGCCCTGAGCGTAGCCGAAGGGTGCCGCAAAAATTTGAGCGCGTTGTGAAAGGGCACGACTTCAGCCGTGCCGAAAATGTCCAAATAAGATCGGGGGGCTTTGGCCCCTGCGGGACGATCTTCTGCAAACTGGCCTACTACCGAGCTCCCGGCTGCCATCCCCGTAGGCGCAAGCTGTTCCCCAGCACGCACACCGAGCTCAACGCCATTGCCGCCGCGGCCAGCCACGGCGTCAGCAGAATGTGAAACGCCGGGTATAGCGCTCCCGCTGCCAGCGGAATCCCGAGCAGGTTGTAGCCCACGGCCCAGCCCAGATTCTGGCGCATCACGCGCACGGTTTGCCGCGCCAGCTCAAGCGCCGCCGGAATCGCCATCGGCTGCGCCCTCAGCAGCAGTACATCGCCCGCCTCCTGCGCCAGATCCGTCCCGCTGCCCATGGCGATGCCGGCGTCGGCCGTGGCCAGCGCCGCCGCGTCATTGATTCCGTCGCCCACCATGGCCACGCGCAGGCCGGACTTCTGCAACTCTCGAATGCGTGCCAGCTTTCCCGCCGGATCCAGGCCCGCTTCCACTTCGGTGATTCCCGCCTGTTGCGCAATCGGCGCCGCCGCAGCGGCCGAGTCGCCAGTCAGCATCAGCACACGCAACCCCGCGCCTCGCAAGGCGGCCACGGCCGCAGCCGCATCGGGCCGCAGCGCATCGCGCGCGTCGAAGTACGCGGCCGCCGCGCCATCCACCGCCATCCACAACCGCGTCACGCCCGGCTTCGGCGCAGCCGCGTCCTCCGGCAGCTTGATCAGGAATTCGCTGAAGAGCGCCTCGTTGCCCAGCAGACACTCGTGCCCCTCCACGCGCGCCGAAACTCCCCGCCCCGGGAAAATCTGCACGTCTTGTGCCGCCTCCCATGTCAGTCCGAGACCAGAAGAAAAATCTACGATCGCATGCGCCAGGGGATGGTTCGACCGCTCCTCCGCCGCCGCCGCAATGCGCAGCAGATCGCGCTTCCTTGTTGCCTTGTCATCCTGAGCGTTCAAAGACCGAATGTCATCCTGAGCGAAGCGGGCCGCGAATGCGGCCTGCGCAGTCGAAGGACCCGCATTTTTGCTGCCCCCAGTCCCGGAGCCTGTCCCGAGCGAAGTCGAGGGATCCCTAGTCCCTGGTCCCTGCTTTTCTGTTCCCTGTTCCCTGATCCCTAATCCCTGTATCTTCTCCAGCACCGGCCTTCCCACCGTCAGCGTCCCCGTCTTGTCGAGAACGATCGCGACCACATGCGCCAGCCGTTCCAGAGCTTCGCCGCCTTTGAAGAGCACTCCCAGTTGCGCGCCCCGGCCCACGGCCACGGTCAACGCCGCCGGCACCGCCAGTCCCATCGCGCAGGGGCACGCAATCACCAGCACGGCCACCGTATTGGCAAGCGCTTGCGGCAGGGAATGCGCGGCCAGCAGCCACGTCACAAACGTCACCGCCGCCAGTCCCAGCACCACAGGCACAAAAATCGCGCTCGCCGCATCGGCCAGCCGCTCCATGGGCGCGCGCGAGCTCTGCGCCTGGTCTACCATCCGTGCAATCTGTGCCAGCATCGTCTCTTCGCCCAGCGACTCCGCCCGGCACACCACCGCACCGTCGTAGTTCAGCGATCCCGCCAGCACGCGTCCGCCCGTTTCGCGCTCCAGCGGCATCGCTTCCCCGGTCAGCATCGACTCATCCACCGAGGTGCTCCCCTCCTGGATCGTCGCGTCCACGGGAAAGCGCTCGCCGGGCAGCACCACGACGCTGTCACCGGGCTGCACCTCTTCGAGCGGCACCACCGTTTGCACGCCGTCCACCAGCCGCCGCGCCGTCGCGGGCCGCAATCGCGAAAGCGAGTCCAGCGCTGCCAGCGCTCGCCGCTTCGCCCGCGCCTCCAGCGCCTTGCCCAGCAGCAAGAAGCCCACAATCAGCAGCACCGCGTCGAAGTACACTGCCCGCCCTGGCGCCGGCCAAGCCGTCGCATACGCCGAATAGGCAAACGCCACGCCCGTCCCCAGGCTCACCAGCGTGTTCATGTTGGTGGCGCCGTGCCGCAATGCGCGCCACGCGCTTCCGTAGATCCCCCGCCCGGCCCACGCAACCACAGCCGCCGTCAGCACGAGCAGGAACCAGCGCAGCGCCGAGGCCGGCATTGCGTAGAGCCACGGAAGTACGCGAACCAGGAAGGAATCTCGCGCGCTCATCTCCGTTTCCAAAGGCATGGCCAGCAGCATCGCTGCCGCGCCCGCGCCCAGCGTCACCCACGCCTTTGTTGCCGCGCCCCCCATCGCGCCCGAAGCCGCGTCCTCAACACGCGCGCCCGTCTCGCCCTCGCGCGGCAGCACCGCATCGTAGCCCGCTCCGCGAATCGCCTCCACCAGTTGTTCGGGCGCAGCCATCGCTGGATTGAACACCACGCTGGCGCGATGCGCCATTAAATCCACGCGCGCCGATTCCACGCCCGCCGTCGCGCGCAGAGCCTCCTCCACGTGGTGCTGGCACGAGGCGCAGGTCATGCCCAGAACGGGCAGTGTCAGCGATTCTGTGGTGCCCGAGGCCACTGGTGGCTCCAAATCTCCGCGTTATGATTCCAGATGCGCGGTGTAGCCGGCCTTGGCCAGCGCGGAAATGGCGAGATCCACCGGCGCGGGTCCCTCGGCTGCAGTCAGCCGGGCCGATCCCACGCGAACCTCGTTCACCACCACGCCCGGTGTCGCAGCCAGCGCCTGGCTCACGCGGCGCACACAGGAGCCGCAGTGCATACCGTCGATTCGCAATGTGAATTCCGCCATCTTTCGTTCCTCTGCGTCTGTATTTGATGATAGCGGGGGACGTACGATTCTCGTGCGGACCGTAGCGCCGGTCTCCAGACCGGGGACCCCAAGAAACGGTCTTTGTTTCTCGGGGTGGGAGACCGGCTGTAGTGCCGGTCTCCAGACCCGCACAGCAAGCGAAGTTGAAGCTTGCAACAAAATCAACGTGGCTTTAGCCTCCTGAGAGACTTTGGCATGGAGAAAATGCAACGCGAGTTTCCTCAATCTCCTCTCGTCGGCGTCGGCGCGGTCGTAGTCCACGAGGGCCGCGTGCTCCTCGTGCGTCGCGGAAGCGAGCCCCTCAAAGGCCATTGGACGCTCCCCGGCGGCATGCTTGAGGTCGGTGAAACCCTCGTTAAAGGCGTGGTGCGCGAGGTGCGCGAAGAAACCGGCCTCCTCGTCGAACCGTTGGAACTGGTCGAGCTCGTTGATCGCATCCATCACGAGCGCATCCATCCCGAATCTGCGCGCGAGGCCGGCCGCGTCCGCTACCACTACGTCATCGCCGACTACCTCTGCCGCGTTACCGGCGGCGAGTTACGCGCGGCCTCCGACGCCGACGCAGTCCGCTGGGTGGAGCGCGCGGAATGGAACAGCCATAGCGCTCTCGTCCTCGATCCCATCACTGTGCACGTCATCGAAAGAGCATGGCAAATGTCGCAGGCTCTGCAGAAAGAAGCTAGTCCATGACCACATCTCGACCGTTGCAATGGATCAAGCGAACCCTCTGGTCCCTTCTTGCACTCGCGCTGCTCGCGGGCATCGGATTCTACCTCCGCCCCGTCAGCTACCTCAACGCATGGACGTATTTGCACGAAGACCTCTCCGGCATTGAGAGTCGTTCCGTCCAGGTTGCAGGCCATCGCGTGCACTATCTTGCCGAGGGCCCGGCCAACGGTCCTGTGGTCGTTCTCGTCCACGGCCTCGGCGCCAGGGCAGAGTATTGGGACAACCTTGCGCCCTATCTCGCCAATTCGGGTTTCCGCGTCTATATTCCCGATCTCATCGGCTACGGCCGCAGCGATTGTCCCGCGGATTTCTCCTATTCGGTTCGCGACGAGGCCGCCGTGGTCGTGGGCTTCATGGACGCGCTGGGCCTCAAGCAGGTCGAGCTCGGCGGCTGGTCCATGGGCGGATGGATTGCCGTACTCGTCGCCGCGCAGCATCCCGAGCGCATCAGCCGCCTCATGCTCTTTGACGCCGTCGGCCTCGACGTCCAGCCGTCGTTTGACACCGCGCTCTTCACGCCTTCCACCATTGCCCAGCTCAACGAGCTAGAGGCCCTTCTCTCGCCGCACCCTCAGCCCATTCCCGCCTTTATCGCTCGCGACCTCCTGCGCAACTTCCGCATCAACGGCTGGGTCGTCCAGCGCGCCCTCGCCGCCATGCTCACCGCGCAGGATGTGATCGACAATGTTCTGCCGCAACTCAAAATGCCCGTGCTCCTCCTGTGGGGATCTCTCGACCGCATCACGCCGCTCGATCGCGGCGAGACCATGCACCGCCTCATCCCGCAATCTCAGCTCGACGTCTTTTCCGGTTGCGGACACATGGCGCCCATCGAGTGCTCCGCCGCACTCGGCCCCAAGGTCGTCGCCTTCGCTCGCGAGTGATCTGTCTCCTCGCTCCCTCGCTCTCTTGCTCCCTTGCTCCCTGTCTTCTTGACTCGCCTTCTCGCTCCCTTGCTCCCTTGCTCCCTGCCTTCCCGCCTTCTTGACTCGCCCTCGCCCCCTTTGCGAGACTCCGCCCATGGGATACAGCGGAAAGATTGAATACGCCGGACAGCGCAAAATCCGGGAGCGCAACACCAACCTCTACCGCCTCGCGCACTGGCCCATCTGGATCTGGGTTTTCTTTCTGGCTCCCGGGCCCCTCACTTTCAGTCTCTTTTCCGGCGGTTTTCACTGGGCTAACTGGGCGTGGCTGGCTGCCGTGCTCATCGGAACCGGCATCGCCGCCTACAACGCGCAAATTCCCGGCTCGGAGCATCGCCCCTACATCCTGCGCTTCGACGAAGACAAACCCAACCCTCTCTATCGCCGCGTCTGTTACACCTTCGCCTGGAACGCCGTGCTCAACTATGCCCTCCTCAACCTG
>JBEKAS010000011.1:0-32752 GCA_050015795.1 Occallatibacter sp. | reverse complement strand
ATCATTCAACTTCCAGTCGTCGCTGCGGCCGAGCTCGCGCACCAGCAGATTGGCGACCGTGGGCGCAGATTCAATGGCGGCACGGGCATCGAGAAAGAGCGCGCGCGTGCGCCGCGCGAGTACATCTTCGACCGTACGTGCCATCTCATGGCGCGCCGCCCACACCACCTCGCGGCAGCGGAAGGGCAGGCGCGGGTGCAAGAGGCCGTCGAGGCTTGCATCCTGGCTGGAAAGAGCCTGAACGGCCGGCAAATCGGAGCCGTACTCGCACTCCCACGCGGAAGTTGCGGTGGTCGGTTCCGGAGTCCAACCGTGCAGTTTCAGCTCCAGGGTGTGCGAGGGGCTCTTTGTCAGTCCCGCAACCTGCGCGGCGCGGTCGATGGTGTCCTGGCCCATGCGGCGATAGGTGGTCCACTTGCCGCCTGTGACGGTGACTAGGCCGGCAGGTGAGACCAGAATCGTGTGATCGCGGGAGAGCTTTGAGGTTTTGGCATGTCCTTTGCGGACCAGAGGCCGCAGCCCCGACCAGACGCTGAGGATCTCTTCCGGGCGCGGCGCGTGGCCGAGATACTTGGCGATATGGTCGCGAAGAAAGGCCTTCTCCCCGGGCAGAGCGCGCGGCTCTGGCGATGAGGACCCAGGCGAGCAAGAATTGACCGGCACATCCGTGGTGCCGACGATGAGCGCACCGAGCCAGGGAATGGCAAAGAGGACGCGCCCGTCGGCGGTTTTGGGAATCATCAACGCGGTATTGCCGGGAAGGAAGGAACGAGGCAAGACAAAATGCGATCCCTGGCTGATGACGAGCAGTGATTTGTGGGATTTGCCGTCCATGTCGATGATTTGCTCGACGTGAACGCCGGTAGCATTCACGACCGCCCTGGCCTGCAGTTCGAAAACCTCGCCGCTTTCCTGGTCGCGCGCCTGGATGCCGATGACTTTGCCGTCGCGCTCGATGAGGCCTGTGGCTGCAACGTAGTTGAGGGCCGTGCCACCGAGATCTTCAAGCGTGCGCAGCAATGTGATGGCGTAGCGGGCATCGTCAAACTGGCCGTCGTGATAGAGAATGCCGCCACGCAGGCCGTCGCTTTTGACGCCCGGAAGTTTTTCGAGCGCAGTCTTGCGGGAGAGCAACTCCGAACGGCCGAAGGACAGTTTTCCCGAGAGCCGCTCGTAGAGTTTGAGGCCCATACCGTAGTAAGGCAGGGAAAAATAGCTGTAAGCAGGCACGACAAAGCTGAGATCGTGCACCAGGTGGGGCGCGTTGCGCAGCATGTGGCCGCGCTCGCGCAAAGCATCGAGAACCAGTGTGAGGTTCATCTGCTCGAGGTAGCGCACGCCGCCGTGCACCAGCTTGGTGCTGCGGCTGGAGGTTTCCTTGGCGAAGTCGGAGCGCTCCACCAGCAGGGTGCGATAGCCGCGCGACGCAGCTTCTACGGCGGCGCCGAGGCCTGTAGCCCCACCGCCAATCACCAATACGTCCCATAGCGGCGAATTGCCGCCAAGTTCCTTCAGAATTTGATTGCGTTCGCTCACGCCCGTATGTTCCTTTCATGGTTACCAGATGCGGAAAGCAACCCGATCCAAGGCGCGGTGCGCTCCACCGCCCGGTCTATCGGGTGGCTGCGCAGCGAAGGTGTGGCAGGCAAGCACACACCGCCCTGAATCAACTGGATGGCTGTTTTTCCGCCCAGACTCTGGTCTCTAAGTGGGCGTGGAACCGCGGAGCTGAGGCCCACGGTTTCAAGATGAACAGCGCGTCTAGCACGAAGCGGACGCACCATTGACTTGAGTTTATCACTGCGAAATTTCGATCGCGATTCTTTGCTCAACAAATGCGCACTGCGGTAACCCGAAAAGGAATGCGCCGGCCGTGGTGCGGCCGGCGCATCGGCTGCGCGCGGGTTAGTAGGTGACCTTCAAGCCGAACTGGACGATGCGCGGTTCAAAGGTGCCGGTGACCTGGCCACCGCCGAGGGCACTCACGGTGTTTGGCAGGTTGTTGTCGGTGCCGGAAGCGGTGCCGCCGCCCGAGCCGCCCGGCAGATAAAGGTTGGTGTGGTTCAAGATGTTGTAGAGCTCCGAACGGAACTCGATCTTGACCCGCTCGATGGGGGTATTGAACTTCTTGTTGAAGTCCAGATCGGTTTCATAGTAGGCCGGGGTGCGGCCAAAGTTCTTGGGCAGGTTGCCGAAGGGGCTGGAGATGGTGCCGCCCGTGGTCAGTGCGCTGCCCGTGGTGTATGTCGAGGGGAATGCGATGGCCGCGGGGTTTATGTACTGAACGTAACCATTGAGCTTGCCGCTGGGAGCGCCCGACGTGAAACCCGTGAGGGCAGGCACCCGCTCGAGGTAGGGAACTCCGGGAACCAGGTTGGGGCGATAGAGATTCTCGCCGCGCCAGTTCTGCGTCAACTGAGGCGAAACGGCATTGGCCGAAGCCGGCGAATAGGTAAGGTTGAACGGCGTTCCGGCATCCATGGTGTTCACGGCGCTGATCTGCCAGCCACCCAGGATGGCATTGGTCACGGGGTTGGCGCCGTTCAGGAATCGCCGTCCCTGGCCGAACGGCAATTCGTAGACCAGCGTGGTGACGTTGGTGATGGGCAGGTTGTAGTCCGACTGCCCGTAGTCGGCCTCAATGTTATCGCCGTTCTGCGGGCACGGGGTGTTGGCTTCGAGGGTGGATGATGCGTTATCCAGATCGTGCGACCAGGTGAAGGAGTTCAATAGGGTAAGCCCGCCCGCATACTGCTGCTGGTAACGGGCCTGGAGCGCGTTGTAACTGGAGTGGAACTCGCTCAAAGCCTGTGTAATGTCGCCGTTGCTGAAGGTTGGATAGGTGGTGGAATTGTTGAGCAGGTAACCGCCCCAGCCCATATACGGACGCTGAAACTGATTTGCCGCGATTCCCGAAAACTGTCCCGTGGTGGTCAGCGGCAGGGCCGGGTTCTTCTGGTTGGCGTTGATGAAGCCCTGCAAATGGACGCCGTGGTTGGCCACGTAGGCGAAGTCAATCTTGGTGTTTTTGCCCAGGCTCTTCTGGACATCGAGGAACCAGCTCTCGGCGTAGCCGTCCTTGGTGTTGGGCGGGATGGAGTCGATATCATCGGTGCCGGGGCTGAAAGTAGTGGCCAGCCCCGTCGGGAAGCCCTGCGACAGCCGCACGAAACCGTTTGTGGTTCCGACAGCCGGGTTGCTGACCACGCTATAAAGGGCGAAGGGCGCGTTGATGGCGATATTGTTGCCCGAGCCGGCGCGCCAATAGTGCACAAAGGCCGTGCCGAAGCCGCCGCGGACTACGATGCTCGGCGTGATCGCAGCAGCAAATCCAAATCGCGGCGCCCAATCGGTCAAATCGGGATGGACCAGCGTTTTGCCGTACACGCCGCTGCCGCTGTAGGGAGCAATACAGGCAACCGAACCGCACATTCCGTTGTTGTTGTAACCTCCCGCGGTGGTGGCAGTGAAACCGGGAGTCAGCGTCAGCATGCCTCCGGTTGCGGGGTTGAAGTTCGAGATGTAATTGTTCCGCTCTGTCCAGGGCGAACCGTACTCCCAGCGCAGGCCGACGTTCAGGGTCAGCTTCGAGCTGACTTTCCAGTCATCCTGAGCATATGCGCTGTCCATGGTCTGGTAGACGTGGGTGATGAAGTAGGTAGCCAACGAGTAAGCGCTGCTGGCTCCGAAGAGGAAGTCGGCAAAGTAAGTGTCACCGACCTTGGCTGTGCCTGAGCAACCAGACGCCGAGGTGCAGACGCTGTCGCCGCCGCCGTAGGTGAATGACCCGTAGAGCGGGTTCGAGTCCTGAATCTCCTGGAAGACCTTCTCCCATTCATAGCCGAATTTGAGCGAGTGTTTGCCCTTGACCCAGGAGAAGTTGACCTTGGGATCGACCAGGGAGGGATTCTGCCATTGCGGATTCGTGCTTTGACGGCCGAAGGAAGTAAAGCCGCCGGAGATGGCAATCGAAGGCAGGCCGCCGGAGACGCCTGCAATGGTCGGCAGGCCAGGGATGGTGCCCGCCGGAAACGCAGTACTGCCGATCGCGAAGGTCCACTTGCCGGCCCGGGTTTCTGAGAGCGCCAGGCGGGCATCCAGGAACTTGTTGGCGCTGAACGCGTGGTTGTAGCCGGCCGCAATCTGTTCGTCGTGGATGAGAATGTGGCCGTTGGTCTGCATATCGATCGGCTCGGGCAGGAGGTTGTAGTTCTTGCCGACCTCCTTGCGATCGCTGACCTTGAGGAACCACGAGGTGTTCGCATTCTGCTGAAAGTCAAAGCGCAGGTCGCCCTTGTCGGCGTGGTCGGTAAACGGCGCGTTCAAAGGGCAGTTGTTCGTGGCCACGCCGGATGACGTTCCGGCGCTGGTCACCTGGCATTTGGCCGGCAGCGCCTGCATATACAGCTTGGCGATGGTCACGGCCGTCGGATCGAGGTCGGCGAGGGCTTGTGTCGTCCACGGCGTCATGCCCGAGGTATTGATACCTGTGACGGCAGCCAACGCGGGAACGTATTGCTGTTGTGTAGCCGCGCTTCCACCGCTTACTGAGGTCGTTGGACTCCACGGGTCCTGCACGGGAACCGCCAGCACGCCGCTGAGTTCGTCGAGGGTGGGAACGGTATCCACGACCGTCGGCGTGAGCGTTTGCCGGAGGCCTTCGTAATCGAGGAACCAGAAGAACCGGTCCTTGATGATGGGTCCGCCGAAGTTTGCGCCAAACTGATTGCGATCGAAGACCGGCTTGAAGAACGGGTACGGATTGCCGGCTGCATTGTAAGTGAGGGGCTTGATGTAGCCGAACGCGTTCAGATCGGTGTTGCGGATGAACTCATAGAGCGTGGTGTGGAACTCGTTGGTACCGCTCTTGCTTGCCACGTTGACGGTGGCGCCGGAGGAGCGGCCGTACTCGGCGCTCTCGTTGTTGGTGATCACTTCAAAGTTCGCGACCGAGTCGGGCGGGGGTTGAATAATCTGGTTGTCGAAGCCCTGGTTGCTCTCGCCGTAGGAGTTGTTGTCCATGCCGTCGATCATGTAGTCGTTGAACATGCTGCGCTGGCCGTTCACGTTGAAGGAGCCGGCGCGTGTGAAGGAGGTGACCGAGGTGACGGTGGCGTCGGCAGGTGCCTGGTGAGCGCCCACGACGTAATTCACAAGATCGGAGTAAGTGCGGCTCACCAGCGGCAGAGACTCGGTCTGATAGTTGGTGATGGTCTGGTCGCGCTGGCTGGACTCGGTTTGCAGCTGCAAAGCGACATCGCTGACCTCGACTGTGGTGGCCTGGGCCGTGCCCACCTTCAAGACCAGATCGATGCGCACGCGCGCGCCGACGGATATGGTAATCGACTTGGCTTCAGCGATCGCGAAGCCGGAGGCGCTGGCGGAGATGGTGTAAACACCGACGCGCAGCGACGGAACCTCATAGTCGCCGGACTGGTCCGTCTTGACCACCGTGGCGATGCCGGTGGCGTCGTTGGTGACGGTAACGGTCACGTTCGGAACCGCGGCGCCGCTGGAGTCGTGAATGGTCCCGACCAGGCCGCCAAGGTCGTATTGAGCAAAAGCCGTGCGTGAAGAAAGCATCAACAGAAGCGCCATGGCCAGAACGATCCAAGCGAACCCACGCTTACCTGCCTGGTGCCCTACAGATCGAATTCTCGATTGCATATTGCCTCCCAATGTTTCTTGTTTTCAACAACGGTTAAGTGTCTTCCCTGTTGATCAGGGCTATAGGATTCAGAAGATGCCGTGAATAGAAACCATCTCCCTCACTTGAGAGCGAGGCACCGAACCCCGCCGTAAAGACAAGAATGGTACCGCAGCTTTCAGCCTGCAGTCATCTGCTTCGGCGGGTGTAGTCGATAAAAAACTCGAGGTTGTCGAAGATGCCGAGACGATGGTACGCAACGATATCACTCCCATCCTTGGTCACATCCGTTAAGTTGCGAAGAATGCGCCGTGAAAAATCGGCTAAAGACAAAAATCCACCGCAAATCCAAGCTCTGTTCATCCGGCCTTATTTGCACACACGACCAGTATCGAAAAAGCTGCATTTGGCGGTGGATTTCTCTTGGTCTTTTCCGCGGGAGGAAGCTAACAAATATGAAATATACGTGTCAAGACAAATCTGCACACGTGTGTGGGCAGGCTAGTTAAGGGATCGAAGCACAAAAGGATCGAAGCACGAAACCCCTCAGCCAAGCAAGCTGGCAGCACCGGTCCAGGCCCGGTGCTGGCTATCGGCCACGCCGCGATACGTGAGCGTGCCAAGCCAGGTATTCAGGCCGTCGGCGAGGCCCGCATCCTGGCGGATCGCCTCGCATGCGCCCTGGTTGGCGATGCGCAAGACATAAGGGAATGTGGAGTTTGTGAGCGCCAGCGTGGAGGTGTGCGGCACGGCGCCGGGCATGTTGGTGACACAGTAGTGCACCACGCCATCGACTACATAGCTGGGGTTGGAGTGGGAAGTGGGCCGGGCGGTCTCAACGCAGCCCCCCTGATCGATGGCCACATCGACGATGACGGCGCCTTTCTTCATCTGCGAGACCATGGCGCGCTTGACCAGTTTGGGCGCAGTAGCGCCGGGAATGAGCACGCCGCCAATCACCAAATCTGCCTCGCGCGTCACCTGGGCGATGTTGTAGCTGTTCGAAGCCAGCGTGGAGAGGCGGCCGCCGAAAATGTCTTCGAGCTCGCGCAGACGGTTCAGGTTCACGTCAATGAGCGTGGTTTTGGCGCCGAAGCCCAGGGCGATGCGCGCCGCGTTGGTGCCCACCACGCCTCCACCCAGAATGGCCACGTGCGCCGGGGGTACGCCGGGAACGCCGCCCAGCAAAATGCCGCGACCGCCGCGCTCTTTTTCGAGATAGCTGGCGCCGACCTGCACGCTCATGCGTCCCGCCACTTCGCTCATGGGTGTGAGCAAAGGGAGATTTCCCTGGCGGTCGCGTACGGTCTCATAGGCGATGCCAATGACTTTGGATTCGAGCAGCTTGTCAGTGAGCGCAGGCAACGGAGCCAGATGCAGATAGGTGAAGAGAACGAGGCCTTCGCGGAAATGAACGTACTCGCTTTCAATGGGCTCCTTGACCTTGACGACCATCTCGGCCTTGCCCCACGCGTAGCCCGCGTCGCCCACAATCTCGGCGCCAGCGTTCTGGTACTCGGCATCGGGGAAGCCGGACTGCGCGCCGGCCTGGGTTTCGACCAGGACTGTGTGACCGGCCTCGGTGAGCGCTTTCACGCCCGCGGGGGTGATTCCGACGCGGGACTCGTTGTCCTTGATTTCCTTGGGAACGCCGACAATCATGATTTCTCCTCTTGACTTAGAGGAATTTTACGGCGCAGGCAGCTTCCAATGTGTGCAAACTTTGTGGTAGAACAGAAAAATGGGAACGAAACGTGAGCAAGATGCTCCTTTAGCGCAACAATCGCCTGAGGCGTTGCAATCCGTAGAAAGCCTTCAAACCGCGGCGGGACTCGAAGCCGCCGGACCCGAAGCAGCGAGACTCGACGAGCTGGATGGGGCTATCCTGCGCCATCTGGCGCGCCGCGGCCGGGCGACCAATTTTGAGGTGGGCGAGGCGGTGGGGCTGTCGGCTTCGGCGGCGTCGCGGCGCATCCTGGCGCTGGAGGCTTTGGGAGCCATCCGCGGCTACCGGGCGCTGATCGACGACCGGCTGCTGGGCAAGCATATGACGGTCTACATCCGCGTCACGCTGGAGCGGCAGTCGGCCGCGGTGCTGAGCGCATTTGAGGCCGCCGTGCGGCACTGTCACGACATTGTGAGCTGCCACCTGCTGGCCGGCCAGTATGACTACATCCTGGTGGCGCGCGTGGCGGGCATCGATGACTACAATCGCCTGCATCAGAACGAGCTCTCGCGCCTGCCGGGCGTGATCCGGCTCGAGACCAGCTTCGCGCTGAGGGATGTGCTGGAAGGCAAGAGCTAAGCCCCTGGCCTGGCGCCGCGCTGATTACGCCTTCGACCAGTGCGTGGTCCAGCCGCGAACGAGGGCAACGTCGAGCGCGGCGAGCGCCGGTTCGACGTTGCTGCCGGCATCGATGGCGGCGAGAAGCTGCTGGGCGCGGCTGCCGATTTCGTCCGCGATCTTCGAATTCCGTTCACGCAGAACGGAGGAGAGAAATCCGGCCTGCAACGCCGCATGAACGCGGCGCACACCCAGCTCGGTAGGCGCGCCTTCGCTGGCCAAATCCGGATCATCGGCAAAGCTGCCGTGCACGGGAACCTGGCGCGAGGCAGCGCCGGTGGAGAAGATAGCGAAGACCTGCTGCGCACCCAAGGCCAACGCGAGGCGCGCGGTGATTCCGCCCGACCACATCGGTTTCAGGCCGAGGTCTTTGGCGTGCTGCTCGATCATGGCGATCTGGTCGAGCGTGAGAACGCCTGCCGTGTGCTGCGCGTCGCGGATCAGGTGGCGGGCGGCGATGCGGTCGGGACAGTCGAAGAGCACGAGGCGCGCGCCAGCCGCATGGACCTTTTCCATCCATAAGAACGCAGCTTCAACACATCGCGATTCGTCGAAGACGTCGTCGCCGGTGACGAGCGGCGTGTCGACATAGAATGCCGGAACGGCTGTCCAGCCTTCGGTCCAGCGGCTGACGAGCGCGACCACCTGCTCCTGCTCTTCGAGCGTGAGCGGCACAAGGCCGTATTTGCCGGCAGTGAATCCATAGGAACGCGCCGATTGCAGGCCGGTCCAGATGGTGCGCGCGGCCGAATCGGCATCCACCTGATAGCGGTAGACGAGCCGCATCTTCTGCTCGCGTGCCGCGGCAATGAGGTCGCGGAGCGTGCTCACATCCACAATATTGAGCAGCGAGGCAACGCTCATGCGTTCGCGCGCGGCCAAGGTCAGGTCGCCGTCGATGGCAACCTCGGAGATGCCGGCCTGCGCGGCGATGGCGACAACGCGCTTGATCTCGGCGAGAGTGGCTTCGGCGGAGGGATCGCCCGCGTTGATCGCGCCGCTTGCGATCGTGAGCAGTGAGAAGCAATGCAGCGAAGCGGGACCGAGGAGCCCCTGACGGCGGCCGGCTTCGAGCTTTGCAACGAGCCGTGCGACGGTTGCCGCCGCGTCGCTCGGTTGCACGATGAGGCGCACAGTGAGCGGGCGGGGAACGTTGTCGAGGGTTTTCAAAAACGGCGCGAACGCCGCGAAGACGCGGGCCAGCCATTTGGCTTCGTCCCCAGCCGCATCGGCAATCGCGAACTCCGGCAGCAAGCGGTAAAAACGCGCGTTGATGCGCACGCCGACGTTCGTGGAGGCTAGCGTGCGCTCGAAAGCCGCCGCGATCAGCTTCGCGTATTCATCGGGCCCGATCGGGCCCTCGCCTGCGCTCACCATGCGCTCGCCGTCGATCATGAGGCCGAGAGGCATGGGACTCAGCTGGTGAAGCGCGCGCGCTTTGGCTGAAGCGTAGGCGGCGTGCGCGATGATTTCGGCGTCTTCGCCCTCATCGCTGACCGCGAGCAGCGGACCGAAACGAGCGGAGTCGTACTCGTCGAGTGGCTTTGTCCACGGAGGGTAGAGTGCCGGCCACTCGGCCATCATTTCGCGCAGCGCGGCGGGATCATTGGCGCGGACGCCGGTGAGCGCCAGGGCGCGGCGCTCGTACTCCGCGCGCAGAGCTTCGCCCTGTTGCGCAAAGTTGCCGGAAAGGCTTTGGGCCGGAAGCGCCGCGGGCGCGGCGAGCAGTGCGGCGCTCTGAAGAAATCGGCGACGCGTAACGGCTGAAGAGGTTTTGCGCACAGTCGTGTTTTCCGACGCCGGATTCAAGCTTCCGGAAGGATGCGGAGATTGCACGGCATTTTCGGGCGTGCGCAAGTTACTTCCAGTCCAAGGCGCCAGGCCATGGGTCTACGTCATCTCCTCGCGCGCTTTGCGCCAAAGGTCGAGGTCTCCGTCGCGCGCGTAGCGATCGATTTCCTTCAATTCCGCGGCCGTGAATTTGAGCTTCCTGAGCGCATCGAGCGAGTCGTCGAGCTGCTCCACATTGCGCGCGCCGACGAGCGCTGAGGTGACACGCTTGTCGCGCAGCACCCAGGCGATGGCCATCTGCGCAAGCGTCTGGCCGCGGGCTTGGGCAACGTCGTTGAGGGCGCGGACGCACTTCAAGTTCTTCTCGCTCAGGAATTCCTTGGCGAGCGATGAGTGTGCAAGTTTGGCGCGCGAATCGGCCGGAATGCCCTTGAGATATTTGTTCGTGAGCAGGCCCTGCGCGAGCGGCGAGAAAGCGATGCAGCCCACGCCGAGTTCGTCGAGCGTGGCCAACAGGCCGTCTTCGACCCAGCGGTTCAGTATGGAGTACGACGGCTGGTGAATGAGCAGCGGCACGCCCATCTGCTTGAGGACCTTCGCGGCCTGGCGCGTGCGCTCGGGGCTGTACGAAGAGATGCCGACGTAGAGCGCTTTGCCCTGATGCACCGCGGAGACCAGCGCGCCCATGGTTTCTTCGAGCGGGCAATCTTTCCACGGGCGGTGAGCGTAAAAGATGTCGACGTAGTCGAGGCCCATACGCTTGAGGCTGTCGTCGAGCGAGGCGAGGAGATATTTGCGCGAGCCGCCGATGCCGTAGGGGCCGGGCCACATGTCCCAGCCAGCTTTTGTCGAAATGACGAGCTCGTTGCGCAGGCCGCGGGAATCCTTGCGGAGACCAAAGTCCTTCCTCAGAATCGCCCCGAAGTTTTCTTCAGCCGAGCCGTAGGGAGGGCCGTAGTTGTTGGCGAGATCGAAGTGTGTGACGCCGCGATCGAAGGCGCGACGGATCGTGGCGCGGCCGGTTTCGAAGACGTCGGCGCCACCGAAGTTTTGCCACAGGCCGAGCGAGATGGGCGGCAGCACGAGGCCGGAGTTGCCGCAGCGGCGGAAGGTGGCGTGGTCGTAGCGGGTGGGGTCGGGAATGTAGGCGGTTTCCATATCACTCAAATCCTAGTTCAAGTCGATGCAAGATGGCGACTAGCGCGTTCACTCCGCATTGTCGATCTGGGCGCGTTGCAGCTTGTCGGAGTAGTCGACGTAGACGGCTTTCCAGGTGGTGAAGAAGTCTAAAGCGCCGAGGCCTTCGCGGTGGCCGTTGCCGGTGTGCTTGACGCCGCCGAAGGGCAGGTGCACCTCGGCGCCGATGGTGGGCGCGTTGATGTAGGTGATGCCGGCTTCGAGGTCGCGCATGGCTGCGAAGGCGCGATTGACGTTGCGCGTGTAGAGCGCGGTCGACAGTCCGTAGTCGATGGAATTCGAGATCGCGACCGCTTCTTCAAATGTCGAAAACTCCATGAGCGCGACCACGGGGCCGAAGACTTCCTCGCGCGCGATGCGCATTTGCGGCGTGACGCCGGCGAGAACAGTTGGCTCGAAGAAGTTGCCGCGAGCGTACGGGCCGCTCGTCAGCGCGTGGCCGCCGCAGAGGAGCCGAGCGCCTTCGGCCAGCGCGATCTCGACGTAGCGCGCCGAGGTCTCTATCTGATTCGCATTGACCTGCGGGCCGACTTCGACGGTTTCGTCGAGGCCGTTGCCGATTTTGAGTTTTTTGGCGCGGGCGACAAACTTCTCGGTGAATTCCGCTGCAATTCCCTTTTGCAGAAGGATGCGGCTGGTGGCGGTGCAGCGCTGGCCGGTGGTGCCGAATGCGCCCCACAGCGCACCATCGAGTGCGAGATCGAGGTTGGCGTCATCGAGAACGATCTGCGCGTTCTTGCCGCCCATCTCGAGCGAGACCTGCTTGAAGGTGACGGCGGCGCGTTGCGCGACCAATGAACCAACTGAACTCGACCCGGTGAAACTGATGGCGCGAACGTCAGGGTGCTCGACCAGCGCCGCGCCCGCCGTCGAACCCGTGCCGCAGACGATATTGACCACGCCCGGCGGAAGGCCGGCATCGACCAGCGCCTGGACGAGGTTGTAGGTGGAGAGCGGCGTGTCAGTGGCCGGCTTGATGACGCAAGTGTTGCCGGCGACGAGCGCGGGAAAGAGCTTCCAGCTGGGGATGGCCATGGGAAAGTTCCACGGCGAGATGAGGCCGACAACGCCGACGGGCATGCGCACGCTCATGGCGAATTTGTCGGGCAGCTCGCTGGGAGTGGTGACGCCGAAGAGACGCCTGCCCTCGCCCGCCACGTAAAAGGCTTCGTCGATGGCCTCCTGCACGTCGCCGCGCGTCTCGGCCAGCACCTTGCCCATCTCGCGCGTCATTTCGCGCGCGTATTTTTCCTTGTTCTGGACGAGGATGGCCTGCGCGTGAAGGAGAATCTCAGCCCGTTTGGGCGCGGGAACCAGTCGCCAGGTGGTGAAGGCCTGTTTGGCAGCCGCAACGGCCCCGGCTACATCTTCAGCGTGCGATGAGGGGAAGGCGCCGATGACGTCGGCGTGGTTGGCGGGGTTGAGGTTCAGCATGGTATTGCCGGTCGCAGCCGGGAGCCACTGGCCGCCGATGAGGTTGTGGTAGGTGGGATAGGTCATGAAAGCCTCGAAAGACAGAGAACAGAGATCAGAGAACAGAGATCGGCGAATAGTGGCCGATCGGCTGACAAAAATCCGGCGGCTTCCGCCGGATAGGCCGCAAGACAGCATAACCCCGTGGTTGCGGTTCCGGCTAGCCGAGCGGCTCCGGATGGGAGGGCCATGGCGGCCAGGAGAGACCGTAAACGGGGCCGCAAATCGAGTGCCCTCATCTACGAGCGGCAAGCCTGCGGTTACCTTTTCTCGTTGTTTTCATGCGATTTCCGCGGCTTCGCTCCACTGGCCGTACAATAGGCATTAGGGCAAGTTCCATTTCCAGGTTTGTTGAGGTAAATTCAGCTTTTCCATGTCTTCAAACGGCTATCCTTCGCGCTCTTCGCGTTCCCGCGGGTTTCGCTCGCTCTTCAGCATGTTCTCGAGCGACCTGGCCATCGATTTGGGCACTGCAAATACTCTTGTCTACGCGGCGGGCAAAGGCATCGTCGTCAATGAGCCGTCGATTGTCGCGATCAACAAAATTACCGGTGAAGTGGAAGCCGTGGGCAAAGAGGCCAAGGAAATGCTGGGACGCACACCCGGCAACATTGTGGCCATCAAGCCGATGAAGGATGGCGTGATTGCCGACTTCAAAGTCACGGAAAAAATGCTGAATTACTTTATTCAAAAAGCGCACAACCGCAAGATGCTGGTGCATCCGCGCATCGTGATCGGCGTGCCTTCAGAAATTACGCAAGTGGAGAAGCGCGCGGTAGAGGACTCGGCGTATCGCGCCAAGGCCAGCGAAGTCTACCTCGTCGAACAAGCCATGGTGGCGGCGATCGGCGCGGGACTGCCGATCACGGAGCCCTCGGGCAACATGGTGGTGGATATTGGCGGGGGCACGACGGACATTGCCGTGATTTCGCTTTCGGGCATCGTCTACTCGCGCTCAGTGCGCATGGCCGGCAACCAGATGGACGAGGCCATCACCAATTATCTGAAGCGCAAGTACAACCTGCTGATCGGCGAGCGCACGGCCGAGGCGATCAAAATTGAAATTGGCTCGGCGTTTCCGCTGGATAAGCCGCTGACCATGGAGATCAAGGGACGCAACCTGATCGAGGGCGTGCCTAAAACCATCTCCATCGACGACAGCGAGATCCGCGAGGCGCTCGGCGAATGCATTGCGGTAATCATGAACGCCATTCGCGTCGCGCTGGAGCGCACGCCTCCGGAGCTTTCCGCCGATATCAGCGACCGAGGTATAGTGCTGACCGGAGGCGGTGCACTGATCAAGAATCTTGACAAGCGCATCCGCGAAGAGACCGGACTGCCGGTTTCGGTGGCCGACGATCCCCTCGCCTCGGTGGTTCTCGGCACCGGCAAGATGCTTTCGGACTTCCGGCTGCTGCGCAAGATCAAAATTGATTGAGGTATTAGGAAGCATTATGCAGTGGCAGGAGGTCGGATCGGACTGGCAGTGGCGCACATTTGAGGCAGATTCCGAGACATGACGGGCCTGGTATTCAGCGCGTATAGCTGGAGGGAGGATGCAACTTCAAGGCCAAGAACATGCCGCGCCACTATGCTGGTTCTGCGGCCGCGAGGAGACGGAAAGCGGATGCGTATTTAGGTACAAAATGCGCAAGAAGATTATGGAGGCGCGCGGGGGACCGCTGACCAGAACGTGGTTCCGCGAGCAGGTTGTGCCTGTGCCGAGGTGCCCGATCTGCAGAAGCGAAGCCAAGAGATGCCGTAACGCGATGGGCCTCTCAATCGGCGTCGCGGCACTTGGCTTCCTGGCCGCATTTTGGATCGGCGACGCCGCCCATATTGCTGATGGCCCAATGGATGAGCAACCCATCACCTTCTTGTTCATCATCGTACCGGTTGCCGTTTCGGTCGCTGTCGGCGTCGTCTATGGAATGATTGGCCGTCGGAGGATCGCCAGGAACTCTCTCCGCAATTACCCTGAGATAAGAAAACTGCATGGAGACGGCTGGCGGCACTATGAGGTTGGCTCGTCGCGATACTAGGTACCCACACTTGTAACATGTCCTCGGCCGGCTGAGTTCTATGGAATCCTTCTTCGTTCGCTATCGAAACCTTGTGGTGCTGCTGGCCATTCTGATGGCGCAGATCGCCGGTTTGGCGGTGCAGGTGCGCCGCAACAGCACAGGCACAAATACGCTCGACCCCAGCGACCCAAGCAGCGTGCGCCTGATCCGGCTGTGGGGCAATGCCATCATTTCGCCTCCAGAGCGGCTGATCCACGGAACAAAGATCGGCCTCGGAGCGATGTGGACGGACTACATCGATCTTCGCCACGTGCGCGACGAGAACCAGGACCTCAAAAAGACTGTAGACAGGTTGCGGCTGGAGCAGGCGGCGCTGCTCGAAGACGCGCGACAGGGCCAGCGGCTGCAGGCGATGCTGGGATTCCAGGAGAAATACATCTACACCACGGTGGCCGCGCAAGTTTACGGCTCCAGCGGTAGCGATCGCTCGCAAGTCTTCTATATTGACAAGGGCTCACGCGAGGGCCTGAAGCCGGACATGGCGGTGATTACAGCCGACGGCATCGTGGGCAAGGTGCGCGACGTGTTTCTGCATACGGCGCAGGTGCTGGCCGTGAACGACGCCACTAGCGGCGCGGGCGTGATTCTGGAAACCACGCGCATTCGCGGCATTTTGCGGGGCGACGCGGTGGGCCGGTTGGAAGTGGTGGGCATTCTGGCCGACCAGCGCATTCAGCCCGGCGAGAAGGTGCTCACAGCCGGGGGCGACTTGATCTTTCCGCGGGGATTGCCGGTGGGCGTGGTGGAAAAAGTGGTCCCCGATCCCGACCGGGACTCGTTCATCGACGTTATTGTGAAGCCGGCCGCGCATCTTGAGCGCCTGGATGAGGTGCTGGTGATTACGTCGACGGAGCCGCGCTTCTCACCCCAGGAAGAGCAGGACATCGCTACAAGTGAATCGCAAAAAGACGTTGTGCCGACCGCGATCAAGGACCAGGTGAAGGCGTCAGAGATCATGGCCGAGAAGCTGCCCGGCCTGATCGATCCCAACCTGCCGCCGGACCAGCAGCCGCTGCACGACACCAGCAATCCGAATCCTGCTCCTCACCCGCCGCAGCCGCTACACGCCGATGAGTTCACTCCGGGCGCGGCGACGACTCCCGGATCGGAGACAGATACGGAGCCCGCACCCAAGCCGCAGACCAAAAACCCGGTGGTTCCGCATGCTGTTGAAGGCAATGGCGGCAAACCGCAACCCGCAGAGGTTTCCAAACCGCAAACGGCGCCGCGGAGGAATCCGTAGCCATGTCCCTGCTCAGCGCCGACAATCGGCGCGATTTCGAGATCCACCGCTATCCGCTGCTGGTATACGCGCTGGTTCCGTTGGCTTCACTGGTGTTGCAGGCATGGCTGCCGCGCGTGGTGGGACGCTATGACTGGTTCGACCTGCCGCTCGTGGTGACCATTTATTTCGCTTTGGGACGCCGCAGCCCCATCCAGGGCACCATCATGGGCGCAGGGATGGGACTGTTTGAAGATGCGCTTTCGCATCATGCTATCGGCGTGAACGGCATCGCCAAGACAATCGTGGGCTTTCTGGCGGCTTCTGTCGGCATTCGCATCGAAGTCGAGAACCATCTCATTCGCGTGCTGCTCAACTTCTCGCTTTCCCTGCTTTCGAGTGTCATTTACTTTTTTACCTACCGTTTTCTGCTCGGCCTGGCGCTTGAATGGAGTTGGCTGACGGAGGTGATGCGCGCGGTGGGGAATTCGCTGATTGCCGTCGCGCTGTTTCCCCTTTTGGACCGACTGCAGATGAGGGAATGAGAAGCAGGGACCGAGGACGGCTTGACATGTGCTGCACATGCAACTATGCTCAAAGCATGGCAGGTATGATCCAGGTCCGAAATGTCCCGGAGACTCTTCACCGAGGGCTGAAAGCCCGAGCCGCGACAATGGGAATGTCTCTCTCTGACTATTTGCTTGGGGAGCTCGAGGAAATCGCGGGTCGACCGACGCTCGCGGAATTCTCTGAGCGTCTGAAAAAACGCAGGCCGCTTCGAGTTTCTTTGAATACCGCCCGTATCCTGCGTGAAGAGCGCGAGACGCGATGATTGTCCTCGATGCTTCGGCAGTAGTCGACTGGCTGCTACAAACTCCCGAGGGCCGGCGTATCAACCATCGCATCATCGGGCGCCGGGAAACTCTGCACACTGTCCACCTGCTCGATGTGGAATTTGCTCACGTCCTGCGGCGTCTGGTGCGCGAGAAGACATTGACGGTCAGTCGTGCCGAGGAGGCCATTGAGGACTTGGGCGCTCTGCGCATGACTCGCTACGCCCCTGGACTGTTACTTAAGCGCATTTGGCAACTCAGGCAGAACCTGAGCGCCTACGATGCGTCCTACGTCGCTCTTGCCGAAGAGTTGAAGGCTCCTTTGATCACGAGAGATCGGAGAATCGCCGCGGCTCCAGGCCACTCGGCATCGGTTGAGGTCTTCTGAAAGATGAGGTCGTTTGAAAGACAGGGACCGACGGTGCGAGGGAATAGGAAGCAGATGGCCGGCGAAAAAGGGAAAGAGTGAAAAAGTGAAGTCGCGCGGGCGGGCGTGAATTTGCAGTCGGAGTATTCTGAAGCGAAGAGGTCATGGTTTCAAGCCATATCAATCGCGGTGAAAAGCTCTCCCCGGTCAAGGCGGCCGTGGTGCAGTACGGCATTCTTTTTCTGATGCTGGGGCTGGGGGCCGGTTTGTGGCGGCTGCAGGTGCTGGACGTGGAGAACTACCGCGTGCTTGCCCAGCAGAACCGTATCCGCAAAGAGCCGATTCTGGCGCCGCGCGGCAAACTTTTCGACCGCGAGAACCGGCTGGTGGTGGACGACTATCCGTCGGTCACCTGCTTCCTGGTGCGTGAACAGAGCCAGAATGTGGATGCCGACCTGCCGCTGATCGCGAAGGGCCTGGATCTCGACCTGGAACAACTGCGGGAGACCCTGCACCGATACCGCGGCCAGCCTGGCTACCAGCCCATCCCCGTCAAACAGGACGTGACCGCCGACGAGCAGGCCTTTATCGCGGCGCATCGCAATGAACTACCTGAACTTGAAACCATCGACGAAGAGCGCCGTCTGTATCCGCGCGACGGCTTTGCCGCGCACCTGATCGGGTACGTGGGCGAAGTGAGCGAGGACGACCTGAACAATTCGCGGTTTGCCTACTACGAGCCGGGCGACGTGGTGGGCAAAGCCGGCGTGGAAGAGACTTACGACGAGCTGCTGCGCGGAAAAGACGGCAGCCGCGAAGTGGTGGTCGACAGCCACGGCCGCGAGGTGGGTTATTTCGGAATTGAGCATGCCGTGCCGGGCCAGGCCCTGAAGCTGACCATCGACAACGACCTGCAACGCGCCGCCGAGCTGGCTATGGGCGACCGCAACGGCGCCATCGTAGCCATGGACCCCCGCAACGGCGAGATTCTGGCCCTGGTTTCGCGGCCTAGTTTCGATCCCAACGCCTTCGCCATCAAGATCGACCGCGCGGAGTGGAGCAAGCTGGTGACCGACCCGGACCATCCGCTCATGAACAAGGCCCTCCAGGCGCAGCTCGCGCCGGGTTCGACCTTCAAGATCCTGATGTCGGTGGCCGGCCTGCAGGAAGGCATTGCGCAGGACATGCACATTGTGTGCAACGGCGGATGGGGCCCCTACGGATATTTCCATCAGTGCGACCGCAGACACGGCCCCGTCGACATTCACACCGCGATTCCCTACTCCTGCGACACGTTCTTCTACATGCTGGGCGACAAGCTGGGCATCGACCGCATTGTGAAGTACGCAACAGCGTTCGGTTACGGCCAGAAGACGGGAATCGACTTGCCGGGGGAACAGGCAGGACTGATGCCGAGCGCGCAGTGGAAGATGAAAAACTACCACAACCGCTGGTATCCCGACGAGACCCTTGACGTGGCCATCGGGCAGGGCGCGGTGGAGGCCACACCGCTGCAGCTGGCGCGCATTATCGGCGGCATTGCGTCGGGCGGGCATCTAGTGAGGCCACACGTAGTGTTTCCCGATCAGTTGCCGGCCGACTTCCGCAAGTCGCTCGCGGATAGTTTTCCGGGATCGGGCGACACCTATATTCCCATCGCTCCGGAGAACTGGGAAATCATCACTGACGGCATGGCCCAGGTGACGGAGCCGGGAGAGTTCCATACCGCAGGCTCGGCGCATCTGGAAGGCATCGACTTTGCCGGTAAGACCGGCACCGCCCAGCAGATGAGCCACGAGGCGCTCGAAAAGAGCGGCAAGGGCAAGAGCACCAATCCCAACGTGTGGTTTGTCGGTGTCACGCCGCGGCGGAATCCGGAACTGGTGGTTGCGGTGCTGTGGCAGAACGGGGAATTCAGCTATTACCCGGCGCGCATCGGAGCCCAGGTCGTGGAAGCGTACGTCGACAAGAAGCGCCGCCTGGCGGGCAACTTGCCCCAGCCAAAGGCCGCAGCGCCTGTCGAGGTGGGCGCGGTGTGGTCAACTCCCGGCGTCGAACCAGGGCCCGGCGCTCAACCGGGCGCAAAGTACACGGCGGGTGCGGGGAGCAGGGGCCAAATTCACAGCGGACATTTCTTTGTCGAAAACGGGCAGATTGTGGCTGCGAACCCAGCCGGCGCACAAACCGGCCGCAAGCCAGCGAAAAGTGCAGCGCCTTCGGCGGCGGTGAATGCCCAGGCAAGGCCGACGGAAGTAGCCGCGGCGCTGCCCGAGCGCAAGCCGGGGTTGAAGGCCGCAGCGGGACCCCTGCCGAGGAGGAATCCTTAGCGTCATGGCTCTGCGCCGTTTCCTGAGCTTTCGCGATTTCGACTGGTGGCTGCTCTGCCTGGTTCTGGTGCTAGGCATCATTTCTGTGCTTGAGATTTACTCAACCACGGTGCACACCCGCTTCGCGAGCTTCGAATCGAAGCAAATCCTTTTTATTGTTGCGGGCATAATTTGCATGTTCATCCTGGCCAAGATCGATTACCACCGTTTGATCGACTGGTCGCCCTGGATGTACGGCGTCTTTCTTGTTTCGCTGGTCGCCGTCCGGCTCGTTGGCCACAAAGCCCTCGGCGCGCGGCGCTGGATTGCGCTTGGACCCATTCAGTTCCAGCCTTCGGAGTGGGTCAAGCTGGTGCTGATCCTTGCCATGGCCCGCTACATCGCCAACATCGGGGGACGCAACCTGACCTGGAAGGAGATTTTCAAGGCCTTTGGCATGGTCGGCCTTCCCATGATCCTCGTGCTGATCCAGCCGGACCTGGGCACGACGCTTACCTATGCGCCGGTCCTCATCGCGAGCCTGTTTCTGGGAGGGATCAACCTGCGTCAGGCCACGATCTTAATTGTTTGCGGATCCGTTCTGGCCGTCGGTGTCTGGTCGAGCGGCAAAATCCTCAAGCCGTACCAGAAAGCCCGCCTGACCAGCTTCATCAACCCCCAGAACGATCCCAAGGGAGCGGGCTACCAGGTGCTGCAATCGGAGATTGCCGTGGGGGCAGGAGGGATTTGGGGCAAGGGCGCAGAAAAAGGCACCCAGACGCAGGGCTATTTCCTGCCCATTCCGTATACGGACTTCATTTTTGCGGCCTTCAGCGAGGAGCACGGCTTTGTGGGCGCGATTTTTGTGCTGCTGCTATACTTTCTAATATTGATGCGTTTGATTCAAAACGCTCAAACAGCCGCCGACCTGCCCGGTTCCCTCATTATCATGGGAATCGTGGCTGTGTTGACCTTCCAGATTGCGGTCAACGTAGGCATGGTCATCGGGTTTATGCCCGTCACCGGAATCCCTTTACCCTTAATGAGTTATGGCGGATCCTCGGTGCTGTTTACGTTCCTGGCGCTGGGCGTGGCAATGAATGTCCGCATGCGCCGGTTCGTGAACTGACGCGTCTCGATCCAATTCGGCTCAGAGGCGCGAGGAAAGGTTTCGTGGTGTGCGGCCCGGGAACAATTTGGCATTGTTTCGGTCTGCAAGAGCAAGATTTTCAAGTATTTCGCCGGCTTGGTCCCGATGGATCGCGCCCGGCAGGATTGGATTTATGAGCACGCAGAGACGGGATGGCCGCTCCGCTGCAACGACCGAAACCGGTCGTCGGCGCATGCGGCACGGCTCGCGGCTTGCACATTGCAAGGATCGCGCAAACCAATCGGAACAAGCGAACGCCGTTTTACCCACATGGGTCTTCCCAGCGTCCGCCTCCGGCCAAACGGCGCATTTGCCGGCCATGGCCGCCCGAAGCACTCTGCGACAGGATACCCGCAACCAGCAGCCCGTTCGGTCTTTTTGCCCAGGCTCGCCGCCCGTGAGGCAGGCAGCTGCGCCGAGTCCGTTCTTCGATGCTTATCCGCCCATCCCCTCTCCTGCCGTCTTCGCGCGAGTCCATCCAACCTAGCCGCATGTACCGGCTGCTTTTGGCTGCCGGACGGAAAGGTACGATGGCAAAGGAAATTTGTATCTCCAGCACGCCGCATGAGACGCGGCTTGCGATTTTAGAAGACGATCAACTCGCGGAAATCTACTACGAACGCGAAAACGAGTACACACTCGCGGGTTCCATTTACAACGGACGCGTAACACGGGTTTTGCCGGGCATGCAGTCGGCATTTGTCGACCTGGGCCTGGAGCGCGATGCGTTCCTGTACGTAACCGACTTCATCGAGCTCGAAGACCAGGAAGAGACCGACGAGCTGGAGAAGGCTGCGGCCACCGGACAGGCTCCGCGCGAGGTGCGGCATCCGCATGGCACTCCTCAGGGCCCTCCCCAGGGAGTGGACCGCAACGGTGGACGAAGCGAAGAACGCGGTGGGCGCGGTGGCGACAGAAGGCCGGAGTCGAGACCGGATCGGCACGCGCCGGAAGAGGCGCCGGTGGAGATGGCTGCTCCGGAGCCCGCGAGTGCTCCCGCACCGGCAGAGACGGCGCAGGAACAGCAAGGAACACGCTGGCGGGGTCGGCGTCGCCGCCGCGGCGGGCGGGGACAGGGCGTTGCGCCGGAAGCGTCTGCAGAGGCAGAGCCAAGCGTTGCCGGCTCGGCCAAGCCGGTGGAAAACGTTGAGTTTGAAGAGGAGCCGCCTGCACGCGAGGTCCATGCTCCGCGACCTGCACCGCACGGACACCAGGCGCCGACGGCCATTGTGCTGCCGGGTGAGTCGCTTTCGAAGTATGGCGGCACGCCAGCCGGCGAGACAACGCCAGAGATGGCTGCCCCGCCGCGGCGAAATTACACTTCAAAGCCTTCCACGCTGATCGACGCGCCCATCACTTGGGATGGCAGCGGCTTGTTGCCGGGAGAATCGATTTCGCGGCATCGCGGACCTCAGCCGGAGGCCGAGCCCGATTTGCCCAGCGAAAGCGCGCCTGCGACAGAAGCTAGCGCCGCCACCGAACAGACGGTTGAGGAGGAGCGCCAAGCCACAGAGTCGTCCTATTACGAAACGGAAACGGGAACGGAAGAGCCGGAGGAAACGACTCTCGAGTTCGAAGAGGAGAGCCTGGGCGCAGACGCATTCAATGAGCTCTCAGAGGAAGACGCACCGAAGCTCGAGACCGCCGACGGCGAGATTGCAGCAGAAGACGAATTCGAGGAGACGACGGACTCGGCTCCGGCAGAGTCTGAAGCCATGGCAACGGAGCCTGCCGCTCGCGAGAAAGGTTCGCCAGAGGAGGACGAGCCAGAGAAGAACGAAATTGACGCGTCTGCCACGCACCGTGTCGATCCTTCGTCGCCGACGGGCTTCCGGCTGTTCGGCTTTGGCAAAAAGAAGAAGGAAGAGGAAGCTGCCGCAAAGAAAGCCGCGGCTCCGGTTTCAACGTATGCGCCGGGCGAAGGCCTGGTCGAAGAGGAATTGATTGAGGGCGCGGAGTTCGACGGTGCGCCCCATGCACGCCGTCACAAGCCCGAAGTGCACGACCTTGACGTGTACGAAGAGGAGACGCTGCCCTCGAACGTGCGACCCGGCGACCTGGGAGAAATGTTCCAGGAGGCTCATCTCGACCACCGCATCCAACGGAATCTGGACGAACCGGCCGGCGAGGAAGAAGAGGACGAGGCTGCAGAGGAAGAGGCAACAACGACAGGCGCGCCGCCGGTTCGCGGCCGCGAGCGCGGCCAGCGTGGCCGCGGCGGACGCGGAGTGCAGGGGCGCCGCGGCCCCTCGCGCCGTTCCGCCCAAACTTCTGATCTGCCCATCATCTCGGACCTGTTGAAGTCGGGCCAGGAGATCCTGGTGCAGATTGCCAAGGAGCCGATCGCCAAGAAGGGCGCGCGCATCACCAGCCACATCGCCCTCCCCGGAAGGTTCCTGGTTTTCATGCCCACCGTGAGCCATGTGGGCGTGAGCCGCAAGATTGCTTCCGACGAGGAACGCCATCGCCTGAAGCGGATTCTGACCCACGAGCGCGGCGAATCTTCCGGCGGATTCATTGTGAGGACCGCGGCCGAGGGCGCTTCAGAGGAAGAGCTGCGCGCCGATCTGCGCTTCCTGATGAATCTGTGGAACGACATCAAGCAGCGCTCCGAAGCGTCGAAGTCGCCGGCGCTGATCTACCACGATTTGTCGCTCATCGAGCGCATTCTGCGCGACCAGGTGAGCTCGAACTTCTCGAGCATCTGGGTTGATACCGAAGCGGACTACGAGCGCATCGTGCGCTTCCTCAACCGCTTCTCGCCTTCGCTGGTGCGGCGCGTCAAGCTCTACACCAAGGAGACTCCGCTCTTCGAGCACTTCGGCATCGAGGAAGAGATTTCGAAGGCGTTGCGCTCGAAAGTCTGGCTCAAGTCCGGCGGCTCGATCGTCATCAACCAGACCGAGGCGCTGGTGGCGATTGACATCAACACCGGCAAATATGTGGGCAAGTCAGCGCGGCTCGAGGACACGATTCTGAAGACCAACCTCGACGCGGTGCCGGAGATCGTGCGCCAGATCCGCCTGCGCGACCTGGGCGGCATTATCGTGATCGACTTCATCGACATGGACGAGCGCAAGAATCGTTTCAGGGTGATGGCCGCGCTCGAAGAGGCGTTGAAGAACGACCGCGCGCCGACCAAGGTCCTCCAGTTCAACGATTTCGGCCTGGTGGCGATTACGCGCAAGCGCGTGAAGCAGTCGCTGGAACGGACGCTGAGCGTTCCTTGCCCCACTTGCCAGGCAACCGGCATGGTGAAGAGTTCCGCCACCGTCTGCAACGAGATTTACATCGAGATGCGCAAGATGCGGAAGCACTTTGAGGGCGCCGACGTGATGCTGCGCGTGCACCCCGAAACGGTGAAGGTGCTGAAGGGCAACAACGCCCGCTGGCTGACTGAATTCGAGGAGCTGATCGGGCGCAATCTTTTGCTCAAGAGCGATCCAACCTTGCATCCCGAGCAGTTCGACATCCAGGGATAGCGGAGTGAGCGGGGTTAGCGGAGCTAGCGGAGTTAGTAAAGGCCGGAGCGAGCGCTCCTGCCTTTGCTTTTCTGGCGGCTTCGAGGCTGTGGCGTCTACCGGATCACATGAATTGGAACGCCCAGCTTCAGGTTTCGCCAGGTCTGTTCCGTGGTGTAGACCGGCGCTTTGAGCGCGATGGCCAGCGCCAAGCAGGATCGGTCCCCCAGCGACAGGCCATACTTCTGCGTCTTCGCGATCAGGTCGCCGGCGATCCGAGCTTGTTCGCTCGTAAAAGGCTCCGCCGCCGTGACAAGCTCAAGAGCGTCTGCCCATGCCTCGTCCGAACCATACCCGTTCTTGACGAGCTTCGATTGCACTTCCGCGAGGTTCACCGTGCTGGCAACGGCATTTCCCATGACTTCGTCCGTCAGGTTTTCCTCGCCAGGTTCATGTTGAACTACAGCGAGGATGGCGGAAGCGTCGAGCACAACTTCATTCATGCTTTGCTGCCTCGCGCCGTTCCGCGCTCAACTCTTCCGATAGGCTGACTCCGGGCGGAATGATCTTGCGGGCCCTCTCCTGAACGCGGCGAATCCGGCTCCGCAGTGTCGAAATTCGCAGTTCGTCGTCCTCGATGCGAAGAACCACCGAATCACCCACATCCATCCCGAGCGCCTCACGCATTGCCGCGGGGATGACGATCCTGCCCTTTTCGCCGATTTGACTTCGCGCCTGAAGTTCCATGTGTCCCTCCTGCCAGTTGGTGACACTATCTTAATGCGGTGGGAATATTTATACAAGTGTCACTATCTTCGGTCTCTCCCCCTGCCTGCTATCGCCCGGCTAGCCGCCGTTACCACGGCTTTTCCTGGGTTGGCGCTCCCACTTCGCCGCGCTCGATGCGCTCGAGAAACATGCGCGCCAGCTTGCGCTCGCCGGGATGGCTTTCGCCGTGCATGGTGCACAGGTCGAGGAACTCGTCCGAGAGTACGTTTCGTTCCCCCTGCTGGGCGAGAAGGTTTTGCAAAGCCACGGCAAGCTCGCGCAGCCGCGCCGCCTCAGGCCAGGTTTTTTCCGGATCGTCCAGGTCGATTGGCTCCGCAAACAGGCCATGGCGGCCGCGCGCGCATTCATCCAGACAGGCGAGCAACTGCTCGCTGAAGACGCGGCTCAGCGCGTCGACTTCGGCAGCATCCATGGCGTCGCGGGGGTCCATCTTTTCGCCTACTTTGCTGCGCTCTTGCCTGCCTGCATGGCCGCTTCGATTTCATCGGGGGTGTGGGGCAAACTGGCGTCCAAATCGATGAGCTTGCCGTCGGCGGTTACGAGAAAGTCGCACTCGATGCGCACGCCGATTTTTTCCTCGGGAATATAAACTCCCGGCTCGATGGTGAAGACCATGCCCGGCCTAAGCACCACGGGATAGTTGGCCGGATCGTGGACGTCGATACCCATCATGTGGCCGAGGCCGTGCAGCCAGTATTTGCCGAGCGGCTGGCCATGCAGATCTTTTCCATGGGTATTGATGTAGTTGTAAGCCACGGTGTCGAGCGAGTTCGGATCCCTGCGGTCGCGGTCGTTGATGGTGGATTTGCCGGCGACAAAGGCGTCGAAAGCGGCCTGCTGCGCGCCCATCACGACGTTATAAATCTCGCGCTGCCGGGCGGTGAAGTGGCCGTTCACCGGGACGGTGCGGGTAATGTCGGCGGCGTACATGGAGTACTCGCAGGCCGCGTCGACAAGCAGGAGATCGCCGTCCTGCATGGTGCGGTCGTTGTTGGAGTAGTGCAGAATGGTGGAGTTTGGTCCCGAACCCACGATGGGCGCGTAGCTGGGCCGTTCGCATCCGTTTTCCATCCACACCGCGGTCATGGCTCCGGCGATGGCGCGTTCTGTCATTCCCGGTTTGACCCACCACTGCATCATCACGCGCTGCGCGAGGATGGACGCCTTGGATGCCTGTTTGATCAGTTCAATCTCGCCATCGTCCTTGATCTGGCGCAGCGGCATGGTGAGGGTAGTGACGTCGTGCGCGTGCGGCGCGTCTCCGCGGCCCAGAGTGGTTGCGGTAAAGCTCAACAGGGCTGTGGCTGAGGCGGAGTCCGGTTGCGTCCACAAATTGACGAAGAGTGAGCGGTTGGCGGAGATCATCCGGCTCAACTCTGCCGGCAGCTCGGTCATCGGTTCAACACGGTCGACACCGGACGCATCTTCCACGCCGGGAGAGGCGGCATCCATCTTCACGCCGGTGTAGGCTTCCATGCGCAGGTTGCGCGCGGGCAGGAAAAGAATTTCCTTGTAGGAGTGTGGCGTGGCGGTTTGCGAAGGATCGCCCTCGATCAGCAGCGCAGCGCCCGGCTCGTTCCAACCCGTCAGGTAATAGAAGTTGGAGTCCTGCCGGTAGGGCATGAAATCCAGCTCCGGCTCTTCCGCGGCGAACAATATGGCTACGCCGCCCTGCAATTTGCCGGCAAGCGCTTCGCGGCGCGCATGAAAGACGCCTGGCGGTTGCTTATCGAGAGCGTGGAGGAGTGGGCTTCGGAGTGGGGGAAGCCCCGGCCCGAGTGCGAGCAAAGCCAGAGCGAGAAGACAAAGCTTTCTCATTCCGCTATTGTCGCCCGTCGCGTTCCTCCGTGCAAAAGAAATCATGCACTGAGAGCAGCAGCTCGCGTTGGTTCGCTTGCTATCCCACCCTTGTCTGTTGATTGTCGAGGCGTGAGGATGAGATCACACTTTGGCGGCGATGGATGCCGCGGAATCGTCGGCCGGCGCAGGAGCGGCGGCGAAGAAGGTCACTCTGACGGTGATGGCAAACGCGCAAAGAGCAGTTCCCGAAACCATGGTCGCAAGTGTCTTAGCCTTCCCGAAGCTTAAGCAGCGCAAGAAGTTGGGTATCTCGACGAGCCGCAGGTAGTTGAATTTCCTTGGATTTCGCTGTATTCTGAGAATGCAACGCGTTTGTCCGCCGGTTTTTTCCCGTGTGCGCACCGGCTGGCGGAGAGATGAGTGGGCCGAAAGCCCACTTTTTATTTGCGGCAAAAGTTGCCCGAAAACCCTGAAAAATCAAGGGAATACGGGAGTTGTGGCTGCCCAGAAGGCAGCCGGGAACGATGGCGGTCAGGCCAACGATGGCGGTCAGACTCGATGAAATCCGGAAGGCGGCGGACAGAGTGGCTGTCTCGCACGGGCTCGACGTGGTCGATCTCGAGTTCACAGGGCCGGTCCGGGATCGCATTCTGCGCGTGACGCTCGAGAAGAACGCCGAGGGCCGGGCGGAGTTGAAGGCCGCGGCCGAGGCCGGCGCGGAGGGTTTGCCGGAGAAGCTTCTAGAGGGCTCGCTTGCGGTGGAGCAGCTTTCCGGCGTGACGCACGAGGATTGCGCGGAGTTCAGCCGCGATTTTGGAGTTTTGCTGGACGTGGAGGACCTGATTCCCGGCGAAGCGTACACGCTGGAAGCCAGTTCCCCCGGACTCGACCGGAAGTTGACTCGGGCTGCGGAATTCGAGCGATTTGCCGGATGCCTGGTGAAGGTTCAGACTTTCGAACCGGTGCGCAACAACCGACACTGGCAGGGAAGATTGGTGACGGGAGCGGGAATTCCGTCTGAGACAAAGAAAATAACGCTCGATCTTGCGGCGATGAAGCAAAACAGCAAGAGCCGCAAGGCGGGCGTGGACACGGTGGAGATCGCCTTCAGCAACATCGAGAAGGCTAATCTGGTGCCGGAAATTTGAGAAGACAGGGACTAAGGGACTCGGGACTAAGGGACTAGATAGACAGCGAGTCCGCCAGGGGAATTTTCGAGCGGGAGATTGAGGCGCAGACAGTGCGCCGGGTTTTTAGTCCCTCAGCCCCTTAGTCCCCTGAACGAGAAACCGCGATGCGGGCAATCAGTGCAGTAACGCCCGGCACGCAGGATGTGAGAGTAAGCGGTATGGCCACCAGCGTTTTGTATCAAAGTATCGAACTCCTGAGCCAGGAGAAGGGCATCGACCCCTCCATCGTTGTGGGCGCGGTAGAGGAAGCCATTGCCCTGGCCACGCGCAAGTACTACAAGACCCAGGAAAACATGCGCGGGGAGCTGAACAAGGATACCGGCGAGATCCAGGCCTACATCTATAAGACGGTGGTCGCCGACGAGGACCAGATTGAGGATCCGGTGAACCAGATCACGCTGGAGGAGGCCAACGAAATGGCGCCCGGCGTGGAGGTGGGCAGCGAGATTCGCATCTATCGCGACACCAGCCCGCTGGGCCGCATCGCCGCGCAACTGGCCAAGCAGATCATCTTCCAGAAGGTGCGCGAGGCGGAGCGCGATACGGTCTTCCAGGAGTATGCGCACCGCGAAAAAGAAGTGCTGAACGCGACCGTGAAGCGGATCGAGGGCCAGGACTACATCTACGACCTGGGCAAGGCCGAAGCGCGCTGCCCCAAGCGCGAGCAGTCGCGGCTGGAGCAATTCTCGGTGGGTGAGCGCGTGCGCGTGGTGCTGCTGAAGGTAGACCGCGCGGCCAAGGGTCCGCAGGTGATTGTGAGCCGCGCCGCGCCGGAGCTGGTGCAGAACCTATTCCAGTCAGAGGTTCCGGAGATTTACGACAACACGGTGGTGATCAGAGCCATTGCGCGCGAGGCCGGCGAGCGCACGAAAATTGCCGTTCAGTCCCGCGACAAGGATGTGGATCCGGTCGGAGCGTGCGTGGGCATGAAGGGCATGCGAGTGCAGTCGATCATCCGCGAATTGCGCGGCGAAAAGATCGACATCATCGAGTTCTCAGACGAGATCACAACCTTTGCCGAGAAGGCGCTGCAACCGGCCAAGGTGAGCCGCGTTTCCATCACAGACCTGACCGACAAGCAACTGGAAGTGATTGTGGACGACACGCAATTGTCGCTGGCCATCGGCAAGAAGGGCCAGAACGTGCGGTTGGCGGCGAAGCTGCTGGGATGGAAGATTGACATCAAGAGCGAAGAGGAGAAGCGCCAGGAGGTGGAGCAGCAGATGCAGGCTCTGGCCGGCGCGCCCACGACACCGATCGAGCAGGTGACAGAGCTGGGCGATGGCATCATTCAGAAGCTGGTGACCGCGGGCATCACGACCGTGGAGGGCCTGGCCGACATGACACCGGAACAGCTCGAGGAGATTCCGGGCATCGGCGAGAAAACGCTGGAAAAGATTTCGGTGGCCGTGCGGCACTACTTCGGCCAGTTTGAAGAGGCGGAGGCAGCAGCGGCAGAAGCGGAAGCGGCGGCAGCAGCAGAAGCAGAAGCCGCGGAGCCGGCAGCCGAAGCCACCCCCGAAGCCGCAGTGGAGCAGGAAGCAGGCGAAACGGTTGCGGCGGAAGCCGGCGAAGCGGAGGCCGTGCCAGAGGAAATCGTGAACGCGGCCGAGGAAGCAGCGCCCGTTGCCGCGGAAGAAGAAAAGACAGAGCAGGACAGAGAGCAGAAGCAGGCGGCTAAAGAGGATGGCGCATAACATGCGCGGCATCGTCCCAAGTCAGGCATACGTTAACGCAAAGTTGAAGAGCGGCCAGTGCCATGAGGTAGCTATGAGCAACTAAAGGCGGTTTGGCGGCACAGAATTGAAAAGAGGCGGATGAACAAGGTTCGTATCAACGATCTCGCGAAAGAGCTGGAAGTCAAGTCTCGCGCGATTCTCGACATTCTTCCGGAACTCGGTGTAGGTGCGGGCAAAACGCACTCCAGTTCGCTCGAAGGCGACGAGGCGGATAAGGTTCGTGCGCATTTTACGCAGGAATCGCGGCCGGCATCGCATGCCGCAGGTGCGTCTACCCGTCACGGCGCGCCCACCATCGTTCCCAAGATCGATCTGTCGCACATCTCCAAGCCCGGCGATGTGATGAAGGCCATTCTGGCCAAGAAGAAGGAAGAGGAAGAAGAGGCGCATCACGTGCGCGTGCCGGCAAAGCCGGCCGCCTCTCCTGCGCAGCCGGCCAAGCCCGCGGAGCGCCCCGCGCCCGCCGCACCACCGGCTGCCGCCGCAGCTCCGGCGCGCCCGGAACCGCGCAAGATTGTTCCGCAGCCGCGGCAGGCCCCGCCGATTGTTGCCCCACCCACAACTTCTCCGGCTATTGCCAGCCGTCCTCCGTCGGGCGCTGTCGTGGCCAAGCCACCTGCAGGCGCGGTGACGGCTACGCGCCCGGTGATTGTGGTTGCGCCACCCCCGGCTGCTGCCGTCAAGCCGCCAGCGGCTCCGGCTGCACGCGAAGAGAAGCCGGCAATTGCCAAGCCGCCTGCGGCTCCTGAGGCGTTAGCTCCCGCAGCTACACTCGAACCGCCGTCTGCTTCTGACGCTCCCGCATCCCCGGCGGAAGTTACAGCGTCAGTTCCCACCATTGTCGCGGAGTCGACGAGCGCTCCCCCACAACGCGGACACGGCCGGGTACAACCCGCAGCGCCTGCGCGCCGCATGGTGATGCCGCAAACCGGGCCGCGGCCGGTATACAAATCTTCGTATGTTCCTCCCGCAGCTCCGGCGGCGGGAGCCAGTGGCGGAATTCAGCGCGGCAAGCCAATCTTCGATCGCAGGCCCGCGACCGGCCCGTCTGGACCGGGGCAACGTGGTCCCGCCGGGCTAGGAGGTCCCGGTTCGTTTGCAGGAGGCCCGCGGCCCAAGCATCCCACACGCACTTCCGCGGGCGGATTCACGCCGGGCGGACCGGCAGGTCCCGGCGCACGGCCTGGTTTTGGCGCGCGTCCCGGCTTTGGCGCACGCCCCGGTTTCGGCGCACGTCCCGGCGCCGGCGGCACTACGCCACCGCCGGAGACGCAGCGCCCGCAACGCGCCGCTTCGCGTGGCCGCGGCCGTGGCCAGCAGCAGTACCCGAAGACCAAAGAAGGCCCGATGAAGGGCTTTGTGCCGCCGCCACGCTACAGCGGCATGCAGTACAGCAACGAGCCGGTGCCGATTACACGCGAGATCACCGTCACCGAAGGCATCAGCGTGAAGGACCTGGCCGAGAAGCTCGACGTGCGCGCCAAGGACCTGATCGCCACCCTGATGATGGGCAATATCTTCGTCACGGTGAATCAGTCGCTGGACTCCGAAATGATCAAGGACATGTCCGCCAAGTTCGGCGCGGCCGCCACCGTGATCACCTACGAAGAGGAGCTGGCGAATGAGGCCATCGAAGAGGTGCTGGAATCCGATAACGCCGGCGAGCTTGAAGTGCCCCGTGCGCCGGTAGTCACCGTGATGGGTCACGTGGACCACGGCAAGACGTCTCTGCTCGACGCGATCCGCGAAACCGACGTGGCCGCGGGCGAAGCGGGCGGCATTACGCAGCACATCGGCGCCTACAAGGTGAAGTTCGCCAAGGAAGGCTCGCCCGCGTCAGGGCGTGAAATTGTGTTCCTCGACACGCCGGGCCACGAAGCGTTCACGCGTATGCGCGCGCGCGGCGCCAAGGTGACCGACATCGTGGTGGTCGTGGTGGCAGCAGACGACGGCGTAATGCCGCAGACGCTCGAAGCCATCGATCATGCCAGGGCCGCCGAGGTTCCCATCATCGTGGCCGTGAACAAGATCGACAAGCCCGAAGCCAACCCCGATCGCGTGAAGAAGCAGCTTGCCGATCGCGGGCTGATTCCCGAGGAGTGGGCGGCGGGCAGCGAAGGCACGGTGTTTGTCGAGGTCTCCGCCAAGAAGCGGATCCATCTCGACCTGCTGCTGGAAATGATCTGCCTTGTTTCCGATATCCGCGCGCCCAAGGCCACCCCCGGCCGCAAGGCCGTCGGCTCGGTCATCGAAGCCAAGCTCGACCGCGGACGCGGCGCCGTGGGTACGATCCTGGTGCAGGATGGAACGCTGCGCCTCAACGACAGCTTTATTGTGGGCAACACCTTCGGCAAGGTGCGCGCCATGTTCGACGACCGCGGACGCGCGCTCGAGGAAGCCGGCCCCTCGACGCCTGTCGAAGTGCTGGGCCTGGAAGCGATTCCCGACGCCGGCGACACGTTCCTGGTGGTGGCCGACCGCGACAAGGCGAAGTCGATCGCGCAATACCGCAAGATGAAGGAGCGCGAGGCGCAGCTGGCGAAGAGTTCGCGCATGTCGCTGGAAGGACTGTCGGAGCAGATCAGGGAGTCGGGCATCAAGGACATGCCGTTGATCATCAAGGGCGACGTGACGGGATCGGTGGAAGTGCTGGCCGACTCGCTCATCCGCATGTCGACGGAGAAGGTGCGCGTGAAGGTGCTGCACTCGGGCGTGGGCTCCATTACCGAGAGCGACGTGCTGCTGGCGACGGCGTCGAATGCCATCATCATCGGCTTCAACGTGCGCCCGGAACGCAAGGCCGCCGAGCTTGCCAACCAGGAGAACGTGGAAATCCGCCTGCACTCGATTATTTACGAACTGCAGGACGAGATTCGCCTGGCCATGATGGGCCTGCTGGAACCGGCCTTCAAGGAGAACTACGTGGGCCGCGCCGAGGTGCTGAACATCTTCAAGATTCCCAAGGTGGGCACCATCGCGGGCTGCCGCGTGCAGGACGGCGTGATCCGGCGCGATTCCGAAGTGCGCGTGATGCGCGATGGTGCGCAGATCTTCAAGGGCAAGATCGGCTCGCTCAGGCGCTTCAAGGACGATGCGCGCGAGGTGACCAACGGCATGGAGTGCGGCATCGGCATCGCCAACTGCAGCGATCTGAAAGAAGGCGACCTGATCGAGGCCTTCAGCACGGAGCGGCTGGCCGCCGACCTTGGGGCGCTGACGTCAGCCAAGGCGTAGATTCCGCCACAAACCGAAGAGGCCCGTCTCTCGTTCGAGAGTCGGGTCTTTTTCTTTCTGCTCCGAGCGGCGGTGCTGCCTTGCAAGCCCCTTGAATTGACCTCAGGCTCACAGAATTCTTGCTG
>JBEKAS010000010.1:0-39727 GCA_050015795.1 Occallatibacter sp. | reverse complement strand
AACATGCGCAGTCTGACGGAAGCCGAACTTTATCCCGGCATCGGGATGATCGAGGGCTCGAACATCTCGGTGGGACGCGGCACCGACACGCCGTTCGAACTGGTGGGCGCGCCTTGGATCGATGCCGCGGCGCTCGCCGGCTACTTGAACGCGCGGGAGATTGACGGCGTGCGCTTTGTGCCGGTCAACTTCACGCCCAGTGCCTCCAATTACGCAAACCAGACATGCGGCGGCGTGAACATCATCGTGACCAATCGCGAAGCGCTGGATGGGCCCGAGTTGGGGTTGGAGATTGCGGCTGCGCTTGAGCATTTGTATCCCAATGACTTCAAGGCTGCCGGGCTCGACGGGCTGATGCGCAACAAAGCTACGCTCGATGCGCTCACGGCGGGCGAAGATCCGCGCCGCATTGCCGAGGATTGGCAGGATGCACTGAAGGATTTTGAAACGGTGCGCGCGAAGTATCTTCTTTACTGATTCTGCGCAGCACCGCGGACGGGCCGCTGAGGCGAGAGGAACTTGAAGTTCGAAGCGACTGAAAGCGAGGATCGCGCCTGCGACGCCTTCGCAAGGGGTGCTTCTTCAGGAGCGGAGCCAGATGACGGCGGCGGTGAGACTGCTAATCAGGAGGGGAAACCACACCTGTGCGATCCAGGGCACGGGAATGAGGAAGAGGATGTCGGAGCTGACGAGCGAGCTGGGCCAGCCGATGGTGAGACGAAGCCAGACGTAATAAAAGAAATCCCAGAACGCGAAGGCCCAGAGAAACGCGGCAGCTTTTGCCTTGAAGTTTTGCCCGGCAAGCCAGGCGATTCCGCCCAGCATCACGAGGGTTGCCGCTTCGCGGAAGCACTCGATTCTTACCAGATTTTCTGGCAGAGCAGCGGGCCCGTGCGCCTGCGGAACCGGCCACAACCCCGTGGCGGCTCGCAAATAAACCACCACGGCAGCTTCAACAAAGCCAAACGCAATGCCGAAGACCGCGATGACCAGAAGCCGCTCTCTGCCAAGGGTAAACTTTGCTTTTCTCGACAGGAGATAAGGGATCACGGGAACGAGGACGAGAAGATTGACCCACCACGGCGAAGCGAAGAGAGCAAAGCCCGACATAGAGTGAGTCTACGACGGTGCGGGGTTCTCGTCATGGAGGTAAGCATGCGCGATAGGATTGGAGGAAGCGAGCCTGACGCGATCCTGGGCCATGTCCTCAGGCCGATCGCCGCTTGGTATATACTTTTTCACGTTGGCGTGCCGCAAGTCAGCGGGAGTAGTTCAGTGGCAGAACGTCAGCTTCCCAAGCTGAATGTCGCCGGTTCGATCCCGGTCTCCCGCTCCAATTCTCACCGCGACGCTCCGGCTCGCCGCGCTCCCCTTAGCCGCGTTCCTAGACAGCTTCCTGCACTTTCATCACGAGGCAGGTGATGGTGTCATCGCCCTTGAGCAGCATCTGATGCGGCGTGCCCGCGGGTACATGCGCCACGTCACCCGGCCGCAGGTTTTGCTGCGTGCCGCCTTCGATGGAAATGCCGCGCATTTCTCCGGGCGCGACGATGCGCGCGCCGCTGACCGTGCCGCCCGTGACCAGTGTGGCCGCTCCGGCAAACACGACGAACAGATCCGCAAAGCGTTCGTGCACCTCTACCTCGCCGCTGCGGCTGCGGAAGGAGAGCATGGCAAAGTGCTGAGGATACTCCTTGAGCGTCTCCGACGCCGAGCCGTCACCGTGCTTCGCCAATTTGCGCAGATACACGGCCCGCTCGAGCAGGAGGGGCGGCGACCAGTGATCTACAGGGCTCTTTGGCCCGCGCGGTTTGGGAGCTACCTCGTCCAAATTCAGGTCCTTCAGGATTTCCTTTGCGATTCGCTCCATCGTGCTTCCTTTCGTTCGGTACGGCCACGCTCCTGCTCATCCATTAGAGATTCGCCAGCTTGCGCGCCCGCTTGAAGACCTTGAGCAGCATGGGCCGCGTGAGCTTGCCGGTGTTGGTATTCTGCAGCGAGGGGTGATAGCTGGCGATCGCCATCAGTCCTCCCGGCAGTTCGTATTCGGCTCCGTGCGCGAAGACGAAGCCCGTACGTTTTGGCAAGCGGCCAAGGCGCGACTCGTGCGCCAGCAGGCCATCGAAGGCAATGCGGCCCAGGCACACCACCACGCGCAATTCGGTGAGTAATTGCATCTCAAGGTCGAGCCACGGCGCACAATTGCGCAGCTCTTCCGGCGTGGGTTTGTTGCCCGGTGGAGCGCAGCGCGCTACGGAGGTGATCCAAAGGCCGCTGAGCTCCATGCCGTCGTCACGCGAGGTTGCGGTGAGTTGCGAGGCAAACCCGGCTGCGTGCAGAACCGGAAACAAAAAGTCGCCCGAGCCGTCGCCGGTGAAAGGCCTTCCGGTGCGATTTGAGCCGTGCGCTCCCGGCGCGAGGCCCAACGCCAGCACGCGGGCTTTGGGGTCGCCGAATGAGGGCACGGGACGGCCCCAGTACTCCCAATTGGCGAAGGCGCGACGGCGTTTCCGCGCCACGTCAGTGCAGTGGGCGCGAAGCCGCGGACACAGATGGCACGCGACAATGCGCGCATTCAACGCTTGAAGAGTTGCGGGCCCGGCCATGAGGGCATTTTACTTCCGCCTACTTCCGAGTGGTTGCGACGCGCGGCGTGGACGCCTCAGATAGGATGCGAAGGCGGGGCAATCTTTTCAGTACACGCCGGGAATCAGGCGCTTCGTGGTGCGGATGTAATCCGCATATTCCTCGCCGAAGGCTCCAAGCAACGCGGCTTCTTCCACGTGGATGCGATACAGGACCGCAAGTGTCGGAGGAATGAAAGCGGCCGCCAGGCAAGCCCAGTCATGTGCATGCAGCCCGATCGCCAGAAAAATGATCTCCATGCCCAGATACGATGGATGCCGCACCAGGCGGTAGAGGCCCGCGCGCTGAATCGTCTGCGCGGCGTGTGTGGCAACGTTCGCGGTGAACCATTTGCCCAGCGTAAAGATCGCAGTGATACGCACCACGAGCCCGGCTGCCAACAAAGCAACGCTCGCGGGGCGCAGCCAGCGTTCGCCAATGTGCATGTCTGCAATCTCCAGGTGGCGCATCCAGCCGCTTGCCGTGAGCGAAAGAACGATGACCACCCACAACAGGACCAGTGTTCCCTGGTCCTGGACGTTTGCCTTCGCTCGTCGCGCGCGCGTCCCCACGGCGATCACAAGTTCAAGCGCGATCCACGCCCAATACAACCCGATCCACAATGTTCCCAGGCTCACTTCGAGCTCTCCATAAATTTCTTTGCAGTATACGCGAGCCCAGTGAACACGGCTTCGCGCAGCCGACAACAGCACGCGCAGTCGATCGCAAAACAGTTGCGACCGTGTGCCATACTGAATCTGTCTTTGCATCTCTCGCGCGGAATGGGGAACGAGGAAAGTGCCCGGCAAACCCAACCCGGAGTTTTTGCGCCGCGCCATTGCGCTGGCCACCGAGAACGTGGCCACGGGCACGGGAGGCCCGTTCGCGGCAGTGATCGTGCGTGACGGCAGGATTGTGGGCGAGGGCGCGAACTCCGTGACGGCGACCAACGACCCGACGGCGCATGCCGAGGTGAATGCCGTCCGCGCCGCTGCCAAAGCGCTGGGAACCTTCACGCTTGCCGGTTGCGAGCTCTACACCAGTTGCGAGCCGTGCCCCATGTGCCTGGCCGCCGCGTATTGGGCGCGGGTTGACGCCGTGTACTACGGCGCCAGCGCCGCCGATGCGGCCCGCGCCGGATTTGACGACGCGTTTCTCTACGGGGAACTGCGGAAAGACCCGGCCGACCGCAAGCTCCGAGCAACGCAGTTGTTGGGCGACGAGGCGTGGGCCAGCTTTGCCGCGTGGATTGCGTCACCGAACAAGGTCGAATACTGAGCGCACTCGATTATGTTCGGGCGACGGTTTGGCCCGCGTAGCTTTGTCGACCGAGAGTTACCAGCATCAGCAAGCCCTGGAACACAAGCACAATCGAGATCACGAAAACGAAGCCCTCAAAATGAGCGGCCCGCGCATTGCGAAGAAAGCTAAACACTCCCAAGCCGATGAGGGCCGCTGCTGCCGCCCAAAGACAGCGTTCACTGCGCACGCCAAGATGCAGCAGACGCACCAGCAGCGTGGCCAGGCCGGCTGCGGCAATGAGCATCGCGACAATGGCGCGCGCTTCGAATCCAGGATGACGCAACAAACCTTCCATGAGTGCCAGCCAGCAGCCGCAGATCAACGTAAGCGATGAGCTCAAGAACAGTAACCTCGCCATCGTCCCTCCCTGCGCCGGCAGACACCGGCGGTTCATTACTTTACCGCAATGTAGGCGAAGGCGCATGGAGAGTCAAGAGAGAATGGGAAGGCAGCGTCCTTGACCGCGCGCCGCCAGCTTGCGTATGCTGCGAGCGTTTACGCGGAGTCGGCCGCATCGAATTTGACGCCGCAAAGGGAGAGCCCACATGAGCATTGCTGCCACGGCCGCCACCGTCGCACCGAAGATGGGCGCGAAGCCGCTGCTGGTGCGCCGCGCCGCGGTGCTTGGCGCAGGAACCATGGGCTCGCGCATCGCCGCGCATCTGGCCAACGCCGGAATTCCCACGCTTCTGCTCGATCTTCCTCCAAAAGATCAAACCGCGGAGCGGGTGCCTGCCGTCGCCGGCCTTGAAGCGCTCGCGAAATCCAAGCCCGCCGCTTTCTTCGAGGCATCGCTAGGCCGCCTGATCACTCCAGGCACCTTCGACGACGACCTGGCGAAGATTACCGAGTGTGATTGGGTGGTGGAAGCCGTCGCCGAGAATCTCGAAATCAAGACCGCGCTGCTGACGCGCGTGCTGCCGCACCTCGGCGCTCACGCCATCCTGACGACCAACACTTCCGGCCTGCCCATCGCGCGCATCGCTGCGGCCGTTCCCGGCCTTGGCAGGAGATTTTTCGGGACGCACTTTTTCAATCCGCCGCGCTACATGCGCCTTGTCGAGGTGATCCCCACGCAGGAAAGCGATCCTGAGCTGGTCGCCGCTTTTTCCGCCTTTGCCGATCGCGTGCTCGGCAAGGAAGTCGTCTTTGCGCACGACACGCCGAACTTCATTGCCAATCGCATCGGCATCGCGGTGATGTTCAACGCTGCGAACCTGATGCTGGAACAGGGATTGGCGATTGAAGAAGTCGACGCGCTGACCGGCCCCGCCGTCGGCTGGCCGCGCACCGGAACTTTTCGCCTCGCCGACCTCGTCGGCATCGACATCCTGGCGCACGTTGCCGCCAACTTTCCCGAGGGCGTGAGCGGAGGAAAGTTCGCGGCTGTACTCGAAGAACTGCTGAAGCGCGGTTGGCTCGGCGACAAGTCGGGACAAGGATTCTACAAGAAAGTGCGCGGCGCGGACGGCAAAGACGAGCGCATGGTTCTGGATCTTGCGAGCTTCGAGTACCGCCCTCTAGTGAAAGCGGCGCTGCCGGCGCTCGAAATGGCGAAGAACGCCGCGACGCTGCCAGAGCGGCTGCAACTACTGCTCAAGAATGATCCTGTCAAAGACAAGGCCGCGGCGTTTCTGTGGCCGTTTCTGGCATCGCTGTGGAACTTTGCTGCCGAGCGCGTTGGCGAGGTTGCCGACGACGCGCCCGCGATCGATGCCGCCATGCGCGCCGGCTTTAATTGGGAGATGGGCCCCTTTGAGATGTGGGATGCGGCGGGCGTGACGGAAACCGCGAGCCGCATGAAGGCGCTGGGTCTTCCTGTGAGCGCTGCCGCGCAAACGCTGCTTGCGGCTTCGCGCACCGGCTGGTACGCGCCCGGCAAGGATGCGTGCTTCCAGCCGTCGACAGGGCAGACTGTGGCTATTTCCGCGATCCCCGGTCACGCCCGCGTGGCCGATTTTCGCCGCACCCACGCGGTGGTGCGCGGCAATTCCGGCGCGTCGCTGGTCGATCTCGGCGACGGCATCGGGTGCATTGAGCTGCATTCGCTCAAGAACGCCATTGGCGGCGACGTGCTTTCGCTCATTTCGTCGGTCTTGGGCTACGGCTCCGACACAGTGCGCAATTTTGCCGGCTTTGTGATCACGGGCGACAGAGAAAACTTCTCAGTCGGCGCGAATTTGATGCAGCTCCTGCTTGCGGCGCAGGAGGGCGAGTGGGACGAGCTGGCCCAGGTGATAGCCAGCTTCCAGCAGATGACCGCGGCCATCAAATTTTGCCCGCGGCCGGTGGTTGCCGCGCCCTTCGGCCTCACGCTCGGCGGCGGCGCGGAGATTTGCCTGCATGCCACGCGACGCCAACCGCACGCGGAAACGTACATGGGTTTGGTCGAGGCGGGCGTGGGGTTGATCCCGGCGGGCGGAGGGACGAAGGAGATGTTGCTGCGCGCATACGATGCCGCTGCGGCGCTGGCGCCACCGGACCCAAAAGACCCGCCTTCGCGCTTCGCGCAATCCGCCGAGTTTGCCACGGCTCTCCGGCGCGCGCTTGAAACCATCGCCATGGCCAAGGTCTCCACTTCGGCCTCGGAAGCGCGTTCGCTCGGCCTGCTTGCACAAGCCGATCGCGTGACGATGAACCGGGAGCGCCTGCTGTTCGACGCCAAAGCGCAAGCCGCGGTGCTGGCCGAAACCGGCTTTTCAGCGCCGCAGCCACGCACGCAAATTCCCGCTCCCGGCACGGCTGCGCTGGCGACGCTTGAAGCCGGCATCTATCTGATGGGCGAGGCGGGCTACGCATCAGAGCACGACCAGAAGGTCGCCCGTTGGGCGGCGTACATCCTCGCAGGAGGGCCCGTCACCCCGGGCACGCTGGTCAGCGAGCAGTATTTGCTGGACCTCGAGCGCGAGGCTTTCCTCTCGCTCTGCGGCGAGCGCAAGACGCAGGAGCGGATTGCGTTTACGCTGAAAACCGGCAAGCCGCTGCGGAATTGACATACATACGTATGTATGAGAAGATATTTTTTGAGGTAGGAAGCCATGTATCGTGACCCTAAGACCGTTTCTTCTCCTAAAGATAAAGTCAGCTCCGTCGAAATTGTCTTCGACAAAGGGCCAGTTGAGTTCAGTTGGTCCGTGGCACGTCTGAAATGGGAAGGTTCGCCTGCAATCGGCATCCGGTGGAACGGAGATAGCAGCAACAGCATAGGTACGCCCCAGTCGCGTGGAAATCCCGCATGGTTTATAGTGCCTGAGGAACTGAAGGAAGCCGTTCTGAAGGCTGCTAAAGATTCAGATGGCAGAACGCAGTCGGCCTTAGCGGAAGGCTATCGTCAGATGGCGGCAGATCGAGCGCGTGAAACGGAAGCAGAGGAGTGGGTGGAGGGGCTGATTGGCGACATCGATTGAACGTGGAGATGTCCTTTGGGTCAACTTCGAACCCAGCTTAGGCGGCGAGATCAAGAAGACCCGGCCCGCGATCATTGTGTCGAACAATGCCGCGAACACGTATCTAAACCGCGTGCAGGTGGTTCCAATCACATCCAACACAGATCGCTTTTATCCGGGAGAAGCTTTTGTATCGCTCAATGGGGAGAAGCGAAAAGCGATGGCCGATCAGCTCACGACAGTGAGCAAGCAGCGGCTCGGGAGTCGGGTAGGTGTTTTGGTTTCCGAGGACGTAGCGCGAGTTGAAGCGGCCATAGCCGTTCAGCTTGCCCTGAATCTGAAGTAGGTAGCATGCAGGTGTGGTGGAAGAGCGCGTGCGTGTGGATAGCCGGGGCAGGATTCGCGCTTCTGAACTCGGCCAGCCAGGAAGTGACATCTCCAGCCAGCGACCTCAATGCCTCCGGCCAGGTGACGGTTAACGGCCGGCCCACCCCCTACCTCATCCGTCATCTTCCCATCAACGCCTTTCCCCAATTACCGGCTACCGTCGAGGATGCGCTGGTCCGCCGTGGGTGCCTGATTCCGCAAACCTACGAGGCGCACCGGCCCGAGAACGTGGTCAATGCCAGCCTAGAGCGCCATGGCTCTTCCGACTGGGCGGTGCTTTGCTCGGCCGACGGCAGGGTCTCCTTGCTGGTCTTCTTTGCAAGGGGCGGCGACCCGATGGTGGTGGCCTCGGCGCCGGAAACCGACTGCCTGCAGGCGCACGGAGCGACCAATGTGCTCGGCTTCAACTGGGGCATCGATCCCGCATCGCCGGAAACCGTCCATGAAGCGCAGTTTGGCATGAGGCATCCTCCGCCGCGCCTCGACCACGACGCCCTGGCCGATTCCGTCATCGACCGGCGGACGATTTATCGCGTTTTCGCGAAAGGCGCCTGGACGGTCATCGATACGCGGGATTAGCATCGCCTTCAGAGCCAGTGATCTGCGGCGATAGGCGAGGAAATTAGTTCATTCGCAGACTCGCTGTCCGCAGTCTGCTGTCCGCTGTTTGCTGTCTCAGGAGCCATCCATGCCGGAAGCCGTCCTTGTCGCCGCAGTTCGCACGCCTGTGGGGCGCGCGCCCAAAGGCGCACTTTCGACCACCCGCCCCGACGACCTCGCCGCAACTGCGTTCAGCGGAGCTTTGGAAAGGGTTCCTGCCCTCGACAAGAGCGAAATTGACGACGTGATTCTGGGCTGCGCGCAGCCTGAAGGCGAGCAGGGGTGGAACATTGCACGCATGGCTGCCTTGCGCGCCGGGTTGCCGGTGGAAATTCCCGGCGTCACCGTGAACCGGCTTTGCGCCTCGGGACTGGAGGCCATTGCGCTCGCCAATCAGCGCATCCGCTCCGGCGCCGCACAGGTGATCGTTGCCGGCGGAGCCGAATCCATGAGCCTGATTCCCATGGGCGGCAACAAGCCCAGCCCCAATCCATGGCTCGCGGCCAACTATCCCGCATCGCTGCTCACCATGGGCCTGACGGCCGAGCGCGTCGCCCGTCATTACGCGATCTCGCGCGACGATCAGGACGCCTTTGCCCTGGCGAGCCACCAGAAGGCAGTGGCCGCGCAGGCCGCGGGACGCTTCACAAAAGAGATGGTTCCGGTGCGCGTGACGATGAGCGTGCCGGGGACCGCGCCGGGAGCGAAGCCGGGAAGGCCTGAGATCAAGGAAAGGGAGTTTTACGCCGACGAAGGCCCCCGCGCCGACACTTCCGCCGCCGCATTGGCACAGCTCAAGCCGGTGTTTCACGCGCAAGGCACGGTGACCGCGGGCAACTCCTCGCAAACCTCCGACGGCGGAGCGGCTGCAGTACTGATGGAAGTGAACCGCGCACGCGAACTCGGCATTCAACCTCTGGCGCGGCTGGTTTCCTACGCCGTCACCGGCTGTCTGCCGGAGGAGATGGGCATTGGTCCCATCACGGCGATTCCCAAGGCCCTGCGCTTCGCCGGCCTCAAGCTGAGCGACATCGAACTCATCGAATTGAATGAGGCCTTCGCGGCGCAGGTTCTGGCCATCGTGCGCGCGCTCGATCTGGACCCGGCGCGCGTGAACGTCAACGGCGGAGCCATCGCGCTCGGTCATCCGCTGGGTTGCACCGGCGCGAAACTCACCGCTTCGCTGCTTCAAGAGATGAATCGCCGGGAGGCGCGCTACGGCATGGTCACGATGTGCGTGGGTGGCGGCATGGGCGCGGCGGGCATTTTTGAACGGCTCAACTGATCCACTTGCACCGTTATCGCTGAGGGTCTTTTTGCTCCCTTGCTCCCTAGTTCTTGAAAAACTCGCCGTGGCCTCCGTTGGCCCATGGATCGTAGTGCTCGGCGAATTCGGCGCGGTGTTCGACGCTGGGGTGGTCGTAGAGCCAGAACTCGATCAGCGGATTTGGATTGGGATCTTCGAGCCAGGATTCGCCCAGTTTATTGAATGCGGCGACCGCGGTTTTTGGGGGATCGGCCACGATGCCGTGAATCGCCTCCTGCCCATAGACATCGGCCTGGTGTTCAAAATGCCGGCTGAAGGCGCTGCCCGCCGGTTGGGTGAGGAAGCCGGCAATGGAAATGGCGAAGAGCAGCATCACGAAGCCGGTGCGCGACGCGAGATCCACGGCGCCCCATCTGGCTCCATAGCGCCTTGCCAGCCATGCAGCAAAACCCGCGCACGCCCAATACACAAAGAACAGCCCGGCGGCATCGCCTGCAAGTTCCTTAGGAATGTGGTGCAACACATAGTGCCCGCTTTCGTGGCCGAACACGAATAACACCTGATCATCCGGCAACTGATCCGTGGCCGTATCCCACATCACGTACCGCTTGGTCGGTCCGATCCCGGCCACAAATGCGTCGATCCCAGTCGATTTCTCGCTGGCCTTGATCAGATACATGCGACTGGGCGGAATGTCGATGCCGGTGCGCGCCACGACGGCATCGATCTTCGCCACCAGAGCGGCATGATTTTTTTGGAGCGGCTCCTGTTGGTAGAAGAGAGGAACCAGCAGCGGATAAATCAACAGGAAGAAAACCAGGATCGGCAGAGTGACCTCCCAAATGCCTAGCCAGTAGCGCCGCCAGCGGCGCACCATCCAGTTGAAGAGGAGCAGAACCGGTACGGCGAACAGGAGCGTCAATCCCAGCGCCTTCGCCTGGTCGCCAAGCCAACTACTCCAGCTCTGCACGCTGATGCCGTAGGCGCGCTCATAGTGATTGCTGATCGCGTCGATCACGGCTCCGGCCAGTGCGGTGATAACAATATACGCGGCGAAAAAGACCAGTCCCTGGACCCAACGCAGGCGCGAGATCGCTTGCGCCCATTTCTCGATGCCGTGCCACGCACGGGAGGCAAGCAGCAGCCACAAAAACACGATTCCCCAGATGGAACCGGCAAGATCGAGGATGTTGCGAATGCGGCTGAGAGCGATGGCTTTGGCCAGCTTATCGGGAGGCAGCGAGTATGCCTGCTGGGGAGCGGCCTGTGCGGGAGCGGCGGAGGCGGTTGGGGCGGGAGCCGCTGGGGATGCGGGATTCTGGGCGGCAAGGGGAACAGAAACCATGCTGGCAAGCAATACCGCCAGGCAAAACACGCAAAACAAACGGCGGCAAAATGTCATGTGAGGTCTCCTTCCTTCCGGTGACTCTGCGACAATCGAGCCCGCTCTGCGACAATCAAGCTTAGACATGCTTTTACCCGAAACCCTCACCCCTACGCCACACAAATCTTCAGCCTGCGCGCAGCGTCGGCCGGTCCCGTTCTCCCTCCTCGCACCTGCAGTCGCAGTTCTTACCCTGCTGGCCTTGCCGTCGGCGGCCCGCACCCAGCAGGCGGGTCGGGCTCATGCGCCGGCGGATACGCCGCTACTTCTCGACGCCATGAACGCGGAGTTGCATCGCGCCTTCACGTCGTTGGGGAAGTCCGCGGCTACAGGTTCCGCGGTTCAGGGTTCCGCCGTTGCAGGCGACGACAAACAGCCGCCGCCTTACTTCATCAGCTATTCGGTGCACGACACGAACATGCTGACCATCAGCGCACAGTACGGAGCGCTGACCATGAGCGGCGGGTCGCAGGAGCGCATGGCCGACGTCCAGGTGCGCGTGGGCAGCCCCAAGCTCGACAACACACACGGCGAGCACCGCAGCTCGGCGGTGAACAGCATGCCGCTGCCACTGGGTGACGACCGTGAAGCGATTGCGCGCACGCTTTGGCTGGCGACCAACAAGGGTTACGGCAACGCACTCGACAACTACCTGCGCGTGAAAACCGAGGCCCAGGTGCGCGCCAAGGAGGAAGACACTTCGCCGGATTTCAGCCAGGAGGCGCCGCAGGTGCACGTGGAGAAACCCGCGCCGCAATTGGCGGTCCGCAAGGCGGAGTGGGAACAGCGCGTGCGGGCGCTCTCGCGCATCTTTCGCGAATATCCCGACGTGTACCAGAACGAAGTGGGATTCGCGGCACAAAGTTCGACGCGTTACTTTGTTTCGTCAGAGGGGGCGGAGATTGTGACGCCTTACGTGTCGTCGGGATTGGTGATCGCGGCCGTAACGCGCGCCGACGACGGAATGGATCTGTTCCTTGCCCGCACCTTCGAGGCCGATACGCCGGAAGGGCTGCCCGCGCAAGCCGACCTGGAAAAAGCGGTGCGCGAGATGGGCGCGCAACTGGAAGCTCTGCGCAAGGCGCCGGTGACCGAGCCGTTCGATGGGCCGGCGATTCTCTCGGGCCGCGCAGCCGCGGTGTTCTTTCACGAGGTGCTGGGCCATCGGCTGGAGGGCCAGCGCCAGCGCGGCGACGAGGAGGGCCAGACCTTCACCAAAGATCTCGGCAAAGAGGTGCTGCCGCCGTTTCTTTCCGTGGCCGACGATCCCACGCTGGCGAGCTTCGACGGCGTTTCTCTCGGCGGCCACTACGAATATGACAGCGAGGGCGAGAAGGCGGAGCGGGTGGAGCTGATTCAGGACGGCGTGCTCAAGAATTTCCTCATGTCGCGCTTGCCGATCGCGAGTTTTGGCGCGTCCAACGGCCACGGCCGCGCGCAATCGGGATTTGTACCCACCGGCCGCCAGGGCAACCTGATTGTGACTTCGACAAAGACCGTTCCCGACGCGGAGCTGCGGAAGGAATTGGTTGAAGAGGCGAAGAAGCAGGGCAAGCCCTACGGCCTCTACTTTGAAGACATTTCTTCCGGCTTTGCGGTGACGCAGCGCAGCTCGCCACAGGCGTTTCAGGTGATTCCGCTGGTGGTGTGGCGCGTGTATGTCGATGGCCGGCCCGACGAACTGGTGCGCGGCGTGAGCATCGTGGGCACTCCGCTGGCGGCGATGAAAAAAATTCTTGTAACGGGCGACAAGAGCGAGGTCTTCGACGGCGTGTGCGGCGCGGAGTCGGGATCGATTCCCGTGAGCGCTGTGGCGCCAGCGATGCTGCTGAGCGAAATCGAGACGCAGCGCCAGCAGCAGGGCACGGCAAGGCCGCCGATTCTGCCGATACCCGGAGCGGAAAAGCAGGGAACAGGGAACAGGGATCAGGGATCAGGCACCAACCCGAAGACGGAGGCGGCGCAATGAAACTGGCTCACTCCATCCTGCTGCCCGTTGTATCAGAGCAATTCCACAAATGGTGTGTGCGTCTCGCCTCGAAAAAGGCAACTGCAGACCCTTCGACTCCCTCGCGCGTTCCCTGCACTCCGCGCAGGGAACGCGCTCGGTCGCTCAGGATGACAACACGAGGGTTGAAACTTAGAAACAGCAACCTCGGAGCCGCCTTTGTATTCATGGTTCTTTGCCTTTACGCGCCGCTTGTTGTCGCGGCGCAGCCCACGCGCGCTGACGCCGAAAAAGACCCCGTGCTCGCCGCCATGCTGACCGAGCTTGACCGCAGCATGGCCCAGCTCCAGTTGCCGGGCTTCGCCAAGCCGTTCTTCATCCAGTACCGCATCGAGGAAGTAGACGATTTCGAAACCAAGGCGGAGTTCGGGGCGAGCGAAGGCGCCGGACGCGTGCGGCAGCGCGTGGCGCGCGTGACGGTGCGGGTAGGCGACTACAAGACCGACAGCTCCGGCGGCCGTGGCGACGGGTCGATTGAGCTCACTAGCCTCGACGACGATCCCATCGCGCTGCGCTCCGCGTTGTGGCAGGCGACGGACCAGGCCTACAAGAATGCGCTCTCGGCCTACGCGCAAAAGCAAGCAGCGTTGAAGCAGGTGCAAACGCCGCCGCAGGCCGACGACTTCAGCCAGGAGAAACCAGTGGTATCGCTCGGGGGCCCAGTTGGGTTGCAGCTTGATGAGAGCGCGTGGACGGAGCGCGTGGCGCGGCTGAGCGGCCTCTATCGCGCTGACCCCGCGGTGAGCGCAACCCGGCGCGACGTGGAGTACGCGGAAGGGAACTTTCGCGCCCGCGCGACCACCACGTGGATCGCGACCAGCGAAGGAACGATCGTCCGCAAGTCAGAGGCGCAATACGAGGAGTCGTTTGCCGCGGGCACACAGGCCACGGACGGCATGAGCATCGACCGCTCGTACGCATCGGCGGGAACGTCGACTTCTGACCTGGATGCGGAAGCCGTCTTCAACAAGCATGCCGTGGATGAGATTCGATCGCTGGCCGAGCTGCGCAAGGCGCCGCTGGTCGAAGAGGAGTATCACGGCCCACTGCTGATGAGCGCCGACGCGGCAACCGACACCCTGCATTCGCTGCTGGCCGCGGCTGTGACGGCCACGCGGCCCGCGCTGGGCACCGAGGCGCGCACCAACGGGCCTTTTGCTTCGAGTTATCACGCACGCGTTCTGCCGGATTTCATGAGCGTGATCGACGATCCCGGAATGAAGACGTTCGAGGGCAAAGGCCTCATCGGAGCCTACGATGTGGACGACGAAGGCGTGACGGCGCAGACGGTGAAGCTGATCAATTCAGGAAAGCTGGACAACTATCTGATCGGCCGGCAGCCGGTGCGCGACTTTCCGCAGTCGAACGGCCACGGCCGCGCCGGAGTGACCGGCCCCGCGCGTCCCGCGATCGGCGTGCTCAAAATCAGCGTGACCGGCGCGGACAACGGCCTCAGCGACGGCGAACTCAACCAGGAGTTGCTCGCCATGGCGAAAGACCGCGGGTTGGTGAGCGTGTACTTTGTGGAAACCATGGGCGGGCCGCGCACGCCGCGCCTGCTTTATCGCATGAGCCCCGACGGGAAGCGCGAGCTGGTGCGGGGCGCCGTCCTCGACGACATTGACGAGCGCGCCCTGCGCTCCAGCATCGAGGCCGCCGGCAAAGATCTCTTCGTCGCGAATTACTACGGAGACGTGCCGACTACGGTGATGGCTCCGGCACTGCTTTTTGACGACGCGACAGTGCGGCGCGCCAACGCGAAGAACGAGAAGCTGCCGTTTTATCCGCCGCCGGAATAGCCAATAGGGAGTAGTCAGTAGCCAATAGTGAGTAGGGCGTTGCTGACTACTGGCTACTAGCTGTCTTTTTTTTCCACCCGCCGACGATCGCGCCCATGAGGGCCATGGTCAGCAGCCAAAACCCGAGATTGATGGCGAACAGCTGGTAACTGCGCACCTCAAACACGCTCTCCGTCGCAAACGTGGTGAGCACGCAGCCCAGCCAAAGGCCGGCGGCGACCTTGATGCCGCGCACTGCGGTTTGCGGGCCCGTGAGTTGCGTGAAGCTCGAGATGCAGGTGGCGATGAGCGTTGCAGCCAGAATCGCTGTGAAGCACTGCACGCCCAGGCTCACACCCGTGTTCGTGAGCCAGGCTGGGTCGCGGCCGATACCTCTGAGCCAGGCCCTCAGGAACATCGAGTACCAGATTGCTTCAAAGAGAAAACTTGCCACCGCGGCTACGGCGATGGCCAGATAGTTGTGCCGCACGTGCGGCGATACCATGGGCATTCCGTCCTCCCAGCGCTCTCGCGGTGCGCGGGCCGCGGCTGGGGGACCGCCGGAGGAGGGCTCGCGCGCGCGAACAGTTCCGGCGGGATTGTAGACGATCTTTCGCCCTGTTGTCGAAGGGCTTTATGCTTGAGGGCAAGCGATCGAATGGAACCAGCGGCCGGCAAAAACCCGACGGGAAGCTCCGGGCTCGAGTTTGGGCTTGAGCTTTGGCTCGCCGACCCGGGCGACCTTGCCGAATCCGCGGTCGAAGAGGCGTGCGCCGCACTGCTTGATGACGCCGAGCGCGCCCGCGCGGCGCGGTTTCGCTTCGATCGGCACCGCCGCGAATACCTCGCCACGCACGCCCTGACACGTGTGGCGCTTTCGCATGCGCACCCCTTGCCGCCGCAGGCCTGGAGATTCTCGGTCAACAAGTACGGCAAGCCGTCTCCCATTCCGGAATGCGGTCTGCGCTTCAACCAATCGAACAGCGTGGAGTTGGCGGTGTGCCTGGTGGCTCGATCTACCGCGAATCCCGGCGCGGCTACGGCGGAGGTGGGCGCAGAGGTCGGTGTCGATGTCGAGTCGTTTGCGCGCGCCGAAGAGATTGTTCCTTTGGCGCCGCGGGTCTTCTCTGCGGCTGAGCGCGCACAACTCGACGCCTTGCCTGCCGCCGAGCGCCCCGATCGCGCCTTGTCGCTCTGGACGCTCAAGGAGGCCTACATCAAGGCGCGGGGCATGGGCCTCTCGCTCCCGCTGCAGGGGATTTCGTTCCTCTTCGACGGGCCCAACACGGGCAGGCCTGACGCGATGCGATTAGAGGTTGAGCTGGGGGTCGATGACGATCCCGTGCGCTGGCGGTTTTGCCAGTTCGACCACGCCGGGCACCGCATTGCGCTGGCCGTGGAGGCGAATGCCGCCCCAGGTCCGGAAATCGCCTCGGAGATTTTTGAGGTCCGTCCGCCGACTGGCCCGCCGACACGTTTGGCGTTGGGCTCTCCGGCATGGTTTTAGCCCAGCACAAATGCGGGTGCCCCGGGTCCCTCGCAATTGGGGACCCTGGAAAGCACGATCTCCTCGAACGAATTCGTGGGGCTGGAGGCCAAACCGCCATTTATGCCGTATTCATCTCAATCTGTGAACTTTCTTCGCACCCTCGCCGCGGGTTTCCGCATCCATCCTTATATACGCGGAGCCGAGCTTGGGTCTGATGGCAGGCCCTACCCAGTACAATCCGAACGGAGGAGATTTCCCCAATGGCATACGAATTACCGCCCCTTCCCTACGACTACAACGCGCTTGAACCCTTCATTGACACCCAAACCATGCATCTGCATCACGACAAGCACCACCAGGCCTACATCAACAACGTGAATGCGGCCCTGGCCAACCACCCCGCGCTCGCCGCCAAGACCGTCGACGACCTCATCAGCGACCTCAACGCGGTTCCCGAAGACATTCGCGGCGTGGTGCGCAACAACGGAGGCGGCCACTCCAACCACTCCATGTTCTGGACCATCATGGGCCCGGCCAATTCGTCAGGCGGCCACCCCTCGGGCGAGATCGCCAAGCAGATCGCGGCCGACTTCGGCGATTTCGACGCCTTCAAGAAGAGCTTCAATGAAACCACGGCCAAGCAGTTCGGCTCCGGCTGGGGCTGGCTTGTTTTCACGGGCGGCAAGCTCAAAATCATCACCACGCCCAATCAGGACTCGCCGCTTTCGCAGGGACTCTATCCCATTCTCGGCAACGACGTTTGGGAGCACGCTTACTACCTCAAGTACCAGAACCGCCGTCCCGATTACCTGGCCGCATGGTGGAACGTGGTGAACTGGGCCGAGGTCAACAAGCGCTTTGCCAAAGCGAAGGCGTGAACGCAGGTTTCAGGTGTCAGGTTCCAGGTGTCAGACCTGGCCATGGGGCAGGGTGGTCGAATCTGCGGTTCGCGAGCTAGGGGCTTTTTACTGACCCCTGACACCGGAAACCTGAAACCTCACACCTGACACCTGAACCCTGTCGGAGACAGCCATGGCCACCATGCAAATGAGCGTGCGCGCCGAGGACCTTTCGCAACTGCCGAAGGGCGCCGAGCGCATTCCCGAGCCGGGAGTGCTGGTGATCTTTGGCGCCTCGGGCGACCTGACCAAGCGCAAGCTGCTTCCGGCGCTGTTCCATCTTTTCCAGGCGAAGCTCTTGCCGAAGCAGTTGGCCATTGTCGGCGTGGCGCGGCGTCCACTGGGCGACGAGTTTGCGGCCGACATGCGCTCGGGGCTAGTGGAGTTTGGCGGCGTGGATGCGTCCGATCCGAAGATCGATGACTTTGTCAGCCGCATCAGCTATTTCCCTCTGAACTTCGACGATCCGACCCACTACGCGAAGCTGAAGGCCGAGCTCGATCGCATTGCCGCGGAGAAAGGAATCGGTCCCAACCGTCTCTATTACTTGGCCACCGCGCCGGAGTTCTTTGCCGGCATCGTGGAAAACCTGGGCGCGCAGGGCATGGCGCAGCCGGAAAAAGGCCGCGTGGCCGTCGTGATTGAGAAGCCATTCGGCCACGATCTCGATTCGGCCCGCGCGCTGAATCACCAGGTCAACGCCGTGTTCCAGGAGAGCCAGGTCTTCCGCATCGATCACTACCTGGGCAAGGAGACCGTGCAGAATCTGCTCGTCTTCCGCTTCGCCAACGGGATCTTCGAGCCCATCTGGAAGCGCAACTACATCGACCACGTGCAGATCACCGTGGCGGAAACCCTGGGCGTGGAGGGACGCGGACCGTTCTACGAGAAGGCCGGTGCCCTGCGCGATGTTGTCCAGAACCACATGATGGAGCTGCTGGCGCTGGTGGCTCTCGAACCGCCATCGAGCTTCGAATCCGAAAGCGTGCGCCGCGAAAAGCTCAAGGTGTGGCAGGCCATTCCGCCGATTCCCATCCTCAACGCGGTGCGCGGGCAATACGGCCCCGGCATCGTAAACGGTGAGCACGTGATCGGCTACCGCGACGAGGAACGCGTCAATCCCGAGTCGGGCACCGAAACCTACGCCGCGCTCCGCCTCACCATCGAGAACTGGCGCTGGGCCGGCGTCCCCTTTTTCCTGCGCGCCGGAAAGCGCATGAAGAAACACGCCACCGAAATCTCCATCCAGTTCAAGCAGCCGCCGCTGTTGATCTTCAATCGCATTGCTTCTACCGGCCCGTGCAGCGAGATCCAGCCCAACCTGCTGACTATCCGCATCCAGCCCGACGAAGGTATTGCGCTGCGCTTCGGCGCCAAGGTGCCCACCAGCTCGCAGATGGCCGTGTGCCCGGTGAACATGGACTTCGACTACGAGTCCGCCTTCGGCAAATCGAGCGCCAACGGCTACGAGCGCCTGCTGCTCGACGCCATGCTGGGCGACCAGACCCTTTTCGCGCACCGCGACGGCGTGGAAACCAACTGGGCGCTCTACACGCCCGTGCTCGAAGCCTGGGCAGCGAAAAACCCCGAGGTGTTTCCCAATTACTTTGCCGGGTCGTGGGGCCCCGAGTGCGCCGACCATTTGCTGGAGAAGGATGGCTGCAAGTGGCGGAACGATTTGGGAAGGAAAGCGTAAAAACAGGGAACAGGGAACAGGGAACAGGGAACAGAGCCCCACTCTCAGCCGCTGTCATTCTGAGCAACCGGAGTTCGCGTAGCGAACGCAGGGGGTCGAAGAATCTGCGGTTGCTTCTGACGCCGGGAATGCGATTGCGCGAATCTCAACCCTGCCGCCCCCCTGCTCCCTGTCCTTTATCCATTGCCGCATTCGCCAGCTTGTCGGCTTCCTTATTGCCGCCGCGGAGGGTGTGCCGCATCTCGAAACCGTCCAATTGCCGCGACTGGCGCTGCGCTTCTTCCCACAGCGGGCGCAGACCGGGGTTCTTCACCTTGTAGATGCTCTTCATCTGCCGCACCATGAGCTCGGAGTCGGAGAAAACACGGAGCCGCCGGACGCTGTTCGCCAGAGCCCAAGCGAGCACGGCCAGTAAGCCCTTGTATTCGGCGTAGTTATTGGTCTGGTGGCCAAGGAACTCGCTGAGCCGCGCGACAACCTGGCCCTGGGGGTCCTGAACCACGGCGCCATAGCCCGACGGGCCAGGGTTTCCCCGCGATCCGCCGTCACAGTGCGCCGTAAACCACCCACCGGCGGTCGCCGAGCCCGTATCGGCCGTGTTTTCAAAGAGATTTCCAGTCATTCTTTCCCAGTGTAATAGAGCAAGTGTGAGTGTGGGGGGGCAGTGCACACTCACGCTCGCACTCACACTGTTCCCCAGCCCCTGCTCTCCAAACCGTTGGTCCCGCGTCCATTCCATAGCGCACAGGCTTAACCTTCCGGGAGCGGAGCCAATGGAAGCAGATGCGGTCAGTATTCCACTCGCCCCGGTTCAGGCAGCAGCCACTTTGGCACGGCCAGCAGGGCGGAGGGTACAATCCACTCCAGGCATGGCTGCGACGAAGGCAATGGACGGGGCGAACCGGGGAAGCTCGAGCCCTAGTGACGAGAGTCGGACCGACGCGAGCCGGGCGGAGGAGCGCGCGTATAACCGTGCGCTCGAAATGGACCTGATCCGCGAGGCGCAGACGGGTTCCCGCGCGGCCTTCGATGTGCTGGTGCGCCAATACGAGCACCAGGTGCTGCGGCTGGCCCTGCATCTGACCGGATCGGAGCATGATGCCGAGGACATTTACCAGGACGCCTTCCTGAAGGCCTACCGGTACATCGGAAACTTCCGCTTCGAGTGCTCGTTTTATACGTGGATTTACCGGATCGTGACCAACCTGTGCCTGGACCAGTTGCGCAGGCGCAAGACCCGCCGCGAGGATCACGCGGTGGTGGTGGACCGCAGCGGCGACGAGATCGATCTGCTGGCCTCGGTTTCCGATGACCGGTCGTTTTCAAACCCCGCCCGCGAGTTGGACCGCAAGCTGCTGGGCGAAAGGATTCAGGCGGCGCTGGGCAAACTGACGCCGCGCGAGCGGATGGTGTTCGAGCTGAAGCACTACCAGGGGCTGAGGCTGCGCACCATCGGCGAGATGTTGAACACCACGGAAGAGACCGCCAAGAATACCCTCTTCCGCGCAACCAAGAAGTTGCGCACGCAATTGGCGGAGTTGAGGTAAGTACAAGCTTCTAGCTCCTAGCCGCTAGCTTCGATCCGCCAAGACGCATGGGGTGAAGCAAAGCAGACGGATTGAGCAGGACAAAGCTAGGAGCTAGAAGCTAGTAGCTGTTTTTGGAGCCAAAAGGACGTAGACATGAATTGCGAACTTGCACATGAACGGATGGTCACGGCAGCCTACGGCGAGCTGCCTGACGAACTGACGCACGAGCTGGAGGGACATGTAACCGGCTGTGCGGAGTGCCGGAAGGAGCGCGAGCAGGTGCGGGCGCTTAAAATTCTCGCCGACGCGCATCCGGTTGCGGAGCCCGGCGCGAATCTAGTGGCCCGCGCGCGGCTGCGCCTTGACGAAGCTCTGGACGCATTGCCGCCCAAACGCTGGTACCAGCGCTTCGGCGAACGGATGCTGAACAATTTCGCGAGCCTGCAGGCCGCGCCGGTGGCGGCGCTGTTGCTGCTGGTGGCCGGGGCCGGAGCCGGGGTTCTGGGCGGTTACGAGTACGCGCAAAACCGCGCGGCCCACGCGACGGATGCGCAAGCCGGCACGCCGGCCGGCATCAAGGTGCAACCCGAAGCAGCCCTCCCTGCACTTTCGAACGTGGCCAATATCTCGGGCATTGTGCGCCAGCCCAACAGCGAGATTGTGGACGTGAGCTACAACCAGCTGGTGCCGCGCCAGGTGGAGGGCTCGCTCGACGATCCTCAAATCCGCCAATTGCTCATGCTGGCCACAGAGAATAACTCTTCGCCGGGCGTGCGCGACGACTCTGTGGCGCTGCTCGCGGCCGAGTGCCGTGCCGGACACAGTTGCCAGCCCGCCGGCATTCGCGAGGCGCTCATGGTGGCGCTGCGCTACGATCGCAGCCCCAAGGTGCGCCAGAAGGCGCTGGAGGGCCTGGAGCCTTACGTGGCCGACGACGTGCGCGTGCGCGACGCCGTGCTGGAAGCCGTGCTGAATGACAATGACCCGGCCATCCGCACGGCTGCCATCGGTTTGTTGGAGCCTGTCGACGCCGATACCAGCGTTCGCCAGGTGCTTTATTCCGTCTCCAACTCTGACGACAACCCCCAGATCCGGAATGTCTCCCGGCAGGTATTACGCCGGGTTTCAGAAATTCAATAAGCTCGCTTACCCTTCCGGCGACAGCGCCGTCTGAATGAGCGCAGACCGGACGATGAACTGCAAGGAGAGACACAGCTATGAAACACCTTTTGAGGCCGTACTGTACGTTGCCTGGAATCCCTGGTTTCGCCGCCCTTGGTTGCGCCGCGCTGACCGCGACAGCCTGCTTGCTCTTTGCGCCACAGTTAGCGCATGCCCAGGCGGGGACACTCGCTTCCATCTTTGCTGATCCCGATCCACTGGTGGCGCATGCCAGTCCGTCGGGCTACCTGGGCGTGGAAATCACCGACGTTGACGCCGACAAAGCGCAGGCCCTCAAGCTCAAGGAAGTACGTGGCGCTGTGATCACGCTTATCGATCACGATGCACCCGCCGGCCAGATCGGGCTGAAGGTTGGTGACGTGGTGCTGGCCGTCAACGGCCAAAACGTGGCGGGCGCCGACCAGTTGCGCCGCATGCTGCGCGAGCTTCCTCCGGGCAGCAAGATCAGCCTCGAGATCAGCCGCGACGGCAACATTCAAACGCTGGCGGCGCAGTTGGTCGACCGCAAGGCTCTCGACCACGATGTCTGGGGCAGGATCGGCAACGATGTCGGCGGCATGGGGATCGCCCCGCCGGTGCCGATGATGGGCGTCATGGGCGGCGGCGACGCGCCCATACCGCCGAGCGGATTCCACATGTCGCTCTTCACCAGCACTCTGAATGTGGGCGCCCTGGTTGAGCCGCTTACCTCGCAGATGGCCGAGTATTTCGGCGTGCAGGGCGGCCTGATGATCAAGCAGGTGAGCAAGAAATCCGAGGCGGCCGCCGCGGGTTTCAAGGCATTCGACGTCATTCTCAAGGTCGGTTCCGACTCCATCCTGACCTCCGCCGACTGGGACCGCGCCCTGCGCTCCAACCAAGGCAAGCCCGTGCAGGTGACTATTCTGCGCGACAAGAAACAGCAGACGATCACGCTCCAGGTCGACTCCAAGCACCGCGGCGCCCTGGAGCTCGAAAATGAGTTTGACGATCTGTTCGCGGGTGGGAGTGCGCCGGAATTGGCCGATTCTGCACCCGCGTTCGATCGCGACATGATGCAGGCCCTCGCCGCCCAGGTGCAGCCCGATGCCGATGCTGACGCCGCTGAGGCGCGCGAGCAGGCCGACGCGATGCGCCAGCAGTTGGGAAACATGCGCCTCCAAATCGGCCCCGAGCAGATGGAGCAGCTTCGCCAGCAGGCCGAAAAGCTGCGCGAAAGCATGAAGAACTCCCAAATCGACTCGGAGCAGATGCGGCAGCAACTGCAGCAGCAGATGGAAAAGTTCCGCAAGAGCTTCAACGAGGAACAGATGAAGCAAATGCAGCAGCAGCTGCAGCAACAGATGGAGCGGTTCAAGCAGCAGATGGAAGAGTGGAGCGAACAAAGCGGCGGCGACTTTGTTTAGCAAGCCGTCAGCAACTTTCGAACTTCAGGGCGCCGCGATGCGGCGCCCTTCGTGTTTCGCGCCGTACACTAAAATTCATGGAAGTTCTCTACGGCCTGCATCCGGTGGAGGAGGCTCTGAAAGCCGGAAAGCGGCGTTTTGACCACGTGCTGGTGGCCCGCGAGCGGCGCGACGAGCGCCTTGAGCGGCTGGTTGCCCTGTGCCGCCAGGCCCGCGTCCGCGTCCTCGAGCAGCCGCGCGAGCAGCTTACTGTTGCCGCCAAGACCGCCGCGCATCAAGGCGTTGTCGCTCTGGTTCGCCCACAGGAGTTTCTTGCGCTCGAAGATCTTTTCGCGCCGTCTGCCGGCAAGCCCGACGCATCGCGTCTCGTCCTGGCTATCGACGGAGTGGAAGATCCGCAGAATTTGGGCGCGTTGCTGCGCGTGGCCGATGGCGCCGGGGTTGACGGCGTTGTTCTGACCGAGCGCCGCTCCGCGCCCTTGAGCCCCGTTGCCGTAAAGGCCAGCGCCGGCGCGGCCGAGCATCTTCGCATTGCCCGCGTCGTCAACCTGGTGCGCGCGCTCGAAGAACTGAAACGCCAGAACCTGTGGATCGTGGGCCTCGACGAGCGCGGCGAAAGCGAGTACGACCGCTTCGACCTCACCGGCAATTTGGTGATTGTGCTGGGCCGCGAGGGTGCGGGGCTACACGACCTGGTGCGCCGCACCTGCGATCACCTGCTGCGCATTCCCATGGCCGGCGGCGTGAGCTCGCTCAACGTCTCCGCCGCGGGAGCGGTTGTGCTCTATGAGGCCGCCCGCCAGCGGCGTGCTGCTGCCGGGACTCCCACGACGCTCGTCCAAAAGGCTGCCTCACGCAGTGCGGAAACCGCGAGATCCAAGCCGCAAAAACAGAAAGGTCTTGGCTCATGAAGGCAACCCGTTCCGTGCCCCATTCTTTCGCCGGTTCTTTGGCGAAAGGATGGGAGACCACGCGCGCCACGCATCTCTTTCTCGCGAGCGTCTTTTTTCTCGCCGCGCTCCCGGCCGCGCCGCAATCCACTCCCGCGGCTGGGCAAAATCAGCCGCAACAAGAGGAGCCGCATCACGGCCAGGTCATCTTCTCGCGCTCGACGGACGAAAACGGCCAGACCACGACCACGGTCGGTCCCGGAGCGCAGCAAACGGCAACACCCGGCGGGCAGCCGGTGGACGCGCCAACCGCCAGCGACGCCGAGCGCTTGGGCCTAACCTTCACCGAATTCAATATGGACGTGCATCTGCGCAGCGCGGAACATGAAATCGCCGTGCGCGCCCTCATCACCGTGCGCAACGACGGCAAATCGCCGCTGGCCCACGTCCCGCTCGAAATTTCTTCTTCGCTGCACTGGGAGCGCATCCGCGTCGCCGCGCGTGACGCTCTGTATACGATCGCCACGCTCAACTCCGACACCGATCATACCGGCCAGCTTCACGAGGCCGCCGTCAAACTCGCCACCCCGCTCGCGCCCGGCGCGACCTTGCAGCTCGACGTCACCTACTCCGGCACAATTTCGCAGTCGGCGCAGCGCCTACTTGCCATCGGAACTCCGGAGGACGTGGCGCTGCACTCCGATTGGGACGCGATCGACGCCGATTTCACCGGCCTGCGCGGCTTCGGCAACGTGGTTTGGTACCCGGCCTCCGCGGCTCCCGTGATTCTCGGCGACGGCGCACGGGTTTTTGACGAGATGGGCGAGCACAAGCTGCGCATGGCCGGCGCACATTTCTTCCTGCACCTCACGGTCGAGTTTACCCACGGCCACGCGCCCACAGTCGCTCTGATTAACGGCCACTCCGTGCCGCTCACGGTAACGGAGCCGCAGAACGGAAGCGATGAAATCTCCGGCGTGGCAACGGCCACGCTCTCGAGCGCAACACTGGGCTTCGAGGCTCCCAGCCTTTTTGTAGCCGTCCGCGCCGAGCACCACGCGACGAACACCACGCTTTGGACGCTGCCCACTGCCGATGCGGCAGTGGAGGAGTGGGGTTCCGCAGCTTCCACCGTCACGCCCTTCCTGCAAGGCTGGCTGGGCCAGGCGCCGCGTTCGCAGCTCACGATTCTCGATCTTCCCGATCCCGAGGACGCACCCTTTGAAACCGGGGCACTGCTGGTGACCGCGGTTCGCCACGCCACGCCGGATCAACTCACTGGCGTAATGGCCCACGCGCTTACGCACGCGTGGATGTCGTCGCCGCGCGCATGGCTGAGCGAGGGCGTGGCGCACTTCATGGGAACGTTGTGGCTGGAAAAGCAGTCGGGCCGCGAGAAAGCGCTCGAAGCCCTTGAATCCGGCCGCAGCGCACTCGCGTTGATCGAGCCTCCGAGTCCCGGAGAAAGCTCGGGCCAGCCGCTGGCCCAGGCCATTTCGCCGGTCTACTACCGCACCAAGGCGACTTACGTTTTCTGGATGCTGCGCGACTTGGTCGGCGATCCCGCGCTCTCCGCGGCTCTGCGCGCGTACGACCCTGCACAGGATGCCGCGCGCGGTCTCGGGCCGAATGCAGGCTCCGGATCGTTTGAAAAACTGCTTGAGCGGGCGGGGCTGCGCCGCGACCTGTCATGGTTCTTCGCGGATTGGGTCGATGCCGACAAGGGACTGCCGGACATCACGATCGACCACATCTTTTTTACTTCTGCGGAGACGGCATCGCACACGCCGAACTCGTCCGATTCCGGCGTGGAGCCTGAGGCCAACGGCTGGATCGTCACCGTTGTCATCGCGAATTCCGGCTACGCCGCCGCCGAAGTGCCCGTCACCGTACGCAACCCCGACACATCAGTGACGCAGCGCGTTCTGGTGCCCGCGCGCGGCAAAGCCACGCAGCGCATTCTCATCCAGGGACGGCCCACCGAGGTTCAGGCCAACGACGGCACCGTGCCGGAAACCGAGGCCAGCGTGCACGTCCGCAATCTCCCGAATGCAGACGGCGGTTCGTCGTCAGGCCCGCCGGGGGCTGTGCAGCAATAGTCCAACGTCATTCTGAGCGCCCGCTCTCCGGCCAAGAAACCAACTCTGTCAGCCGCGCTTCTCTGCCCCTCGTGCCCTGACCTTGAACCAGATGGGCGTGCCCTTGAATCCGAATGCCTCGCGGACCTGGTTTTCGAGGAACCGCTCGAAGGCAAAGTGCAGCTTGATGTCGCGATCGGTGAAGAGCACAAAGGTGGGCGGAGCCACGGCTGCCTGCGTCATATAAAAGATGCGAATGCGCTTCGCCATGGGCACCGGGGCGCGCTGAAAATCGATCCGCTCCAGAAATCGATTCATCTGTCCTGTCGACACGCGCTTGCGCCGTTCTTTGGCCACGGAGACGACCTCGTGCAGCACACGTGCCATGCCTTTGCGTTCCGGACCGATGGCTTCGAGCGCCGATAAAAAGATCACCGGCGCGTAATCGAGATACTTGAGCGCCTTGCGCACCTGCTGCTCGAAGACGGAGCGATCGGCGGGCGGTTTGCCATCACTGCGGTTCGTCGTGACCAAATCCCACTTGTTCACCACGATGATCACGCTGCGCCCGCTCTCGTGCGCATAGCCTCCGATGGTGGCGTCGCTCGCACTCACGCCCTCAGTTGCGTCAATGATCAGCAGCGCCACATCCGCGGCCTCAAGATGCCGCCGCGCCATCACCACGCTCATTTTTTCCGCCATCAACTTGGTCTTGCCCTTGCGCCGGATTCCTGCCGTATCGACAAAGCGCAGCGCGTTCCCCTCGAACTCCACCACCTCGTCCACCGCATCGCGCGTGGTGCCCGCAATCGGCGACACGATGGCGCGTGTGGTCCCCGTGAGCGCGTTGAGCAGCGTCGATTTGCCGACGTTCGGACGCCCGATGATGGCCACCGACGTTTCGCGCTGCTCAAATTCGCCGTGGGTGCGGATCTTTTTCTGGCTTTGGGCCGGCTTTTCACCCGGAACCAAAGGTCCGCCTTCTTCCATCTCGTCCTCGATCGCCTCTTCGACTTCTTCCGCCTCTTGCGCCGCGTCGTCCTCCGCTCCCTCGCTCCCTTGTTCCCTGCCGGGGTCCCCGGCGGGCGATCTGTGCCCGCTGGGGTGGCTTGCTCCCTGCTTTTCCGGAATCGCCTCTGCAATCGCGTCCAGCAGCTCGCCGACGCCTTGCCCATGCTCCGAACTCACCGGGAACACGTTGCCGATGCCGAGCCGGCGAAGATTCTCCGCTTCGTTGGCGAGCGCATCGGTCTCCACCTTGTTGACCGCGAGAAACAGTGGCTTGCCTCCGCGCTGGAGAAGCCGCGCCAAATCGTAGTCGGGCCGCGCAAGTTCGGTGCGCACATCCACCACCATCACCAACGCGTCCGCTTCTTCGAGCGCCACCTTGGCCTGCACGAAGATCTCAGTTGCGATGAGTTCGGGATCGTCGGGCACAATGCCGCCCATGTCCACGAGCCGGTAGCGCCGCCCCGCCCACTCGTACTCGCCATAGATACGGTCGCGCGTAATGCCGGGCTCGTCGCCCACAATGGAGCGCCGGCTGCCGGTAATCCGGTTGAAGAGCGTGCTTTTGCCCACGTTGGGCCGGCCCACAATGGCCACCAGGGGCAACTGTGCGGCTCCCGCGCGCGCGGGCACAACCGATCTGCGATACGTGGGCAATCGAACTCCCTTTCGGCGCCGCGAAAAAAGTTGAGGTCCACTTCTATTCTCGCCGACGGTTTCAGCTCCAAATGCGCCGCACGCCGTAGGCATCGAAAACGACGTCTTTGCTCAGCAGGCTCCAGCCGAGTTCCATTGTCTGGGCCACAAGAAGGCGATCGAACGGATCGCGATGAAACCAGGGCAAACGGCCGCTCGCAATCACCTGTGCGATGGTCGGGGCCAGAACATTGAAGCGTGCACGCGCTACGATCGATTCGAAATCCGCGAGAATGTCTTCCGCATCGAGCTTGCCGATTGAGGTCTTAATCGACATCTCCCACGGCGTCGCGAGCGAAACTACCAATGTCGTCGCCTCATCTTCAATCAGGCCGCGCACTCGCGCCGGCAGCGCCTGAGGGCTGCGGAGAAACCAGATCAAGGTGTGCGTATCGAGCAGGTAAGTCATTCGCGGTTCGTCGTGCCCGGCGGAGGAACGAGCGGGGCATCCAGCAAGTATCCCAGCCCCATCTGGACGAGTTCTTCATCTGTCAGCGGATCGAAGGCGTCGTCGTCCCAATGAACATCGCGGGCATACGCCCCTGCCAGTTCCTTGCGTGAGGCTGCGGCTTCAATCGGGACGACCTTCGCTACAGGTTTCTTCCCGCGCGTGAGAATGACCTCTTTCCCCGCCTCCGCCTCTTTGATCAGCCGAGACAGGTGAGTCTTCGCTTGGTGGACGGTGTACGCCATGGACTAAGTATGCTTAGTCCACTTTGCAAAGTCAATCAGCGGGTCGGATAATCGCCGATCCGTTTGCGTGTAAGCTTAACATTTTCTAATATTTGCCTTGAAACTTCGGCTCGCGAATTGCCCTCCCTGTTGCTGGAGGGCGCCATGCACGTTCACCCTGCGGCCGTAGGGCTGCACGCCATCAATACGTATGCGCTGGCGAACGAACGCGCCGCGAATGCGCAACGTGCCGCCGAGGTGCGCAAGAAGCTGCTGAAAGCGGGACAAAGTGACAACCTGGAGGTCAACACGGATCCCGATGCCACGCTGCTTATCGGCCAGTGGCTCGACTCCCGCCACAGCCAGGTGCTGCCCCGCGACGAATACCACGTCGCAGCCGAAGGCAAAGACCCCGACCTAGGCTGATCCGCGCTCACCTCCTCACTCTTTCGCTCCCGCCAGCCCCGCAGCCCCGTAGTCCCTGAGTCCCTCAGTCCCTGCCCTTTCGCTCCCTTTCACTATGATGGAGAGAGCACCCGGCCCAAATGCCCTCCTCCGACGCCCCAACCCGCGCCCTGCCCACGCTCCACGAGTTCTTTTCGCCGGGCGGCATTCTGGCCAACTCGCCGCTGCCCTACGAGTACCGGCGGGGTCAGTACGAGATGGCCAAGGCCGTGGAGCGCGCCCTCGCGGAGCGCCGGCATCTGATCGTGGAGGCCGGCACGGGCACCGGCAAAACCCTGGCTTACCTGCTGCCGGCGCTGCGCACCGGGCAGCGTGTGATTGTTTCCACGGGAACCAAGGCTCTGCAGGACCAGCTTTTCTTCCGCGACGTGCCGTTTCTCGAGACTCTTTTGGGCGAGCTGCGCGTGTGCTACATGAAGGGCCGCGCCAATTATCTGTGCCGCCGCAAACTCTACGCCCTGCGCGACCAGCCCGTTTTAACGGGATTGGCCGAGGTGGACGAGTATCAGCAGATTGCCGAATGGGAACGCACCACCGAAACCGGCGACCGCGCCGAGCTTTCCGGGCTGCCTGAGTCGAGCGCCCTGTGGCACAAGCTCGACGCGCGGTCAGAGGCCTGCCTGGGCAGCACATGTCCCGACTATCGGCGCTGCTTCATCACCGAGATGCGTCGCCGCGCCATGGAATCGGACCTGATCATCGTGAACCACCACCTCTTTTTTGCCGACGCCGCGGTGCGCGAGATGGCGGCGGCCGCGCCGGACGCGGGCATCCTGCCGGAGGCCGCAGCCGTGATCTTCGACGAGGCGCACGAACTCGAAGATGTGGCGTCGAGCTACTTCGGGCGCTCGCTGTCGAATGTGCGTTTCGAGGACTTTGCGCGCGACGCCGATGTGCTGCTGCGCGGCAAGGAAGGTTCTGCGCAGGTGCACTTGCTTACGCAGCAACTGCGAGAGCGGGCGCGGCTCTTCTTTGCCGCGCTGCCGCACGAGGGCGATGGCCGCCATCCCTTCAGCAATCGCGAAGAATTCCTCGAGTCCAGCGGCGACCTTTATCTGGCGGTGACGACCACGTTCAAGCTGCTCGAAGCGGAGTTCGAGCGGCTCAGTGACACCGACGAAGCTCCGGGGCTGGAGGCTCGCGCCGCCGCGTTGCGCGCTGACCTTACATACATGCTGGAAGCCAAGGCCGCCAACATGGTGTTCTGGCTGGAGCGGCGTGGAGGAAACCTCGGCGCCAACTCGGAGCTCGTCCGAAAGGCTGCCCCACGCAGTGGTGGCGGGGCGCGGGCCACATTCATGCAGGCCACACCGATAGACGTCTCCGAGATTCTGCACGATCTGGTGTGGGACCGGATACCCACGGCGGTGCTCACTTCGGCCACGCTCACGGTACAGGGCGGCTTCGAGCATCTGCGCAAGCGGCTCGGCCTGGGTGATGCGGGCCACGGGGCGCGCGAGCTCGTGGTGCCCTCGCACTTCCGCTACGAAAAGCAGGCGCTGCTTTACCTGCCGCAGATGCCCGATCCGCGCGCGGCGGAGTTCCCCGAGGCCGCGGCCGCGACCATCGAGCGCATTCTGCGCATCACGCGCGGAAGGGCCTTCTGCCTCTTCACGAGTTACAGCCAAATGCGCGCGCTCTACGAAAGGCTGCTGCCGGTGCTCGACTATCCGATTCTTTTGCACGGCACGGCTCCGCGCAAAGCGCTGCTCGAGGAGTTTCGTGTAACTCCTAACGCCGTGCTCTTCGGCACAGCCAGCTTCTGGCAGGGAGTTGACGTGCAGGGCGAGGCGTTGAGCTGTGTGATCATCGACCGGCTGCCGTTCGCTGTGCCTTCCGATCCCGTGGTGCAGGCGCGCATGAAGGCCATTGAGGAAGCGGGCGGGCGCGCCTTCACCGACTACCAGGTTCCCGAAGCTGTGCTCACGCTCAAACAGGGATTCGGGCGGCTGATCCGCTCGCTTGAAGACCGCGGTGTGCTGGTGCTGCTCGACCCGCGCGTACGGACGCAGCGCTACGGGCAAACTTTTCTGCAATCGCTGCCGCCGTATCGCGTGACGCAGAACATCGCAGATGTGGAAGCATTTTTTCGCGAAGAAGGAGGCGGAGTTCGCGAGCAATCGCATTGAGCGGAGTTGGAAATCGGCCCCACGCAAATGAGGAGGAAGGAAGATGCAGGTCCTTCGACTCCCTGCGCTCCGCTTCGGTCGCTCAGGATGACATTCAGCATAAAGAAGCCGTCCAGCTCGATGGACACGGCGTAGCGCTCCTATACTGGAGTCGTCGGCCGCGTGCACGCGGTCGCAGGAGATCGATATGTCGAACGAATCGAAGTGCCCGTTTACGGGCGGCATGTTGCAGCACACGACGGCAGGAGCCAAGGGTAACGGCGACTGGTGGCCCAACCAGCTGAACCTGGCGATCCTGCATCAGCGATCGTCTTTATCCAATCCCATGGGCGAGGCGTTTGACTACGCCAAGGAGTTCAAGACTCTGGATCTCGATGCCGTGATCAAGGATCTGCGCGCATTGATGACGGATTCCCAGGAGTGGTGGCCCGCCGACTTCGGCCACTACGGAGGGCTGTTCATCCGCATGGCGTGGCATGCAGCGGGGACGTACCGGATACACGATGGACGCGGCGGCGCGGGCCGCGGGTCGCAGCGTTTTGCGCCGCTGAACAGCTGGCCGGACAACGTGAACCTGGATAAAGCGCGGCGACTGCTGTGGCCGATCAAACAGAAGTACGGACGCAAGATTTCGTGGGCGGATTTGCTGATCTTAACTGGAAATGTGGCGCTGGAGTCGATGGGCTTCAAGACCTTTGGCTTCGGCGGCGGGCGCGAGGACATCTGGGAACCGGAGCTCGACACCGATTGGGGTCCGGAGGCCACGTGGCTGGGCGACCAGCGCTACAGCGGCGATCGCGAGCTGGCCAATCCGCTGGCCGCGGTGCAGATGGGCCTGATCTACGTGAACCCGGAAGGCCCCAACGGCAACCCTGACCCGGTGGCTGCGGCGCGCGACATCCGCGAGACCTTTGCGCGCATGGCGATGAACGACGAAGAGACGGTGGCGCTGATTGCCGGCGGACATAGTTTTGGCAAGACGCACGGCGCCGCACCGGCGAGCCACGTTGGAGCAGAGCCCGAGGCCGCATCCATTGAGGAGCAGGGACTGGGTTGGAAGAGCAGCTTCGGCACGGGCAAGGGCGGAGACGCGATTGGCAGCGGATTGGAAGTGACCTGGACCAAGACTCCGACGAAGTGGAGCAACAACTTTTTCGAGAATCTTTTTGGATTTGAGTGGGAGCTGACCAAGAGCCCGGCGGGCTGCCACCAGTGGAAGCCCAAGGGCAAGGCCGGCGCGGGCTTGATTCCGGACGCGCACGACAAGACGAAGAGCCACACGCCGACCATGCTCACCACCGACCTTTCGCTGCGGATCGACCCGGCGTACGAAAAGATTTCGCGGCGCTTTTTGGAGAATCCGAAGGAGTTTGCGAAGGCCTTTGCGCGGGCGTGGTTCAAGCTGACGCATCGCGACATGGGCCCGCGGGCACGGTACCTGGGAGCTCTGGTGCCGAAGGAAGAACTGATCTGGCAGGATCCGGTTCCGGCAGTGAACCACAAGCTGGTGAGCGAGAAGGACATTGCAGCGCTGAAGGCCAAGGTGCTGGCGTCGGGACTGTCGATCGGACAGCTCGTCACCACGGCGTGGGCAGCGGCATCGAGCTTCCGCGGCAGCGACAAGCGCGGCGGCGCCAATGGCGCGCGCATCCGGCTGGCTCCGCAGAAGGACTGGGAGGTGAACCAGCCGGCGGAACTGAAAAAAGTGCTGGCGAAGCTGGAGGCCATTCAGAAGCAGTTCAACGCGGCGCAAAAGGGAGGCAAGAAGATTTCGCTAGCCGACCTGATCGTGCTGGCCGGGACGGCGGCCGTGGAGGCAGCGGCGAAGAATGCCGGTTACAACGTGAAGGTGGGCTTTGCTCCGGGCCGCATGGACGCGACACAAAAGCAGACCGATGTGGCGTCGTTCGAGGTGCTGGAGCCGAAGGCAGACGGGTTCCGCAACTACGTGCGCAAGGGATTCGATGGATGCGAGGCCGAGTTGCTGCTGGACAAGGCGCAGTTGCTGACTCTGACCGCGCCCGAGATGACGGTGCTCGTCGGCGGGCTGCGCGTTCTGGGCGCGAACTTCGGCGGATCGAAAAACGGGGTCTTCACCAAGCGGCCGGAGACGCTGACGAATGACTTCTTCGCGAACCTGCTGGATATGGGGACGAAGTGGCAGAAGTCGGCGACGGAAAATGTGCTGGAAGGGCGCGACCGGAAGACGGGCGAGCTGAAGTGGACGGGCACGGTGGTCGATCTTGTGTTCGGCTCGAACTCGCAGCTGCGCGCGCTCGCCGAGGTCTACGCTAGCAGGGATGCCGAGAGGAAGTTCGTGAAGGACTTTGCGGCGGCGTGGGCGAAGGTGATGAGCCTGGATCGCTTCGACCTGGCGAATTAGCGAGTCAGCAAGTCAGCGAGTCAGTGGACCCCAACCAATTGTTGGCGTGCAATCTTACCGATTGCACGCCAAATTGCGCTCAGGATGACAAATCAATAATTAGACTAACTTCCGGCTCAGGACACTAATAGCCGGCGGCTTTGCCGTAGTGGTTGCGATGGTCCTGGCCGCCGAGGAGGTCGCCGGTGACGGGATCGACGGCGATGCACTCCCCGTCGGACCAGTGGCCGCGGCTGAGCGTGACCGTGTAGCCCATGGCGCGCAGGGCGGCGATGGTGTCGGGGCTGAATCCCGGCTCGAGGTAGAGGATGTCGGGCAGGTACTGATGATGGAAGCGCGGCGCGTCGACGGCTTCCTGGATGTTGAGGCCACCCTCGGCCGCGGAGAGAAAAATGTTGCCCACGGTCGTGATGATGCGGGCACCGCCGGGCGAGCCAAGCACGTAGCGCAGCTTGCCGTCTTCAAGAATGATGGTGGGCGTCATGGAGCTCAAGGGGCGCTTGCCGGGCGCGATGGCATTGGCCGGCCCCTGCACCAGGCCAAACATGTTTGCGGTGCCGGGCTTGGCGGCGAAGTCGTCCATTCCGTCGTTGAGCAGGAAGCCGAGCGAGGCGGAGGCGACGTGAGAGCCGAAGCTGTCGTTGAGCGTGGTGGTGACGGCGACGGCGTTACCTTCTCGATCCACAACAGAATAGTGGGTGGTGTCAGGTGATTCCGCGCGGCGCTGGCCGGCAGTGGTGGGCGCGGGCGGCACAAAGCCCGCGGGACGCTTCAGCGTCACACTGGGAGACGCGCGATCGGGAAGGTGTTGTAATCGGGGTCGCCGAGAAAGTCGGCACGATCCATGTAGGCGCGGCGCCAAGCCTCCGTGGCGAGATGTATCCATGCGGCGCTGCGGTCGCCGAGGCCGGAGAGCGGGTAGCTTTCGAGGATGTTGAGCGCACTGATGAGTACGATTCCGCCGGAGGAGGGCGGCGGCGCGCTGATGACGGTGAAGTTGTGGAAAGTGCCGACGACGGGTTCGCGCTCGACCACGTTGTATTGGGCAAGATCGTCGAGGGTGAGGAGCGCGCCGCCTTTGTCCAGATCGGCAATGAGTTGGTGGGCCATCACGCCGTGGTAGAAATCGTCGGGATCGGCGGCGATGCGCTCGAGCGTGGCGGCGAGCAGCGGCTGGCGGAAGATTTCGCCGGCTTTGTACAAGCGGCCGTCGCGCTGAAAGATGGTTCGCGAGGCGGGAAAGCGCGCGAGGTCGGGGTCCGTGAGCTCGGCAGCCTCCTGCGGCGTGAGTTGAAAGCCCGCGCGCGCAAGCTGGATGGCGGGCGCCATGACGCGTTTGAGGCCGAGGCGGCCAAATTTGCGCTCGGCATAAACGAGACCGGCGACGGAGCCGGGCGTGGCGATGGAGCGTACCCCAAGAACGCTCGCGCCGGGAATCACGTTGCCGCTGGCATCGAGATACATGTTTTGCGTGGCGGCGAGCGGAGCCTTTTCACGGTAGTCGAGAAAGATGGTTTTGCCGGAGTGATCGCGGATGAGCATGAAGCCGCTGCCGCCGAGGTTGCCCGCGGCGGGATGCACGACGGCGAGCGCAAAACCCGTGGCCACAGCGGCGTCGATGGCGTTACCGCCCTCCTCAAGAATGCCCAGACCCGCATCGGCAGCCAGATGATGGACGCTCACCACCATGCCGTGCGGCGCGCGCACCGGTTGCTCGCCGCGGTAGGGAAGGACGGCGGGCGCGGTTTGCTGGGCGATGAGCGCGGAGGAAGCGGCGACGGCGCACATGAAAAGGGCGAGGCGAGAAACGCGGCGGAGGGCGGAGATCATGGTGCAGACAGGATAACGGAGCGGAGCTAGCGGAGTTAGCGGCGCTCGCGGAGCTAGCAAGTCAGCGAGTCAGCCAGTCGGCGAGTCGGCGCGGTTTCGCCGATAAGGGGCTTGGACCGGACACTCCAGTTTAGGCCGGGGGAATGTGGAGCGTGACATTGACAACGGTCTCGCGGTCCGCGTTGACGCGCACATCGCGCACCACGACGATTTGGAAGCCGGAGACGATCACGGTCAACTGGTAGAGGCCCGCCGGGATACCGTCGAATGCGTACTGTCCTTTTCCGTTGGTCTCGCGCGTCCATGTGGCGGCTGAGCTCGCGCTTTTGAGGTCGATCTTTGCGCCGGCGACCACGGCCTGCGTGGCATCGCGGACAACTCCGGTGACGCGGCCGGATGCGGATTCGTGGGCAAGGAGCGGCGGCATCGGCACCGAACTGACGACGACGAGGAGTGCGATGGTGAGGCCGCGCCGCATGGCAGCCGCAGGATACGCGCGGACGGGGGAAGGCGGTCTGCGGCGGCGGTCACAAAAGCTAGCAAGTCAGCAAGTCAGCGGGTCAGCAAGGGAACGAGGTAGCGAGGGAGCAAAGTAGTGGACCCCAAGCCAGGAGCTACCGGCTGCGGGCGACCAGCTACGAGCTGGAAGCTAGCGCCTGACAGCTGGCGCTGAACCTGGCCCTCCGTACACCGGGTCCGCCGCAATGCGGTACCAAGTGCCTGTGCCGAGCTTCCCTGTCATCACTACCGCGGTCGTGCCTTGCATCGTGTAGGTTCCCTGGTCGTCCCACGGCGAAACGATGGAGTGCAGCGTGTACTTTCCGTTGCTCGCGGTAAACGTCCCGTCATGCGGCTGCGTGTTATCCGGGGCTTCGCTGTGGAAGGTGTAGGTTCCGTTGGCCGAGATCTGCCAGACCCAGATGCCAGAGGTGACGTTGAGCCCCCAAAGGCCCACGAGGGCGGGATCGACCGATCCCGGCTTGCCGCCCGGCGGTAGCGGCAGCGGCGACGCGAAGCGCACGTCGTCGTTGCTGCAGGGCGCTAGCCCGACGAAGCAGTTTATGCCGCCTGCCTTCGCGCAGGCCGCCAGCGCTTGTGCCGCGGCTACTTCGCGCGTCGCAGCCGCCGCGCAACCATAATGATTCGGGACCGGTTTCTCCGGTGTTGCGAGCGCCACGCAGGAGTCCACCGCCGAATAGATCCTGCAGTCGTTGGCGCCGCTCTGTTGGCAGTACTGGAGTGCGCCTTGATCGACACTGGCCTCCGTAGTCGTCCCATGCTCTGCGCCGGACTTCAGCGTCGAGGGAGAAACGGCGATAGCCGCATACCCGAATCCCTGCGCCGCCGCCGGCCGCGCGCTCAGCGCCGCCAGGAGCAGGCCCACTGCCGCACATGCCGTCACACTCGCCCCGCGAACCGCCATCGACCTCCGCATGGTTGCTTGTCCTCCTTGGGGGGGAAGCCTCGCACCTACCATCCCAAAGCCGCGCACCGCGAGTCAAGCGCGAAGTTGCGCGGGGCCAGATCAGTGGTCCGGCGCAGGCCCGCCTACGGATCGGGTTACGGATCGGGTTACGGATCTGGGTCGAGCCCAGTCCGATACCACGTGCTTGACCCGAGGTTCCCGTTCATCTGCAACGTTCCCTTCGAGGAGCCTTGAATTGTGTAGGTTCCCTGGGTGTCGAAGACAATGCTGATGGCATGCATCGTGTACTTGCCGTTGCTCGTCGTGAACGTGCCGTTGTGCATCGGCTGGTTGCCGGGGGAGGCCGGGGCGGCACTGTGGAATGTATAGGTGCCGTTGGCCGCGATCTGCAAGATCCACAAACCACCGTTGACGCTAGCCTTCCAATAGCCCACCAGGTCGCGATCGACCGATCCCGGCTGGAAGCCTGTTGTCGGCAGCGGCAGCGGCGAAGCCCAGCGCGGGTCGTCGGTGTAGCAGGGCGAGACGCGCACCAAGCAATCCAAACCGTTGGCTTTGCAGGAATTCATCGCATTCGCAGCTGCCGTCGCGCGATCGTACCCATGTTCGCCCCAGCAGCAAGCCATCGCAGTCGGCTTGATCGACGTCGCTAGTGCCAGGCACTCGTTCCAGTCAGAATAGAGAACTTTGCAGTCCTTCGCCCCGTACATCGCGCAGTATTTCAGCGCCATCTGCGATGCCGCAGCCGAGGTTTGCTGTGCAGTCGAGGCGCCATAATTCCCTGTCGATGGAGAGAAGGCGACAGCTACCCAGACAGGCGCTTGTGTAAACGCCGGCCCCGGTTGTGCCTGCATCGCCGCAACCACGAACACGATTCCCACCCATACCGCTCCACACGCCGAGCAGGCTACCCTCGACCTTCGCATGGTTACTTGTCCTCCTTGAGGGGAAGCCTCGCACCAACCATCCCAAAGCTGCGCACTGCGAGTCAAGCGCGAAGTTGCGCGGGGCCAGATCAGTGGTCCGGCCGACAGGAACTCGCCCGGAGATGACCGTTTGCGTGGTCATCAGTTCGGATATTCCATCAAAATCAGCCAAATAGCGATTGATTTTGATTGATAGTATACAGTATCATTCAATATCAGTCATACTCAGTCAGAAAAGTAGGGTTTGATTCCAAATATCGGCTTCTAGAACTGCCCGTAAACCACATGCCGGACGGCCCCGTGGCGCCGAATCCTTTTTGCCCCGCTCGGGTGACGGTGGGCGCGTACCGGGCGCCGATTGTAGACGCGGTGGACGTGAGGCCGTAGAGATTTGTTCGAGGTGGGGAAGTGAAGAACAGAGAAAAGAGCATCGATCTTGGCGGACGCAGGCGGATTGCGATGCGCGATGCGCAGGCCGCAGTGGCGGCGCGAGCGCCGCGCCCTTCGGCGGTCAATCGCCGGCTCTTTTCGACGCCCGAGGCCGAGGCGATCAAGAAAGAGATTTGCTCGGTGGGCCGCAAACTGTGGATGCGCCAGTATGTCGACGGCAACGGAGGAAACATTTCGTATCGCATCGGAGCGAATGAAGTGCTTTGCACGCCGACCATGGTAAGCAAGTACGATATGACACCCGATGACATTGGGATGACGGATCTGGAGGGTGTACAGATAGCGGGCGCGAGGCCGCGGACCAGCGAACTGCTGCTGCACCTGGAGATTTACAAGGCCGTGCCCGAAGCCAAGGCGGTGGTGCACTGCCATCCGCCGCACGCGACCGCCTACGCGATCACCAGGCGCGTGCCGCCGAACCGCATCCTTCCGGAGTTCGAAGTGTTCGTGGGCAAGGTGGCGATTTCGCCTTACGAAACGCCGGGCACCCAGGCGTTTGCCGAAAGCGTGCTGCCTTATGTGAAGCAGCACAACACCGTGCTGCTGGCGAATCACGGCATTGTGTGCTGGGCCGACACGGTGACGCACGCCGAGTGGTACGCCGAGGTGATGGAGACGTATTGCTGGACGCTGACCATCGCCTCGCAAATGGGCGCGCCCATTTCGCAGTTCTCGGAGAAGCACGAGGACGATCTGCTGGCGATGAAGAAGAGGCTGGGCCTGCCCGATATTCGCCTCGACACGTCGCGCATGAAGAAGCGCCGGTTGCCGGAAAAACAGGGACCAGGGGCTAAGGGACCAGGAAAAAGGACCAGGCGCAACACGGACCAACGATGAAGGCTGCTGAACGGCAACTGCGAATTCGCCAGATGATTGAGACCCGGGACTTCATCGACTCGGAGACTCTTTGCCGCGAGTTGGAGGCGTCGGAATCGAGTGTCCGTCGCGACCTGGACACGCTGGAAGAGGAAGGCGTGCTGAAGCGCGTGTACGGCGGCGCGGTGAGCGTGAAGGCGCCGGCGAATCGCGCCTTCGACTACGCCGTGGAGAGCGTGCGGCTGAGCGACGAGAAGAGCCGCATCGCCAGGCTCGCTGCGGGGCTGATCGAAAACGGCCAGACGGTAATTCTCGACGGCGGCTCGACGGTGGCCGCGGTGGCGCGCGAACTGGCTGCGAAATCGCTGCACATTGTGACCAACTCGCTGCCCATTGCCGAGGGCCTGGAATCGCTGCGCAACATTGAATTGACGCTGACGGGCGGGTATCTGGATCCGCGGCTGCGCGTGATGTTGGGGCCCTTCTGCGAGCAGATGCTGGGCGCCATCCGCGCCGATGCGGTGATCATGGGCATCGGCAGCATTACCGAGGCTGGGCTGAGCAACAACAACACGCTGGTGGTGGGCTCGGAACAGAAGATGATCGAGGTAGCGAGCCGCGTGATCATCGTGGCGGACCACACCAAGTTCGGCCTCGGCGGCATGATTCCCGTGGCGCCGCTCGCGGCCGCGCACATTGTGGTCTCCGACGCGGAGCTGAGCCCGGAGTACGTCGCGCTGCTCCGCGACCATGGAGTTGAGGTGCTTCTGGCATAATCGGATTGCCAGCCAACCCAACGACGAAGACGTGTCGTTACCGCCCCAGGAAGCGAAAAGCGCTTCTTGGGGGCCCCGGTCGTTTGGGGCCCGGTACTGAGGACCCATGCGGATTGATCCCAGAGATGTTTTGATCGTCATCGACGTGCAAAATGATTTTTGTCCGGGAGGAGCGCTGGCTGTGCCCGGCGGCGACGAGGTGGTTGCGCCGATCCTGCACATGGCGCCGCGCTTCACGCACATCATTCTCACGCAGGACTGGCAT
>JBEKAS010000009.1:0-34165 GCA_050015795.1 Occallatibacter sp. | reverse complement strand
CTATTGGAAATGCGCTGTATTCCGGAGTCTTTATCGCACCACGGCGCGTACTTCCAGCTTGCGGATGGATTTGATCATCTCCGCGAGCGCGGCTTTGCCGATTTCGCTCTCGAATTCCTTCTGCATGCCGTCGAGCGCGGCGATCACGCGCACGGCGCAGCGCTTGCCCAGCGGCTTGAGCGCGAGAAGATAAGCACGCGCGTCGTTGGGGTCGATCCTGCGCAGCAGCAATCCCTTGGCCTCAAGCGAGGAGATGCAGTGGCTGAGATTGCCCCGCGTGGTGGCGAAGGTTTCTGCCAGTTGCGACGGCTTGACCTGGCGTGGCGCCTCGAAAAACAATGCGGCCAGCACCAGCGCCTCGAGAAATCCCAGGCTGTCGGCCGCGAGCGCCCGCGAGGCGAGGGACTCAAAACGGCGCGCCGCGCGGTTGACGGCGAACATGGGACTTTCCCGGAGAAAGGCATCGATGCGCATAACATGCAGAAAGTAGTTGAGTGGTTCAACTATTCACAATCATACCAAATCATGGTTGAAGAGGCGCAGCGCGGCGGCGATGATGGTGTTGAGTCCCTCAATGCGTCGATTGCGATTGATCCCGAACGCCCGATTCCTGCTGCTGGCTGCGCTGTTGCGCGCGGCCTTGGCGCAGGATGCCGCAACGCCGCCGAAAGCGCCTGTCAAAGGGCGCGCAGAGACCATGGTCGTGCTGGGATCGGCCACACCAGTGCCGCTGGCCGAGTCGCAGCGCTCGGTCGACATTCTGCCGGTGCAGGGGCAGTCGCTGGCCGCCGAGTCGCCGCAGGATTTTCTTCGGCGTGACTCCTCGATTTTTCTTGAAGAGCGCGGCGCCGGCGGCGGCCAGGCCGACATCGTGATGCGCGGCGGCAGTTTCGAGCAGACGCTGGTGCTGCTCAACGGCTTTCGCGTCAACGATGCGCAAACCTCGCACCACAATCTCGATTTGCCCGTGCCTCTCGAGGCCATCGATTCCATCCAGTCGCTCGAGGGCGCGGGATCCACACTTCACGGAGTCGACGCGCTGAGCGGAGTCGTGGATTTTCTGACCGCAGCGCCCGATCATGACTCCCTGTTTGTGCGCGCGGGCGAGGGAAGCTTTCAGTCCAACGAGGAAACGCTGCTGGGCGGGGCCACGCGCGGCCCCTGGAGCGGGCGCGTGGCGGCGGAGCGCAACTTCTCCACGGGATTCATGACCGACCGCGACTACCGCAACATGGACGCGTCGGCCGAAAGCTGGATGGGTTCGCGGCTCGGCGTTACCGATTTGCTTTTTGCCGGAAGCGATCGCGCGTTTGGCGCCAATCAGTTCTACGGCGACTATCCTTCGTGGGAACGGACCAAGGGCTGGTTTGCCGCGGCGCGACAGGAACTCGGAAGCCACACCGTCGCGGCATTCGGCTATCGACGCCATACTGACGAGTTCGTGCTCTTTCGCGACGATCCCGCGATCTATGAGAACAACCATATTGACGGTTCCTGGCAGGGATCTCTGCGGGAGACGCTCACGGTGCACAAGGATTCCGTTTTCCTGATGGGACTGGAGGCTGACGGCGACAGTATCCGCAGCAATAATCTCGGGCTGCATGCACGCAATCGCGGCGCGGGTTATGTGGACCTGGACCTGCGGCCGGCGAAGCGGCGCTGGAGCCTTTCAGTAGGCGCGCGCGAAGAGATTTTTTCGGGTGGAGCGCAAGCTGTATTTTCGCCGGAGCTGGCCGGCAGCCTGCGCGTAGCGAGAAATTTAAAGCTGCGCGCGAGTGGCGGCTATGGATTCCGGATTCCCACCTACACCGATCTCTACTATTCCGATCCTTCGACGCAGGGCAATCCCAACCTCAAGCCGGAGTCGGCCTGGAGCAGCGATGCAGGCGCGGATTGGGCGCCGTCGGCAAAACTCACGCTCTCGGCAACCGGATTCTTCTCGCAACAGCACGACACCATCGATTATGTGCAGAGCGCGACCGTTCCGAATCCCTATCTTCCCGCCGGCTGCCCAGCCAACATCTGGTGCGCGGCCAATCTGAACGGCCTCGGTTTTTCCGGCGTTGAAACCAGGCTCACGTGGATTCCAAGAAAATCGCAAACCGTGCGCATCGCGTGGACCGGAGTACACGGCGCGCAAAGCGCACTGCACGGGCTCGAGTCGGAGTACGTATTTAATTACCCGGTCCAGAACATTCATGCTTCGTGGAGCTCCCCACTGGGCCACGATTTCGTTCTGACCAATGCCGTCGAAATTGCCCAGCGCTATCAGCAGACCGTGTATCCGGTGTGGAACGCCACGGTCACTCACGATGCAGGCAGGCTGCGGCCCTATCTGCGTCTTACGAACCTGAGCAATACCGGCTACCAGGAGATCACGGGCGTCAATATGCCGCCGCGCGCCATCATGGGTGGGGTTGCGCTGCAATTCGGGCGCTGAACGCATCCCTGTTTCCAGTCCTTTGCGCAATCTTCAGTTCACGCGTGGCGGAAGCTGGAGCGGCTTGCGCGGCCCGAGTTCTTCGCGAACCAACGTCAATCCCAGAAGCCAGCGCTCAAAATTGTCTGAAAGTCGCGCAAAAAGCGGCGCCTCCTTCTCGTACTCGAAGAGATTGAACTGGCTGACGATGAAGTAGCTCTGCTTGCCAGCGCGGATGAGCTCGGCAAGGCTCGGGGAATGATGGCGGAGGCGGCGCCTGGATCCCGCGGCCTCAGGGTACATGCCGGCCACGAACAGCGCGTAGTCGCCGATGTGTTTGCGCAACGCGCGCTCGGCGTCGAAGGATGGTGCGGCGCCGTTCACCGGGTCGGCGGCGCGCTCCATTTCCTCCAACTCCTCGATGGGGCGGCCCAATCCATCGCGCATGCAGTAAAGATTGCCGGCATCGGAGAATTCGCACAGCAAACGCGCCACGTAACTAGTCACGTCGGGATCATGAAAACCCAGCCTTCCCTCGTAACTGTTGCGAACTGCCTGCTGAAAGAAAGGTTCGAGCGGATGAGTCTGCGTCTGCATGCACACCTCCCGTGCGCGGAATCGAAAAGATTTTCCGTGCCGTACCGCGGGTGCCCCAGGTCCGGGGACCCCACGGACAGGTCTTGGTCCGTGGGGTGGAGATCTCGATTCAGACCTGGGAAATGGCTGAGCGCGAGCAACCGTTGTCCCTTGGGCCCCGGCTGTTCCTGGTCGTGCTGCGCGGGGAAGTTGCCGGCCGCGGCCCGATTCACATATTTGTTAACACTGAGCTTATCGGAAGAGTTGCGTTTGGCAAGAGGGAAGGGCCAACTTTGTTAGCAGACGCCTAACTCGATTGCAAACAGGGCGAGTGACGACGCGGCAGAACGTAAGCGTGGAACAAGAAAGGCAGCCGCGCGGGCTGCCTTATTGCATGGCATGACAATTTCCCGGCGCCTGAATCTCGCTTACACCGCCGCAGGCGTGCGCGATTCGAGCTCCGCCAGCCGCTTGGCCAGGAGCGTCTCCAGCTTGACCAGCGCCGCCGAGAAGCCTTCGATGCCTTCCTTCAATTTGTCGTTGGCCATGCGATCGGCGGCGTGCATGCGGTCGAAGGTCGCCTTGTCCACGGTGATTTTGTCGATCTGCATGGACTTCGCGGCTTCCGGCGAGAGCTTGCGCGGCAGATCGCCTTCGGTGGTTTCGAACTCGGCCAGGAACTGCGGCGAAATGGTGAGCAGGTCGCAGCCGGCAAGCTCGCAGATCTCGCCGATGTTGCGAAAACTCGCACCCATCACCACGGTCTTGTAGCCGAATTTCTTGAGGTAGTTGTAAATGCTCGTCACCGACTGCACACCGGGATCGTCGGCGCCGTGGTAATCCTTGCCCGTGTCCTTCTTGTACCAGTCGAGGATGCGGCCCACGAAGGGCGAGATGAGGGTGACGCCCGCATCGGCGGCGGCGATGGCCTGGTGCAGCCCGAACAGGAGCGTCATGTTGCAGTGGATACCTTCCTTTTCGAGAACCTCGGCGGCGCGAATGCCTTCCCAGGTGGACGCGAGCTTGATGAGCACGCGATTCTTGCCGATACCTTCCTTGGCGTACATGCCGATAATGTCGCGAGCCATTGCGATGCTCTTCTCGGTGTCATACGAGAGGCGCGCGTCGACTTCAGTCGAGACCCGGCCGGGGATGATTGTCAGAATTTTCTTGCCGAAGGCCACGGCCAGCCGCTTGAACGCGAGGTTGGCCACGTCCTTGTCGCTCGCGCTGTCACCCAGCTCATTATGTGCGTCCGTCAGCACGCCGTCCACAATGGGCTGATACTGCGGCATCTGCGCCGCGGCCGTGATCAGCGAGGGGTTGGTGGTGGCGTCCTGGGGATGGAATTTTTCCATCGCTTCCATGTCGCCGGTATCGGCGACGACAACAGTGTATTGGCGTAGCTGCTCGAGCAGATTTTGCGGCATAACTCCTCCTGCGGGGAATGCAGTGGGCATCCTACGGCACCAGTGTACCTCTTCTTTTAGATGCAGCGTGATACCGCAGGTTGCGTCTCGGCGCGAAGATCCTAAATGGCCTCCGCTTCCACGGTGTTTGCCAGCGCGCCGAGACCGGCAACGGAAACCTCAACGCGATCGCCGGGCTTGAGCGGCCCCACGCCGGATGGGGTCCCGGTTAGAATCAGGTCGCCCGGCTCCAGCGTGAAGGCCGCGGAGATGTGGCGGAGCAGAATAGGTATAGAAAAGATGAGGTCGTTCGTGGAAGCCTGTTGGCGCAGCTCGCCGTTAACGTGGGTCTCGAGAGTGACCCCGGCATCGAGGTCCAGTTCATCGCTCACCACGGGGCCGACCGGACAAAACGTATCGAAGCCCTTGGCGCGCGCCCACTGCACGTCTTTCTTCTGCAGATCGCGGGCGGAGATGTCGTTGGCAAGCGTGAAGCCGCGCAACACCTCGCGCCAATCGTCATCGGGCTTGAGGTTGCGTGTGCGCCGGCCAATCACCAGCGCCAGCTCGCCCTCGAAATCCACCCGTTCCGAAAGCGCAGGCAACACCACCGCGCCGCCCGGCCGCTCGAGCGACGACGGCGGCTTGAAGAAGAGCAGCGGCTCGGTGGGCATCTCGTTGCCCAGCTCCTGCACGTGCTTGCGATAGTTGCGGCCCACGCAAATAATCTTTGAGGGCGTGACGGGCGGAAGAAGATCGGCGGCGGAAAGCGGCATGGGCTCGAATCCGAGAGCGAGAGAACTGGAGCAACCGTGCTCAACGCGAAAGGCGAGGTCTTCTTCAGGGGCCGGCACTACATCGGCAAGCCACAGGTCGCCGTTGCGGTCTTGAACTTCGCCGTAGTGAGTTTGGCCGTAAAGCAAAAAACGGCAGTATTTCATTTTTCTCCTCGTCTCGGAGCTGATTTATGGCGCGGGAACCGTTTCCTCGGCCTCGGCCGAGCGCGCGCTTTCGTGCCCCTGCTGATCGACGGCGCTCACTGCATACCGATAGGTGTGGCCGGGTTGCACGTTCGCATCGTGATAGTCGGGCGCCGCCACGGGCTGCGCGGGGGAGATACGCTGCCAGCTGCTTTCAGGCTGCCCTGCTTCGCGCCGATAAACGACGTAACCCGCCAGATCGGCCTCTGTGCCAGGCTGCCAGTTGAGGTCGATCACAGGTCCAGCGTCCTCTGCGTCGGCTGTTGCCACCGCCGCCAAACCGCGGGGCACGGCAGGAGGATATACGTTTACAGCCGCGATGCGCACCGGAGCCGAGAGTGGCCCGGCGAGCTCCAGGGTCTCTCCGTTGACGGGTACGCGCGCCACGCGTTGCGCACGATACTCATAAGTCCCGCCAAACTGGATGCTGCTGTCGAGAGCGTGATCAAGGTGCGGGCCGGGTTCAACCAGCAGCGTGCGCTCCGGCGGTTCGGGGCGCGGAGCGAGCGGACCTGCGGTGGACCTTGATGGCGCAGGCGCAGGCGGAGAAACCAGCTTACTCACCAGGCGTACGGCAAAGGGGGCTGCATCCGGCGGCGCGGGCGCCCAGCGTAGCAGAACTCCGTCCCGGCGCATCTCGGCTGTGAGGGCGTCGACTGCGGCAGGCGCATCGCCGGCGAGAATTTGCGCGCCGTTCGAAAATCCAGCGGAACGGCCCTTGCGATTGTCCAACTCGACGAAATAGGTGAGCACGCGCGGCGCGCCCTCGGCCAGCGCCGGCGGCAACGTGTCGGTGAATGCGCCATCGGCGTCCGCAGCGAGTTCGACCGTTGCTGCTGCGGAACATCCGGCAGCGACGCTCTGATTGCGGCAGATGCGCACCGTCACATTGCCCTTCAGCGGCACCTTGTCGGTGTCTCTCCGCGGCATGCTCCAGGTGAGCGCCACCTGGTTGCCAGTACGCATGGCGGATAGATCGGCGACGCGATCGGGAAGTTGCAGCGAGGGCGGCAGCGGCGCGCCCGGCATGCCGCAGCCGGCGAGAGCCACGCCGCTGGATAGCAAAACAAATGCAAGCGCTGCGCGGGGCGCCCGGCCGGACATCTGCAGCAATTTCATTTACCTCCAATTCTATCGGACCCGCCGCTCCATCCTTGCCGCAACCATTCGCACCTTGCCGCGAACCTTCGCGTTGTTGTATTTTTGAACGCGCTCCCTGAAAGGACTGAGATTCGTGCTCATTTTCTGTGCCGTCCTCGCCATTTTTGTCTACGGAATGATCGCCGCAATGCTGGGCACGATCCTTCCCGACCTGTCGGACCGTTTCCGCCTGGCCCCGTCACAGAACGGCGCCATCGCCTTCGCACAGGCTTTGGGATTGATGATTGCATCGCTTGCCGTGGGTCCGCTGCTCGATAGCGAAGGGGACAAGATCGGCCTCATTCTCGGCCTTGCCTGCATCGCACTCGCTCTTTTTCTGCTACCGCGCGCCAGCAGCTTCGGCGGCATCGTGGCCCTGCTGTTCCTTCTTGGCGTCGGAGGCGGCATTGTTGTCACCGGAGCCAATGCGCTGGTGAGCGGCGTGAGCGAAATTCATCGCGCCTCCGCACTCAACTTGGTGAATCTCTTCTTTGGCCTCGGCGGCCTCCTCACGCCCTTTATCTCAGCCAATCTTTTCGAGCGCAAATGGGGCCGTCTCTGTTACTCGGTCGCCGTGCTCACGGTTGTGACGCTGGCTGTGCAGTGCTTTACGCAGATGCCAGCCCCGGCCGGCGCATCGGGATTCGTTCTCTCCCAGGTCGGGCCCATGCTCGGTCGCCCCCTGCTCTTAATGCTGGGATTTTTCCTTTTCCTCTATGTTTCCTGCGAAGTGGGAGTATGGAATTGGCTGCCACGCCACTTGATCGCGCGGGGCATCCCTGAAGCGCGGGCGCTCAACATCCTCTCACTCGGATTTGCGCTCGGCCTGCTCATTGGGCGCGTTGGCGTGTCTCCCATCCTCATTCATATACCGGCTATCGAGGTCACACTGGCCTCCTCCATTGCGATGGCTGTCACAACATTTCTCATGCTGCGGACCGACAAGCCAACAGTCGCCGCGGCGCTCGTCTTCGCTGCGGGATTGTCGATGGCTCCGGTCTTTCCCACCGCGCTCGCCATTACTGGCACGGCATTTCCGCAAATGACAGGCACCGCCATCGGCTTTGTCATCACCTGCGGCTGGGCCGGCCTCGCCGTGAGCAGCCGATTGATCGGCGCCATTGCCGGCGGCGATCCACTGCGCCTTAAAAAAGCGCTGTTGCTTATCCCTGCGTTCGCGGTGATGATGGTGATTTTGAATCTGGGAATTTGGTCGGTGATGAATTAGACAGAACGGCCGAGCGGGTGACGAAGGTGTGCACGCGCCCGGCCGTTCCCGTTAAAGTCCCTAAATCTTTTTCAGATTGGCGAATTTTTCCATCAGCTTCTTGACGCCATGACTGGTGAACAGCACCGTCAGCTTGGCGTTTTCGCCGTCACCTTCGCGCACGAGTACGGTGCCTTCGCCGTACTTGGCATGCATCACGTGCTGGCCTTTCTTCAGGCCCGATGCGCCGTGGGCTGGGGGAATGTCCATGGCAGGGCGCGCAAACGTGCCGGGGCGGGCGCTCCCGGATTTTCCACCGAAGAAGCGAGCAATATTGGCGATATTGTCGGGGCTGCCCTCCGGCGGCGGCGTTCGCACGCCCTTGCCTTTTGGAGAAGTTCCGTGCCGCGGTGATGAACCCGGCGCAAGGCTGCGCGGGATCTCCTGGCTCTCGTCCTCATAGTTGAAATGCACGCCCTCCGCGTCGCTGCCGTGCCGATGCCTGCGGCCCGCGCCGTACCCGGGCGTGTACGCCGGAGTGGTCCACGCCGGGCTGCGTCCGCCGAGATTTTCCACGAGCTGCGAGGGAACCTCTTCGAGGAAGCGCGAAGGAATGCTCATCTCCGGCACGTCGTTGCCGTAGCGGCGGCGATAGTGGGCGCGCGTCAGGATGAGCGTGTTCATGGCGCGCGTCATGCCCACGTAGCAAAGACGGCGCTCCTCTTCGAGCTCATCGGGACTGGAGAGTGTGCGCGAATGCGGGAACAAGCCCTCCTCGAGGCCGGCGAGAAATACCAGAGGAAACTCCAGACCCTTGGCTGCGTGCAGCGTCATCAGTGTGACGCGGGCACTGGGATCGAACTGATCCGTGTCGGAGGCCAATGCGGCGTGGTCGAGGAATTCGGCGAGTGTCTCACCGCGCTCCTCGGCATCGTGCGCGGCATTTGCCAGCTCCTTCAGGTTCTCAATGCGGCTGAAGGCCTCCGGCGAGCCCTCGGTTTCGAGCGCCTTGATGTATCCAGTGCGGTCGATGAGGAAGCGGATGAGCTCGGGCAGGGTGGCCGAGTCCCCCGGGGCCCGGAACCCGCTCCGCGGTTCTGTGTTTTGGTCGGACTCGGCGCCCGAACCGGCGTTCTCCGCCGGCATGACTAGGAAAGGCCGTTTCGGCGTATTGCCGGCGGGCGTGAAGTGCGACGAATCCAACAACGGAATCTGGTTTTCATCGCCGCCGAAGTGCGCCTCGGCGCTTTCGAGCTCAGGAACTGCCTCGCCCGCCGGCTCCGCTCCAAAACCGAAGCTGGTATCGGCATCGCCGGCCTCGGCCACATCCGCCGCGAGCTTGCCGGCGAAATCGGGATCCATCATGGCCTGGGCGTCGAGAATGAGCTGGCGGAAGGTGTCGAGCGCCATGGAGGCGCGCGTGGGGATGAGACGATTGGCGATCGCGGCGGCGATGGCGTCCCACGTGGAGACGCCGGTTTCGAGAGCCAGCCGCTCCATCGTCTCGAGGGTTGTTTTGCCGATGCCGCGCGCCGGCGTGTTGATCACGCGCTGCAGGGCCATCGAGTCGTGCGGATTGCGCACCAGCCGCAGATAGGCGAGCAGGTCCTTGATCTCGGCGCGTTCGTAAAAGCTGAATCCGCCCACCATGGTGTAGCTGATGTTGTACCGGCGCAGCGCCTCTTCCACCAGCCGCGATTGCGCATTGGTGCGATACAGCACCGCCGCCCCTCCGGGGTTTTGGGTCTCGGAGGAGTTCTGCTGCTGACGAAGGAACGCCTGAACCTTGTCCGCGATGAAGAGCGCTTCGTTTTCGCCGTCGGGCGCTTCGTAGTAGCCGATGAGCGAGCCGCCCTGGCGCTCGGTCCATAGTTTTTTGCCCTTGCGCTTCAGGTTGTTGGCGACCACTGCGCCGGCCGCTTCCAAAATAATCTGTGTCGACCGGTAATTCTGCTCGAGCCGTATGATGCGTGCGTTGGGAAAATCCTTCTCGAATTCCAAAATATTGCGAATGTCTGCGCCGCGCCACGAGTAGATGCTCTGGTCTTCATCGCCCACCGCGCACACGTTTTTGTGTTCGCCTGCCAGCAGCTTCATCAACTCGTACTGCGGGCGGTTGGTGTCCTGGTACTCGTCGACAAGCAGATATTTGTAGCGGCGCTGGTAACGCTCGCGCACCTCGCCCGAAGCTCGGAGCACGCGTACGGCATCGAGCAGCAGATCGTCGAAGTCCACGGCATTGTTCTTGAGCAGCTCGTCCTGGTAGGCCTTGAAGATGTGGGCGACGCGCTCGCTGGTGGGGTCCTTCGAGCTGAGGAAATAATCCTGCGGATCGACCATGTGATTTTTGGCCCAGGAGATGCGGCTCTGCACACTGCGCGGGGTGAGCTGTTTGGTGTCGAGCCCCATGCGCTTCATGATCTGTTTCATCAGGCTCTGCTGATCGTTATCATCAAAGATCGTAAAGGTGCGCGTCAGGCCCTGATTGCCGGTCTTCAGCACCTCGATGTCGCGGCGCAGAATGCGCACGCAGAACGAGTGAAAGGTGGAGATCAAGGGCTTGGCGAGGGACGAATGGCCCAGCAGCTGATTCACGCGCTCGGCCATCTCGCCGGCGGCCTTGTTGGTGAACGTGACGGCCAGAATCGCATCGGGCGCGACGTTTCTCTCCTGGATGAGCCAGGCAATGCGGTGCGTAATCACGCGGGTCTTACCCGAGCCGGCACCCGCCAGGATGAGCAGAGGACCGTCGGCGGCCTCGACTGCGGCGCGTTGTTCGGGATTGAGATGGGCGAGGAGCGGGTGCAAAGCGTCGAGTCCGGCGAGAAGGTTCCTGAGACTAGTCTATCGTTTGGGCCGTAGGCGGCCTTGTGGGAGGTTATCAACGCGGGCTTGGATGGACGAAGGAGAGCGGAAGTCAGTTAATGATCAATTTGTCTAAAATAGCCAAATTGATTAAAATGAACAAATTAGACAAATTGATCATTTTGACCTAGAATCGAGCTATGACAACCGTCTCTGCCACCCAAGCCAAGCAACGATTCGCCGAATTACTCGAAAAGGCACAGAGGGGGCCGGTGCGCATCCAGCGACACAACCGCAATCTAGCCGTGCTGGTTTCTGCTGAGGAGTACGAGCGCATGGTTCGAGAGCGGTGGAGGGAATTCGATCGTCTTTCGGCGCTGGCTGCTGCACAAGCGAAGGCCAGTGGACTAACCGAAGAGAAGCTCCAGGAAATTCTTGCTGAGCGATGAACGAACTGGAGCGGTTAGTATTTGACATCAATGTCCTGGTGAGTTCGGCGCTGTTCCCTGGATCGACTCCGCACCGGGCGCTGCTCAAGGCTCGCTCGGAGGGCGTTTTCCTGGCCTCCGGGGAGACATTAGCGGAATTCCCGGCTGTTCTTCTCAGGGAGAAGTTCGACTCGCACATCGAGCGCTCGCTGCGTGAGGAGATTTTCGATGAGTATGCCCGGAACTGCTTGCTCGTGGAGATCGCAAGGCCAATTCACATCTGCCGCGATCCGCGCGATGACAAGTTTCTAGAAGTCGCCGTACACGGTCTTGCCAATGCGATCGTGACGGGCGACTCGGAATTGCTGTCTCTCCATCCTTTTTGCGGGATCGAGATTCTTACGCCTGCCGATTACTTGGCGCGGAAGTAAGAGCCTGGGTGGCATTTGCAATCCTGGGACCATTTCGCTATCATCAATAACATACGCGCAGGGAAACCCCTGCGCAGTCAATTGCACCACGGCTATTGGGCGTGGGCCTGATCGGCTAACGCTCCCGTCAAAAGCGGGCTGGCAAAAGCGGTGGGAGACGAGGGAAGCATGTCAACTGGCAAGAATATTGCGAAGGCGCGCGCCGCGATCACCAAACCGGCGTATCCGCTGCCCGAAGCAGTCAATCTCCTGAAGCAAGTGAAGTACGCGAAGTTCGACGAGACCGTCGATCTGACGATGCGTCTGGGTGTGGACACGCGGCACGCCGACCAGATGGTGCGCGGAACCGTAGTTCTGCCGCACGGACTGGGCAAGACCAAGACTGTGGCCGTGATCGCCACCGGCGACCGCCAGAAGGAAGCGCAGGCAGCCGGCGCAGATTTCGTCGGAGGCGAGGAGATGGTGGAGAAGATCCAGAAGGAAAACTGGACCGCCTTCGACGCGCTGATCGCGACGCCCGACATGATGAAGGTGGTGGGCCGTCTGGGCAAGGTGCTGGGACCGAAGGGCCTGATGCCGAATCCCAAGACCGGGACCGTGACCATGGATGTGGCCGCGGCGGTGAAAGAGATCAAGGCCGGCAAGGTGGAGTTCCGCGCCGACAAGACCAGCCTGGTGCACGTGCCGGTGGGCAAGCTCAGTTTCGAGCCGCAAAAGCTCATCGACAACGCGACCACGGTGATCTCGTCGATTGTGCGCGCCAAGCCCGCGGCAGCCAAGGGCAAGTACATCAGGAGCGTCACGCTGAGCTCGACCATGGGCCCGGGTGTTCCGCTGGATTCGCAGGTCGCCGACGCGGCAGGCAAGCGTTGAAAACAGAGATCAGGGGTCAGAGATCAGAGATCAGTTGGTGCGGAGCTGAGTTTAGCGCCGTGCTCGACTAGAAAAGATTTGAAACGCGCTGCCGATTCGGCGGCGGGGCGAGGTTGGAAGACAACGGGACGGATCGGCTGAGTTTTGCTGATTTCTGATCTCTGCCGAACGGAGCGAAGGCAATGGCAATTTCAAGAGCGAAGAAGGCGGAGAAGGTGAAGGGGCTGGCCTCAGAGCTGCAGTCCTCGACCACCGCAATTATCGGCACCTTTAGCAAGCTCACGGTGACCAAGGACTACGAGCTGCGCAAGGTGATCCGCGAGGCCGGTGGCAAGTATCGCGTGGTGAAGAACAAGCTGGCCGCGATTTCGGGCACGGGCACGCAGGTTGAGGCCGCGCTGAAGGGCTTGAAGGGCGTGAACTCGGTAGCGTTTACTGCGGGCGATCCAGTGGCACTTGCCAAGGTCTTCGCCAAGTGGGCCGGCGAGAACGCGGCGGAGTTCCATTTCAAGTTGGGCATTGTCGACGGCAAGCTGCTGACCGTGGACGAAGTGAAGGCTCTGGCCACGATGCCGGGCAAGGACGAGATCTTCTCGAAGCTGCTCTTCCTGATCAACGCTCCGGCGCAGCGGCTGGCCACGGTGATCAACGCCACGGGACGCGATTTGGCAGTGGTACTGAACCAGGGTGTGGAGAAAGAGAAGTTCGCGGCGGCGTAGCGGCGCGGGCTTTTAGCTGTTAGCTATTAGCTCTTAGCTTCGTTGGTGGCGGGTTGAGTTCCTTCGCTAACCACGGAATGAGCTAAAAGCTAATGGCTAAAAGCCGATAGCTACTTTTAGGTTTTGGCTGCACCGCAATCGGAAAGGGCGCTGGTCTGGCGCATCGGAAACTTTCCCATTGCATGGGGCAGCCTTTTGGACGAGTGATGTGACTCGGCGAGCAAATTCAAACGATTTTGATTGGAGACGAAACATGGCGGATATCGCACAGTTGGAAGAACAGATTGTGAGCCTGAGCCTGCTGGAAGCAGCGGCTCTGGTGAAGAAGCTGGAAGAGCGGCTTGGCGTTTCGGCAGCGGCAGCGGCCCCGGTGGCCGTGGCAGCGGCCGGCGGCGGCGCGGCGGCTCCGGCAGCCGAGGAAAAGACCGAATTTCAGGTCATTCTGAAGGATGCTGGCGCCAATAAGATCAACACCATCAAGGCGGTACGCGAAGTGACCTCACTCGGCCTGAAGGAAGCCAAGGACCTTGTGGACGGTGCTCCGAAGCCGCTGAAGGAAAACGCGACCAAGGATGAGGCCGAGGCCATCCGGAAGAAGTTCGAGGGCGTGGCGACCGTCGAAATCAAGTAACGGGTCAAGTAAACGGCACGAGACTTGCAAGGGACGCCGGGACGCGCTACCATGTAAGTTGCGCGTCTCTGCAACCTTCGTCCGGATTCTAGCCGGAGGGGGTAGCGGGACGGCGGAAAGTGTGGCGAAGTTTCCACACTAGCGTTCGCAGCCGGGTGGTCGTTCCACAACCTCCAGGCGCGGTAACTTGATTTCGCTAAGTTCTTTTGGTCAACGGTTTACTCTGAGGTCAGACAGAGCGGCCGTTGAACTTGGTCGGGTAGCTGGCAATTCGCGGCGGAAGCGGATTTTGCGATCGGCGAGGGCAATGGAAGAAAATTCGAATGGGAGCACAGGCGTTGAGCTGCGCTCGTGAGGCATTGCGTCCTTACGGGCCTTTTGTGTCTTCCCGATGCCCTGCACGGAGAATTCTCGAATGTCCGGCAGGCTGAAGCGCACAATTTCCCTTCACGGTTCGACCCTGATTTTGAAGTCAGCCGTTGTACTCGCTTCTCCCATTTGTGCGCAGTCTAGCGCACCCGCTCGAAGCACGCAACATCAACCGCGAATTTGACCGAGCTTTCACGGGAACCCGCCTGATCCGGGTTCATTTCGGGACGCCCCCGAAGCAAGTTTAGACGCGAGCTTCCTTGGTGTGCCAGCAACGTAAGCGCGGAACTGAAATCTCGAGTTTCGCTCATCAGAATCTTCGATTTCTTTCGGTATCTTGCTGGCGCCACCGAGACTCGGGCGCCGGCCCGGCGCGGCCACTGAAAAAGCAGGGCGGACGCCGCAACGACGAGGCTCAGGAGTGATCATGCCTAACGAGAAGCGCGCGATTCGCAGCCGACTCGATTTTTCCAAGATTCCCACTGCAACCCAGATTCCCAACCTGATCGAAGTGCAGCGCCGCTCCTACGAGCGGTTCCTGCAGATGGACAAGTTGCCCAACGAGCGCGACGACTCGGGGTTGCAGTCGGTGTTTGTGTCGGTGTTTCCGATTACCGACTTCCGGGGCATCTCGCAGCTGGACTTCGTGGACTATGCGATCGGCAACTGGGAGTGCAAGTGCGGCCACCTGAAGGGCCTGCACCACCTGAGGACGGCCTGCGTGCATTGCGGGGCAATGGTGATTACAAATCCCTTCCTGCCCGGCGACGTGCTCTGCCAGAAGTGCGGCACTTACAACAAGAACACGCCTGACTTCTGCAACAAGTGCGGCGACCCCGTGAGCCTGCAGCTGAAGTACGACCAGCAGGAGTGCGAGGAACGCGGCATGACCTTCTCCGCGCCGCTCAAGGTCACCGTCCGGCTGACAATTTATGACAAGGACGCCGAGACCGGCAACAAGACCATCCGCGACATCAAGGAGCAGGAGGTCTTCTTCGGCGACATTCCGCTAATGACTCCGAACGGCACCTTCATCGTGAACGGGACTGAACGGGTCATAGTCTCCCAATTGCACCGGTCACCTGGTGTGTTTTTTGAGACCGCGAACAACCGCACTTATTTCCTGGGCAAGATCATTCCCTACCGCGGCTCGTGGGTGGAGTTCGAGTACGACCAGAAGAACACGCTCTACGTGCGCATCGACCGCAAGCGCAAGTTTCTGGGAACCATCTTCCTGCGCGCTCTGGGCCTGCGCTCCGACGAGGAGATCCTGAAGACCTTTTACACCGTTGACCGCCTGCATATCGCCGACGGCAAGCTGCAGTGGGAAGTGTCGCAGGATGCCACGAAGGGTACGCACCTTGTGGGTGTGAAGCCGGCGCACGCGATCCTGCACGGCAAGGAAGAAATCGCGCACACGGGCCGCAAGATTACGCCCCATGCGCTCAAGGCACTGCGTGCAGCGGCGACTGCAAGGGTCGAGGTCGAGGCAGCAGAGCTCGACGGCGCGCTCACCGCCTCCGACGCGGTCGATACCACGACGGGCGAAGTGATTGTCGAAGCCAATGTGGAGCTGACGGCCGACCGCCTGCACAAGATCATGTCCTCCGGCGCCACCAGTTTCGAGGTCTTCTTCCCCGACCGCGACGACGTGGGCAATATCATTTCCAACACGCTCAAGCGCGACTCGGTGCACAAGCCGGAAGAGGCGCTGATCGAGATCTACCGCAAACTCCGTCCGGGCGATCCGCCCACGCTCGACACCGCGACCGCCCTCTTCGAAGGCATGTTCTTCGATCCGCGCAAGTACGACTTCTCGCGCGTAGGCCGCCTGAAGTTCAACATCAAATTGTATGAAAATCAGGACGCCACGCAACTCGATCACCGCACTCTGACGCCCGACGATTTCTACGCGACCATCCGCTACCTGCTCAAGCTGCGCAAGAACATCGGCGCGGTCGACGATATCGATCACCTCGGCAACCGCCGCGTGCGCGCTGTGGGCGAGCTGATGGAAAACCAGTTCCGCATCGGCCTGGTGCGCATGGAGCGCGCCATCAAGGAAAAGATGAGCGTGTATCAGGAGCTGAACACGGCCATGCCGCACGACCTCATCAACGCCAAGCCGGTCATGGCGGCCATCCGCGAGTTCTTCGGCTCCTCGCAGCTCTCGCAGTTCATGGACCAGACCAATCCGCTGTCGGAGATTACGCACAAGCGGCGGCTTTCGGCCCTCGGGCCGGGCGGCCTGTCGCGTGAGCGCGCCGGATTCGAAGTCCGCGACGTGCACCCCACGCACTACGGCCGCATCTGCCCGATTGAGACGCCGGAAGGTCCGAACATCGGCCTGATTAGCTCGCTGAGCTGCTTTGCGCGGATTAACGAATATGGATTCATCGAGTCGCCTTACCGCAAGGTGAAGGACTCGCGCATTCTCGAATTCATTGAGATCGTGAACGCCGGCGAGAGCGGCCTGCGCGTGGGCGATCACATCGAGAAGGAAGAGGCGCTGCGCCTGAATGCGCAACTGAAGAAGCAGGGCAAGCGCGCCATCGACTGGATTCCTTACAGCTTTTACCTCTCGGCATGGGAGGAAGACCGGCACACCATCGCTCAGGCCAACATCGAGTTCAACGACAAGGGCGAGATCACCGAGGACCTGGTGAATGCGCGCCGGCAGGGCAATTTCGTGCTGGTGAACCGGGCCGAAGTCGACTACATCGACGTCAGCCCCAAGCAGCTGGTGTCGGTTGCCGCTTCGCTGGTGCCGTTCCTCGAGCACGACGACGCCAACCGCGCGCTGATGGGCGCCAACATGCAGCGCCAGTCGGTTCCGCTGCTCGCGGCCGAGGCGCCGCTGGTGGGCACGGGCATGGAGGGCGTGACCGCACGCGACTCCGGCGCCGTGATCCTGGCCAAGCGCAACGGCATCGTGGATTCGGTCGACTCCGAGCGCATTATCGTGCGCGTCGAAGGCGAGCACCATCCCACGCAGCTTTCGCGCGAGGTGGGTTCCGACATCTACCAGCTCATTAAGTTCAAGCGCTCCAACCAGAACACCTGCATTAATCAAAAGCCTGTTGTCCGCGAGGGTGACCGCGTGATCAAGGGCCAGGTGATTGCCGACGGCCCATGCACCGAGCACGGTGAGCTGGCGCTGGGCCGCAACGTCCTGGTGGCCTTCATGCCCTGGCGCGGCTACAACTTTGAGGACGCGATTCTGATCAGCGAGCAACTGGTGCGCGAGGACTACTACACCTCGGTGCACATTGAGGAGTTCGAGATCGAGGCCCGCGACACGAAACTGGGTCCCGAGGAGATCACCCGCGATATTCCCAACGTGAGCGAGCACGCGCTGCGCGACCTGGATGAGAGCGGCATCGTCCGCATCGGCGCCCAGATCGGCCATGGCGACATTCTGGTGGGCAAAGTCACGCCCAAGGGCGAAACCCAGCTCACGCCGGAAGAAAAACTGCTGCGCGCCATCTTCGGCGAAAAGGCCGGCGATGTGCGCGATGCTTCGCTCACCTGTCCTCCGGGTATCGAGGGCACGGTGGTCGATGTGCGCATCTTCAGCCGCAAGGGCCAGGAGAAGGACGAGCGCGCAAAACAGATCGAAGCGGAATACGTTGCGAAACTAGAAAAAAACCTTGGCGACGAGATCCGCATTCTCACCGACGAGCGCCTGAAGCGTCTGGAATCGATTCTGGGCAGCAAGGAAGTGCTGGCCGACCTACATGACGAGCGCACCAACAAGCGCCTGCTCACCAAGGGCGCCATTCTCGACCGCGACACCATCGAACGTATCTCGACCAAGAACCTCAAGCGCATCCGTTATAACGACAAGGACCCGCGGGTGAACGAGCAGATCGACGAGATCGAAGAGATGACCTCGCGCCAGATCGAAGTGCTGCGCAAGATCACGAATGAGAAGGTGGCCAAGCTGCAAAAGGGCGACGAACTGCCTCCGGGCGTCATCAAGCTGGTCAAGGTCTACGTGGCCATGAAGCGCAAGCTGAGCGTGGGCGACAAGATGGCAGGCCGCCACGGCAACAAGGGCGTGATCTCGCGCATTCTTCCCGAGGAAGACATGCCGTATCTGCCCGACGGAACGCCGGTGGAGATCGTGCTGAACCCGCTCGGCGTGCCTTCCCGTATGAACGTGGGCCAGATTCTGGAGACGCACCTGGGCTGGGCTGCGCACAAGCTGGGCAAGAAGGTTGCCGAGCTGGTACAAGCCAACAGCGACGTGGCGTACACGCGCGAGCTCATGAGGAAGGAGTTCGCGGGCACCGCCGTTCTGCGCCAGTTGGAAGAGCTCGACGACGAGATGCTCATTCGCGTTGCGCGGGGCATGAAGAAGGGCATCTGGTTCGGCACCGCGGTGTTCGACGGCGCGCGCGAAGAAGAGATCAAGGCGCTGTTGAAGTCGGCCGACCTGCCTTCCTCGGGCAAGACGCCGCTCTTCGACGGCATGACGGGCGAACAGTTCGAGCAGCCGGTGACGGTGGGCTACATCTACATGCTCAAGCTTTCGCACCTGGTCGACGACAAGATCCACGCGCGATCCATCGGTCCGTACTCGCTTATCACGCAGCAGCCGCTGGGTGGCAAGGCGCAGTTCGGCGGGCAGCGTTTCGGCGAGATGGAAGTGTGGGCGCTGGAAGCCTACGGCGCCGCCTACATCCTGCAGGAGCTGCTCACCGCCAAGTCCGACGACGTTTACGGCCGCACCAAGATTTACGAGGCCATCGTCAAGGGCGAAGCGGCCATCGAACCGGGCGTGCCCGAATCATTCAATGTGTTGATTCGCGAATTGCAGTCACTGTGCCTCGACGTGGAGCTGATCAAGCGCGCGGATCTAGTCAAGAAAGCGCCCACGACAGAAGTGGCGGCAGTGGCGGATTAAAAGCAGCTTTTAGCTGTTAGCTCTTAGCTCGATGGTGCCGCGGTTTGCTGATGCGGCTTGGGCGAGCAGGAAGAAGCTAAGAGCTGAAGGCTAATAGCTGAAAGCTGGTTATTCGGGTCCTTCTTGAAAGCGGCAAACACCGCTGCCCGGGAAGGAAGGACCCTAAAGAAATCCCGGGAAACACCGCGGCAGGCAACAGAGAGCTTGCCAAGGAGGCTCACCTTGTTCCGTTCCAATCCGTTTGAGCTTACCAGCCCGATTACCGACTTCGACGCCATCCGCATCATGCTGGCTAGCCCTGAAAAGATCCGCAGCTGGTCGCATGGCGAGGTCACCAAGCCGGAGACCATCAACTACCGCACCTTCAAGCCGGAGCGTGACGGTCTGTTCTGCGCGCGCATCTTCGGCCCGGTCACCGACTGGGAGTGCTTGTGCGGCAAGTACAAGCGCATGAAGCACCGCGGCGTGATCTGCGACAAGTGCGGCGTAGAAGTGACGGTCTCGAAGGTGCGCCGCGAGCGCATGGGCCACATCGAGCTGGCTTCGCCTTGTTCCCATGTCTGGTTCTTCAAGGGCCTGCCTTCGCGCATCGGCCACCTGCTCGACATTTCGCTGCGCGATCTCGAGAGCATTCTCTACTTTGAGTCGTATGTTGTCGTCGATCCCGGCGATGCGCCGGTGCGCGAGCGCGAGATCATCAAGGACGAAACGCGCTTCCGCGAGCTGGACCAGCAATTCCGGCCCTCCGGCTTCAAGGCCATGATGGGCGCCGAGGCTATCAAGGAATTGCTCAAGCGCGTGAGCATCGAAGAGCTGGCCATGGAACTGCGCGAGCGCATGAAGACCGAGACCTCCGCGCAGAAGAAGCTCAAGTTTGCCAAGCGGCTCAAGGTCGTTGAGGCCTTCCGCAAATCGTCCAACAAGCCGCAGTGGATGATTCTCGACGTGCTGCCGGTCATTCCCCCGGAGCTCAGGCCCCTGGTGCCGCTGGACGGCGGCCGCTTTGCGACCTCGGATTTGAACGACCTGTATCGCCGCGTCATCAACCGCAACAACCGGTTGAAGAAGCTGATGGATCTGCACGCGCCCGAAGTGATCGTGCGCAACGAGAAGCGTATGCTGCAGGAGGCCGTCGACGCGCTGTTCGATAACGGCCGCCGCGGCCGCGTGCTGCGTGGCGCAAACAATCGCCCGCTCAAGTCGCTCTCTGACACGCTCAAGGGCAAGCAGGGCCGCTTCCGCCAGAACCTGCTGGGCAAGCGCGTGGACTACTCGGGCCGTTCGGTGATCGTGGTCGGTCCCGAGCTGAAGCTGCACCAGTGCGGCCTGCCCAAGAAGATGGCGCTCGAGCTGTTCAAGCCGTTCATCTATCACCGCCTAGAGCAGACCGGCCAGTGCACCACTATCAAGCAGGCCAAGGAAATGGTGGAGATGCAGGAGCCGGTGGTGTGGGACATCCTCGAGGAAGTCATCAAGGACCACCCGGTGCTGCTGAACCGCGCCCCAACCCTGCACCGCCTGGGCATTCAGGCCTTTGAGCCAGTACTGGTCGAGGGCAAGGCCATCAAGATTCATCCGCTGGTCTGCACCGCGTTCAACGCGGATTTCGACGGCGACCAGATGGCCGTGCACATTCCGTTGTCGCCGGAGGCGCAGATTGAAGCCAGCGTACTGATGCTGGCCTCGCACAACATCCTGTCGCCCGCGTCGGGCCAGCCGATCACTGTGCCCACGCAGGACATGGTGCTGGGCCTCTACTACCTGACCAAGGCCAAGAAGGGCGCCAAGGGCGAGGGCCGCGTCTTCTCAAATACTGAGGAGATCCTGATGGCGCTCGAAGCCGGGGAGGTAGAGACACTTTCACCCATCCGGCTGCGCTACTCGGGCAAAGTGCTCGACATGACCACCGCCTACGACGATCAGGACATCACGCATACCGATCCGGTGGACTTCGGCAAGGAGTATCTCTCCACGACCGTCGGCCGCGTGATCCTCAACGACGCGCTTCCCGCCGGATTGCCGTTCATCAACGGCCTGCTCAAGAAGAAGGGCATTGGACAGCTGGTGAACTACTGCAACCAGAACCTCGGCCTCGAAGTGACGGTGGGCATGCTGGACCGCATCAAGTCGCTGGGCTTTAACTACGCCACGCGTTCCGGTCTTTCCGTGGGCCTCGACGACATGGTGATCCCGGAGAGCAAGTACCGGGTGGTCGACGACGCCGACAAGAAGGTGATTGAAGTCCAGAAGCAGTACATGGACGGCGCCATCACCAACGGCGAGCGTTCCAACAAGGTCATCCAGATGTGGTCGGCGGTGACTGACCTTGTTGCCGACGAGATGTTCTCGAATATGAAGCGGGCCGACGACGACGGCGCCATGAACCCGATCTACATCATGGCTGACTCCGGCGCCCGCGGTTCGAAGCAGCAGATTCGCCAGTTGAGCGGCATGCGCGGACTGATGGCCAAGCCTTCGGGCGAAGTCATCGAGACGCCCATCACCTCGAACTTCCGCGAAGGGCTGACCGTGCTCGAGTACTTCATTTCGACGCACGGCGCGCGCAAGGGTCTGGCCGACACGGCGCTTAAGACCGCCGACTCCGGCTACCTCACCCGCCGCCTTGTCGACGTGGCGCAGGACGTGATCGTGACCGAGCAGGATTGCGGCACGCTCGAAGGCATCTACGTCGGCTCCATCGTCGAGTCGGGAGAGATCATCGAGCCGCTGAGGGATCGCATCATCGGCCGGGTGTCACTCGAAAGAATCAAGGACTACGACGGCAACGTGGTGGTTGAGGTCAACCAGCCCATCGACGAAGAAATCGCGTCGGCGATTCAGGGCGCGGGCGTGGAGAAGGTGAAGATCCGCTCCGTGCTCACCTGCGAGTCGCGCCGTGGCGTGTGCGCATTGTGCTACGGGCGCAACCTCGGCTCCGGCCGCATGGTCGAGCTGGGCGAAACCTGCGGCGTCATCGCCGCACAGTCGATCGGCGAGCCGGGCACGCAGCTCACCATGCGTACCTTCCACGTGGGCGGCACGGCCAGCCGCGTGGCCGACCGGTCGCGCCTTGACGCCAAGAACAACGGCTACGTGCGCTTCATCAACCTGAACACGGTCGAAAGCAAGGAAGGCGAGCTGGTGGCCATGAATCGCTCCGGCTCGGTGGCCATCGTGGACGAACGTGGCCGCGAAAAGGAGCGCTACCAGGTGGTCTACGGCGCGCGCCTGCGCGTGAGGGATGGCTCCGCCGTCAAGCTGGGCGAAGTGCTCGCCGAGTGGGATCCTTACACCTACGCCATTCTCACCGAGATCGGCGGCGCGGTGCAGTTCAAGGACCTGCAGGAAGGCATCACGCTCAACGAAGAAGTGGACGAAGTCACCGGCCTTTCGCGCTGGGTGGTTGCCGACTCGCCCGATGAGAAGCGGCAGCCGGCCATCGCCATCAAGGGCGCCAAGGGACACAAGCGCTATCTGCTGCCCCGCGGCGCGCACCTCATGGTGCAGGATGGCGACGAGGTGGGTCCGGGCGACGTGCTCGCGAAGATTCCCAAGGAGTCGACGCGGACTAAAGATATTACCGGCGGTCTGCCCCGCGTGGTCGAGCTGTTCGAGGCGCGCAAGCCGCGCGAAACCGCGATCATTTCTGAAATTGATGGCGTGGTTCGCTTCGGCGAAGTCAGCAAGGGCCAGCGCAAGATCTACATCACGGCCGACAACGGCGACGAGAAGGAGTACTCGGTGCCGCGCGGCATTCACGTCAATGTGCAGGAAGGCGAACGCCTGCGCGCCGGCGATCCTCTGATGGACGGGCCCCTGAACCCGCACGACATTCTCGCAGTACTGGGCGAAAAGGAACTGCAGGCTTACCTGGTGAACGAAATCCAGGAAGTTTACCGCCTGCAGGGCGTGGCCATCAGTGACAAGCACATCGAAGTCATCGTGCGGCAGATGCTGCGCTGGGTAAGGATCGACGAAGTGGGCGATACGGGCTTCCTGCTCGAGCAGCAGGTGGATCGTTTCCGCTTCCGCGAGGAGAACGAGAAGGTGCTGCAGAACGGAGGCCGTCCGGCCATCGGGCGTCCGCTGCTCCTGGGCATCACCAAAGCTTCGCTCTCTACCGACAGCTTCATCTCCGCGGCCAGCTTCCAGGAGACGACGCGCGTGCTCACTGAAGCCAGCATCAACGGCGCGATCGACAACCTGCGCGGCCTCAAAGAGAATGTGATCGTCGGGCGTTTGATCCCGGCGGGCACGGGCCTCGAGTACTACCGCAACGTCCAGCTCTCACCGGAGCTCGAGGAAGCGGCGGCGCGCGTGCAGCAGGAAGTGACGGCCGAGATCGAGGCCGCCGAACGCGAGCTGGAGCTGATGCGGCAGGAAGGCGAAGCCGAAGAGATGGCTGCCGAATAGAAGCAGTTGTCAGTTGTCAGTGATCAGACGAGGCCCGGCCGAAAGCCGGGCCTCAACTTTTTTGCCGGATTCCACAAACAGTGGGCGCCCCACATCTCGATTTTGAGATGTGGGAAAGCACGAACCTTAACTCCCCGCTCTCAACTCTCCACCTGCGCAAGGATGGGAAACCATCGAATTTTCACGCGCATCGCATGCCTGGCCGCCCCGCGCCCACTTCGCGGGACCTCTAGGCGGCAGCGCGTTTTCGGGCTTGCTTGGCCGCATACATAGCCGCGTCGGCGGTGCTCAACAGTCCGTCCCTGTTGGTTGCATCTTCCGGATAAAGGGCGATGCCCATGCTGGCCGATCCGTGGACCTGGCGTCCCTCGGCCGCGAAGGGCTCGTCGAAGCAATGCTGCAGCCGTGAGGCGATCTCTTCCACCTCACTACGGTTGCGCACGGAACGCACGACGACAGCAAATTCGTCGCCGCCCAGGCGCGCCAGCATGTCCCCGGGGCGCAGCTGGCGTTTCATGCGCTGGGCTGCCGCCTGCAGGTACAAGTCTCCGGTCTGGTGGCCGTACTGATCGTTGACCTGCTTGAAGCGATCCAGATCGATAAAGACAAAGCCCAAAACGCCAGCGCTGGTGCGGGCTTCATGAATGAGCGTTTCCAGTTGTTTCTCGAGCGAGAACCGGTTGGGGATGTCGGTCAGCAGGTCGAACTCCGAGCGGTGGAGCAGGTCGGAGTAGAGGCGCCGGGTTTCGATAGCCAGGGCGGCTAGCGCGGCCCCCATTGAAAAAACCTCAGACTCGTTGGCGTGGGGTTTGGCGAGAGGATCGAGACCGGCAAAGAGCACGCCAAGCGGCGGCCCGGAGCGGGCTGGAATCTCTTCCTGGACGATGCGCAGGGCGGTGAGCTTCGCAGGGCAGTTTCCCAGCAGCGCTCCATCGGCGATCTCGCACCAGCAGGGAGCGCCATTCAGCTTGTAGGAGACCATTTCCGTAATCTTTTCGATGATCTCGGCGAGAGGCCGCGCTCCGTTAATGTCCTCGAGGATGCGGCTGCGCCGCCCCTCGAGGTAGGCCAATGCGGCGGTCCCCCGGCGATCCCGCCGCTCCAGAACCCAGCTTCTGACGCCGAAGGCAATGACCACGCAAAGCAGGAGGCCGACAATCATCGTCAAATGGCGCACATTCAACCACGGAGGCCGGGCGACGACTACGACGTCGTCGGCGTTGCGCATGAGGATATTGAATGGAACTTCTGCATTGAAAAGGTTTGCGTCTACCGGAATGCAGATGCCGGTAACACGAACGCGCGTGCCCAATGGAAATTCTTTCATGGGGGAAAGCGAAGCCGAATTCAACACACGGGAATGACTCAGGATGGCGGAGAACAAGCGACCGTCGGATTCGAGCATATACTCGTCCTGGGTGACCTGGCGCACCTCGGTCACCACCAGGCCTTCCACCGAGACCAGGTCGAAGGCGTAATTACGGCCGTTGTTGCCGCCCAGGACCAGTTGATGCGGAGTGAAGAGCGTTGGGGTCACCGGCGCCCGCACCAGGCTGTCGCGGACCTCACTGCGGGTGAGCGCGAGAGCGTGGTTTTCAAAGGACGGGAATCCAATCGCGTCCACGACATCGCCCACGTGCATAGGGCCCCAACTGTCGGTGTCGATCCACAGGCTTCTGGGGCCGTCCTGGAGCACCAGCGCCGTGCCCGGCTGAAAGTAGATGATGGTTCCCCGCACGCGCGTTCGTTGCGAAAGATCGACCTCGTGGAATCCGGCGATGATACGGTCCATGGGCGTAACCGGCAGCGACCAGGGATCGGAGCCGGCGCGCTTCAGAACCTTCACCCCGGCCAACGACTGCACGTGGAGCAGGATGCCGGTCATTTGCATCTTGCTGTCGAAGTGCCCACCGGCCACGCCGGTGATCTCGATCTCGGCGTCGAGCAGGCCTTTGAGCGCGCTCTCATCCGCGCTGTCGATGTCGGCGCCTACCTGGCTTCCTTGCACGAGCATGCGAAGGTAGGTGGTGGGCGACGTCGAACGAAGGTCGTTGAACACCAGGTTGGCGGCGCGGACGACGGCGCGCACGGTGACCAGCCTGGAATCGGCCTCGCCCCGCATCATCTGCACGAAGCTGGGATGCTCGGGTTTGGGCAATGGGCCGTGGCCTACCACGGTGATATCTTTGCTATCGACAACGGGCCGGAAACTTTCGTGCATCGTTCCCGTCACCCGGATGCGATCGCCGGGAGCGAGAGCGAGTTTGAAACCCTTCATGGGCTGAACATAGATCGCGTCGTTGCCCTCCTGCACGAACAGTTCGCTGGCGTACGAGCGGTAGTAGGTGACGGTGGCTTCGAAGGAGACGGGCTGGCGCTGGCTGGCCTGCGCGTTGGTGATCGCGGCCACGACGTGCAGTGTTGTCAACGGCGCGGGCGGAGCTGCCCAGGCAGCCGATGCCCATCCGAGAATGATCGCAACCGCCGGAATCAGTCTCTTCATAATAAGGGAAACCCCAGTCAAACAGGCGGTGCTTTGCTTGGCCATTGGATTTCCTATCGGCACGTTCGGGTAATACTTGATTTCCCGGGGGAAGAATAGCCAGGAGCCGGAACCAAGGCATTGGAAACACGATGACGTCGTCTTACTCTCATATGGGTCTGGTTAAACAGCTCTTTTGGAGTACGGAGGACTTGATTTTGCCGCGCCCAAGTCGAAGGTGGACTCTAGCCCAGCTCGTTTTGCGCAGCCGTTCCGGCGCAGCGAACCAGGGCTATGACCGCATGGATTCGTCCTTTTGGCTTACGCGGTTTCCCGCCCTTTCGCCAGGGAAAAGGCGAAAGGATGGGGCACGGAATTGGTACAAAATCAAGCGGTCAGCGGGCCAGGACGATCTCTCTCCACGAGATCGTCTTCATCCAGAGCTTCCGCCGACCGGCTCTTGCCCCTCCGCGTGTACTTGGCGACGTACATGGCGGCGTCGGCCGCGCTCAGCAGGGTGTCCACCGTTTCGGCATCCTCTGGGTACAGAGCGATACCCACGCTGGCCGAGCCGTGGATGACGCATTCGTCTCTTACAAAAGGTTCGCGAAAGCAGAATTCCAGCCGCGCTGCGATCTCTTCTACTTCATCGCGGCTGCGCACTACTGGAACCAGCACTGCGAACTCGTCTCCGCCCAACCGCGCCAGCGTGTCGCCGGGACGCAGTTGCCGTTTCATGCGCTGCGCCACTTCCTGCAGGTAAAGATCGCCCACCAAGTGACCGTGCACGTCGTTTACGAGCTTGAATTGATTCAAGTCGATATAGATCAAGCCAAAGACGCCGGCCGACTGGCGCGCGGCTTGAATCATCGTCGTCAGCTTCTTCTCCATGACGAAGCGGTTCTGCACGTCGGTCAACAGATCGAACTCTGAGCGGTGCATCAGATCGGTGTAGAGGCGCGAGGTTTCGATCGCCAGGGTGGCCAGTTCCGCCGCCGTCGCTAGAGCCGCATTCTCTGTAGGGTTGGGATCGGCTCGCGTGGCGAAAGCGGCAAACATCGAGCCGAGTGGCTGCCCGGAGCGAGAGGGAATGGGATGTTCGACGGTGCGAAACGACGCAGCAGAGAGCCGCGCCGGACGGTTGCCCAGCGTGGCTCCGTCCGCCACCTGGCACCAGCAGGGCGCGCCGTTCAGCCTGACTGAGACCAGCTCCGTGATCCGTTCCATAATCTCTGCCAGGGGTTTGGAATGGTTGATGTCTTCCAGGATTTTGCTGCGCCGCTGCTCCAGGTATGCCAGAGACCCGATCTCACGGCGGTTTTTTCTTTCCACATACCACCCACACAGGCCCAGCGCGACGACCACGCCAAGCAGCAGGCCGACGATCATCATCAGATGACGAACATCCAGCCAAGGCGGCCGGGCGACCACTGTAATGTCGTCGAAGGAGCGCAGCAGAATGTCGAACGGCACCTGGCCGTGGAATGTATTCGAATCCTCAAGCATACAGATGCCGGAGACACGAACTGTGGCGCCTAAGGGAATCTGCTTCATGGGCGGAAGCGGAATCAGGCTGTTCCTGTCCGAGTGGCGGTAAATCGCGGTGAACAGGTGTCCACCGGAGCTCAGGATATACTCGTCCCGCGCGGCCTCTCGAACCTCCGTTACCACTTGCCCTTCGATGGAGACCAGATCGTAGATGTGCCCAAAAATTGTGCTATCAGTCAAAGTGAGGCTCTGCCAGGTAGACGGCAGCGGCGCGATGGGCACCTGTATGTGGCTATCCTGAATTTCGCCACGCGTCAGGATCTGAAAGCCGTCGTGAACATCGGGGAAGCCGGATGCGTCCGCCAGGTCGCCGATTTGCAAGTCGCTACGGCTCTGGGTCGCGATCCACAGGCTTTTGGCGCCGTCCTGTAGCACGACGGCCGCACCGGGCTCGTAATACGTAATCGTTCCGTGAATCCGGACTCTCTGGGTGAGATAGTCTACATGATAGCTGGTGAGAACTTGGTCCATGGGGATGACCGGGAGGGACCATGGACTAACGGCGGCGCGCTTGAGAATCTTCACGTCGGACATTGCGGCAATATGGAGCATGACTCCGGTCTGCTGCATCTTGTTGTCGAAGAGTGCCGCAGAAACTCCGGTAACTTCCACTTCGGCATCCAACAGGCTGTTGAGCACGCTCGCATCGCTGCTCAACACATCCGCTTCGATATAGCCGCCGTTCGTAAGCATCTGCAGGTAGATGCTGGGCGTATTCGGCCCCCCTATAAGATCGGCGGCGTGGACCACACCTCGAACGGAGACCCGCATGCAGTCGTGCTGGACGCGGATCAATTCGTCGAAGCCGGTTGGCAAGGCTTTGGGCACGGCGCCGTGGCCGAGCACGGTTACGTCATCGCTGACCACGATGGGGCGGAAGCTGTCCCGCGTTTTTCCCCGCACCAGCACGCGATCACCGGGCGCTACGGGCGCCAGTTTGGTGTTCAGGCGAGTGAGCACAAAAATGGCCTCGTCTCCATCCTGCACAAACAATGACCTCGCAGATCCGTTGTAGTATGTGACCGTGGCTTCGAAGGCCACAGGAAGGCCCTGGGCGGCCTCGGTATTTGTCAGGGCGCGAATCGCCCGCAAGTCGGTCATGGGGCCGGGCGCCGCCGCCCAGGCGCAAGATGCGCATCCGAGAATGAACGCGAAAGCAGGAGTCAGCCTCTTCATGGCGTGGATCCAGCAGGGCTGGTGGTTGGCAATCCGCCCCCTATACGTCTTTGTCGGCAGGTTGGAAGCGGGATGAGAGGACGAAGAGACGCAATCATTTGAATCCCTTAAGAATGAACCCTTCTCCGTTGCTCTCTGAGGTTTTGCCTTGAAGCGTGAGTTCCCCGTCTGGTTGGGCCTCCGGCGCCCGGTTCTTGTCCACCCGAGTGTACTTTGCGGCGTACATTTCAGCGTCGGCCGCACTCAGCAGGGTTTCTACTGTTTCAGCATCCTCCGGATACAGAGCCATGCCCACGCTGGCCGAGCCGTGCAATACATATCCTTCTCCTACAAAGGGCTCGTGGAAGCAGACTTCCAGCCGCGTCGCGATTTCTTCCACTTCTTCGCGGCTGTGCACTACTGGAACCAGCACCGCGAACTCGTCTCCGCCCAGCCGCGCCAGCGTATCGCCGGGACGCAACTGCCGTTTCATGCGCTGTGCAACTTCCTGCAGATAAAGATCGCCCACCATGTGCCCGTACTCGTCGTTCACGCGCTTGAACTGATCGAGGTCGATATAGATCAATCCGAAGACTCCGGCCGATTGGCGCGCGGCATGAATCATCGCCGCCAGCTTCTTCTCCATGACGAAGCGATTTTGCACGTCGGTCAGCAGATCGAACTCTGAGCGGTGCACCAGATCGGTATAGAGCCGCGAAGTTTCGATCGCCAGGGTGGCCAGCTCCGCCGCCATGGCCAGCGCCGCAGCCTCTTCAACGTCACCCTTGGTGTGAGCGTCGAAGGCCGCGAAGACCGAGCCCAGGGTGGACCCGGTGCGGGAGGCAATCGGGTGCTCGACGATGCGCAGAGACGAAGAGGGAAGCTTAACCGGGCGGTTGCCCAGCGTAGCCCCGTCCGCCACCTCGCACCAGCAGGGCGCACCGTTCAGCCTGACTGAGACCAGCTCCGTGACCCGCTCCAGAATTTCCGCCAGGGGCTTGGAGTGGTTAATGGCCTCAAGAATCCGGGCTCGCCGCTGCTCGACGTAGGCGAGCGTTCCAATCCGCCGTCTGGATCTGCGCTCCTTGGCCCAGCTCGCGGCGCCCACCGCGATCACCAGGGCCAGCAGCAGGCCGATGACCCTGATGAGATTGCGAATATTCAGCAGAGAAGGCCGGGCGACCACCGCAATGTCGTCGAAGGACCGCAGCAACACGTCGAATGGCGCTTCTTCGTTGTATGGGTTGTCAATGACGGGCATGCAAATACCCGTCACACGAATTGTGGCCCCCAACGGCACCGGCAGCATCGATGGAGGCGGGCTGGGTGGAAGCGGGTGCGCGTAGATCGCGGTGAACTGCCGCCCATCGGCCTCCAGAACATACACGTCCTGCGCGGTCTCCCGAGCCTCGGTCACCAATTTGCCTTCGATCGAGACCAGATCGTATTGGCGTCCGCCAAGCTTGCTCCGTCCCCAGAACGCAAGCTGACTCCAGGTAGCAGGCTGCGGCGAAATGGGCGCTTGCACGCCGCTATCATGAATCTCCGCGTGGTTCAACATCAGGAGGCTGCCGTGCGTATCGGGAAAGCCGGTCGCGTCGGCCACGTCGCCAATCCGCAAGGGCTCGCGGCTCTGCGTCGAGATCCACAGGCTCTTGGCGCCGCTCTGGAGGACAACGGCTGCGCCTGGCCGGTAGTAGGTGATCGTCCCATGAACCCGGAGCCTTGTGGAGAGATCGCGCACATGATAGCCGGTCATGATTGCGTCCAGCGGCGTGACCGGCAGAGACCATGGGCTGGTGCCGGCGGGCTTCAGAACCTCGATACCGGCGAGCGAGGAAACCTTGATCTTGGCGCCGGTCTGTTGCATCTTGCCGTCGAATATTCTCCCCGCCACGCCAGTGACTTCCACCTCGGCGTCCAGCAGGCCTCTCATCAAGCTGGCATCTTGAATTTCGACCTCAATGTCAATGTAGCCACCATCCATGAGCAACTGCAGTTGGCCGCTGCCATCCACCGCGCTTGAAACCAGGTCCGAGGTGCGAACCACCCCCCGGACGCGTATGTACTTGCAATTGATCTTGTTGCCCATCAGATCGTCAAAGCTGGCCGGGATAGGCTTCGGCAAACCGCCATGCCGGAGGACGGTAACGTCGCTGGCGCGCAAAATGGGGAGAAAGCTCGGTAGTGTCGTTCCCCGCAGCCGTACACGGTCGCCGAGAGCCAGCACAGTATCCTTCGTCAGCTGCACGTAGATAGCCGTATCGCCGTCCTGCACGTCGAGGGTCCTGTGACTCCGCGAGAAGTAGGTAACCGTGGCTTCAAGGTCGACAGGGATACCCTTCGCCGCCTCGGCATTGCTCAGGCGACTGACGCTGTCCAGAGTGGTCAATGGCGCCGGCGGAGCCGCCCCCGCAGCCAGGGTGCTGGCGATAACGATGGCAGCGACGAATACAGTTCGTTTCGTCAACTCGAACTTCGCCCCCTTACTGTGATTTCAGCGCTCCTGCGACATAAACTCACCATACTCCGCCGCCCCCACAAGCTGTCGTTTCGGAAGAGCGGGAGTGGGATTCGAGCGGGAACAACGCGTGGGAACTTGCCTTTCAAACATGTTAGTCGCGCCGAAGACTTTGGAAATAGCACTTTTGGTATGTTGACTTGTGGCCTTTTGGGGCACCTCTACTTCCGGTTATCGCCTTTGATCGCAACAATATCCGGGACAAAACGAGGCGCCGCGCCCAACCCCGCCGGAAGCGCCCCTACGGGCCCGGGAATCATCCCCTTTAGACCCATGGAAAAGCGCGTCTGCCGGTGGTTCTACACTAGGATGGAGCCGCATCGATCTCGAACGCGGCGATCGAACGGAAAATGGCGAAAAAACTTCGAGTGGGCGTACTTTTTGGCGGGCGCAGCGGCGAGCATGAGGTCTCTCTGCTGTCGGCCGCGTCGGTTCTGCGGGCAATCGATCGCGACAAGTTCGATGTAACCCCCATCGGCATCACCCGGGAGGGCCGCTGGCTGGCTGCGGCGGATGCCAACCATCTCCTCAATGGCGATGCGAGCGCGGTTGCGCGGCGGCTGCGCGCCGGCGACCCCGAAGCCACGCCGGGCGCGAAGCTCCTCCACGAAGGCATTCCTACGCTGCTGGCACCGGAACCCCGTTCCGCGACTCTCAACCAAGGCCAGGAAAAACCCCTCGATGTCGTCTTTCCCGTTCTGCACGGCACCTTCGGCGAGGACGGCACCATTCAGGGGCTCTTCGAGCTCGCCGGTATCGCCTATGTCGGAGCCGGTGTGCTGGGTTCGGCGGCGGGCATGGACAAGGACGTGATGAAACGCCTCTTCGTCGAGGCCCGCTTGCCCATCGTCAAACACGTCACTCTGCTGCGCGCGGATTGGGAAAAGAACCCGCGCAAGGCGACGGCAACAGTCGAGCGCGCGCTTCGCTATCCAGTCTTTGTGAAGCCGGCGAACCTTGGATCGTCGGTGGGCATCACCAAGGCGCATGACCGCAAGGAGCTCGGTCCTGCGCTGGCGCTGGCCGCCAAATACGACCGCAAGCTCGTGGTGGAGCAGGGCGTCGGCGGCAAGAAGGCGCGCGCACGGGAGTTTGAAGTCGCGGTGCTGGGCAACGACGATCCCAAGGCGAGCGTGGTGGGCGAGATCGTTCCCAGCAAGGAGTTTTACGACTACGAGGCCAAGTATCTTTCCGAAGGCTCCGTGCCTGTCATTCCTGCCCGACTAAGCCGGTCCGAGACAAAGAAAATACGCGAGATGGCCGTGGCCGCCTTCCGCGCCTGCGACCTTGCGGGCCTGGCGCGCGTGGACTTTCTGATGGAGCCCGAGGGCAAGCAGCGCGTCTTTGTGAACGAAGTGAACACCATGCCCGGCTTCACGCGCATCAGCATGTACCCCAAGCTGTGGGAGGCTTCGGGGCTCAGCTACACCGAGCTGATTACGCAGTTGATCGAACTGGCGCTGGAGCGCCAGGCGGAAAAGGACAAGACGACGTACAGCAGGGAGTAGGGCAGGTTTCAGGGAACAGGGAACAGGGAACAGGGAACAGGGAACAGGGAACAACGGCCTCGTTGCCGGTGTCTAAATCCATAGGCCCTCCCTCGCAACTGCGGTCAGGACGAGGTCGCTGACCCCTGAAACCTGGCCCCTGAAACCTGTATTCTGTTTGCGAGGAAAGACTGCCATGACTCTGCTCGACGCTCCCCAGTACGACCCCGCGCGCTCGCGGCGCAATCTGCTGATCGTGCAGTTTAGCGCGGGCGCCATCGTGTTGCTGTTTATCAGTTGGTGGCTCCTGGCTAGCCGGCCGGTGGACTGGCCCTGGAACTGGAACCGCTATCTGTTCGGGCGCCACGCGGTGAACAAATTCCTGACCGCGGTGGAAGCGGACGATCTGACCAAGGCCTACGGTATCTGGACCAACGACAAGAATTGGCAGCAGCATCCTGACCAGCACAGCGTCTATCCCTACGCGCGCTTCCAGGGCGATTGGAGCCCCACCAGCCCCGACAACGAATACGGCACCATCAAGAGCCACAAGATCGCGGAGGCGGCGCGTTACGGCAACAACCTGCTGGTGGCCGTGCTCATCAACGGCCGCAAGACCGATGCGCTGAACCTCTCCTACGAACCCAAGACCGGCCAACTGAGCTTTGCGCCGCCCGGCGTGAGCCTGTACCTGGGGCCGTAAAAGACAGTGGTCAGTGGACGGCTTTCAGCTCACAGCTTTCAGCCATCAGCAACCCGGATGTCATCCTGGGCGAGTCCGCAGAGCGGACGAGTCGAAGGACCTGCATTTGCTTTTTCTCCTCCCAGCGATCGAGGTCGAAGAACCTGCATTTTTGCGTGCGGGGTCGTGTGTTTCGTTAAGTCCAGCAGAATCAGGAGAAATGTTCGTTTTTCGGCTGCCGAATACCCCTCAAATGTTGGCTTGGAAGCGACCGTTTGACACGCCCACGTTGGTCTGGGATTTCGCGATTTTTTGAGACAAATTAATGAGAATTTCGCGCTTTATTAGCGAGTGTGAATAGAGAATTTCGCGAAGTTGAGCCGCAGTTGGCAGAGAATTTCGCATAAACGCGTCAAAACAGGGTTCGATGCGCGTTTTTGCGACATTTTTCGCGTGTTTTGCATGCCAGAAAGCGCTTTCCGGCGTCAGAAAAACGAGGACTGAGGGACTAAAGGACTCGGGACTAGAAGACCGTGGGCCGTGGCTCGTGAGCCGCGGGCGGGTCGTAGCTTGTAGCCGGTCGCTTCTAGCTGCCAGCTTGTGCGCCTCGCCTCTGTTTTCTGTTCCCTACTCTCTATTCCCTGTCTCCCCCAAGGTGGAGGGGGAAAGTTTTGGGGGCAGGGATGGTGAGGGGGGCGGGGTGCGAAATCGGCGTTTGCCGTTACCGATCCTGCTTCTTGGGCTGAGCACAGACCGATTTTGTGGGTATCGGCATGCCGGCAATTCCCCATGCCGGCCCAATGTGGTCCGCAGTTCGCCGCGCCTGTTTGCCGATGAGTTATTGACGGGTGGACGACGATCCTCCCGCGACCTCGTCAATGGGTGCTTGGCCCTGTCGGCACCGATCCTTCAAACCGGCCTGCAATGCTGGCTGCAAGCAATTACCCGGGCTGCGCGCTGTCAATCATTAGCGTGTGCTAC
>JBEKAS010000008.1:0-35771 GCA_050015795.1 Occallatibacter sp. | reverse complement strand
ATGTAACGCATGATGGTGCGTTACATGGGGCCCGGCCTGCTCGGTCTCGGCATTACCGCACTGATTGCGGGCTTTATGAGCGGCATGGCCGGCAACGTGAGCGCCTTCTCCACGGTGTGGACCTACGACATCTACAAGCCGCTGATCCACAAGACCGGCAGCGACAGCCACTATGTTCTCGTGGGTCGGCTTTCGATCGTCATTGGCGTGATTGTGTCCATCGGCGCCGCGTACCTGGTGCAGCAGTTCCACGGCATCATGGATTACGTGCAGGCGCTGTTCAGTATTTTTGTCGCGCCGCTTCTGGCGACCATTTTGTTCGGCATGTTCTGGAAGCGCGCCACGCGGTTGGCCGGCTTCCTGGGCCTGCTGACGGGCATCCTCTTCTCGGCGAGCCTGTTCATGTGGGTCAAATTCAATCCCGCGGCCCTCGCGACTGTGGCGCTTTCGCCCGACGCCAAGCCGATGGCCGAGAACGTGTTCCGTGCCTTGTGGGCGTTTCTGTTTACCGCCATCGTGATCATGGTCACGAGCTTGCTCACCAAGCCGCGGCCGGTGGCGGAGCTGGACGGCCTGGTATACGGCGCCACCAAACTGCCGGCCGAGGAACCGGCGCCGTGGTTCAAGCGGGAGTGGACGTGGGCGATCATCGCGGTGGTGATCTTTGCCGCGCTCAACATCATTTTCTGGTAAGGGGATCGATTTCACCAGTGCGCGGAAGACGCGCGCGAACGCAGAGAGAGAAGGGAAAAGTTATGCGTGGTTCGGGAATTCCGATCTGGTTTTTCATTGGCGTGCTGCTGACCGTTTACGGCGCCATGATTTTGGGTTACGGCATCGTGGAATGGACCACGGGAAATTACCCGGCAGGTGTGCAACTGACCCAATTGCATACCCCGGTGTGGTGGGGCGGGTTCCTTACCGCCCTAGGCGTGCTGTACGTCGTCAAGTTTCGTCCCGGTCGCAGCAAGTAGCGCCGGTCTTTCCGAACCGTAGCGCCGGTCTCCAGACCGGCTGTCGTGCGGATCTCCAGATCGGCACAAGCAGATCTGAGAATTACCCCATCCGGCGGCGTGGACGCCGCCGGTACAGCCGGCCTGGAGGCCGGCGCTACAAGCCGGCGTAAAGGCCGGCGCTACAAAGGAGCAGGAACATGGCAGTGCAACGCAAAATGACATTCGGAATTATCGTAGGCAATCGCGGCTTTTTCCCGCATCACCTGGCCAAGACCGGCCGGGAAGAAATCATCGCAGCACTTGAGGGCGCCGGCGCGCAGCCCATCGTGCTCAGCCCGGAAGAGTCGCACTACGGCGCTGTGGAAACTTACGCCGAAGCGCAGCAGTGCGCTGAGCTTTTTAAGAAACACGCCGAGGAGATCGACGGCATCATCGTCACGCTGCCTAACTTCGGCGAAGAGCGAGGGATCGTCGACGCTATCCGCCTGTCTGGATTGAAAGTACCGGTGCTGGTACAGGCCACGCCCGATCGCGCCGACGCCATGACCATCGCCACGCGTCGCGACAGCTTCTGCGGCAAGATGAGCGCGTGTAACAACATGATGCAGTACGGCATTCCCTATTCGCTGACCACGCTGCACACGGAGACGCTGGCATCGCCCGAATTCAAGGCCGATCTGGAATGGTTTTCGCAGGTCTGCCGCATCGTCAAGGGTTTGAAGAATCTCCGCATCGGCGCCATTGGCGCGCGGCCCACGGCCTTCAACACCGTCCGCTACTCCGAGCGTGTCTTCGAAACCAGCGGCATCACCATCGAGACGATTGATCTTTCGGAGATTTTTGGGCGCATCAACCGCATGAAAGACACCGACGATGCCGCACAGGCCAAGCTCGCGACGATCAAGAAATACGTGACGACTTCGAACATCCCCGATGCCGCACTGCTGAAGATGGCCAAGCTGGGAGCGGTGATCGACGGCTGGATGAAGCAAACCCACGTGACCATCAGCGCCGTGCAGTGCTGGACCTCGATGGAAGAGTTCTTTGGCGTGGTGCCGTGCACCATCATGAGCATGATGTCGAACGATCTGATCCCCTCGGCCTGCGAGGTCGACGTGCCCGGTACGCTCAGCATGTACATGATGGCGCTGGCCAGCGGCACGCCCTCGGCGCTGCTCGATTGGAATAATAATTACGGCGCCGATCCCAACAAGTGCGTCTGCTTCCACTGCTCCAACCTGCCCAAGCACTTCTTCAAGGACGTGCGCATGGATTACCAGGAGATCATTGCGGGCACGGTGGGCAAGGAAAACACGTTCGGCACCTGCGTGGGCCGCGTGAAGTCCGGCGTGATGAGCTTTGCGCGCTTTTCCACCGACGACCGGCGCGGCGTAGTGCGTGGCTACACGGGCGCGGGCCGCTTCACCGACGACCCTCTTGAAACGTTTGGTGGCGCGGGCGTGGCGGAGATTCCCGAATTGCAGAAGCTGCTCAAATACATTTGCCGCGAGGGATTCGAGCATCACGTGGCCGCGAACTTCAGCGACGTGTCCAAGGCCGTGCACGAAGCCGCGCGCTATTTGGGATGGGAGAGCCATTACCATCCCGCGCTCGAAGAATAAACTCGGCGTTTTCCTGAGCCTCTATCAACAGAAAAGGCCCCGCGAGGGGCCTTTCTTGCTAACTTGCCGACTTGCTAACTCGCTAACTTGCTTCTATGGGCTCGATCGTCAAGCGCGCCGCCAGCACCACAATTGCGGCCCAGAGAACGTCTGCGCCGAGCAGGTGCAGGATCTGCAGCCAGACGGGCGCGAGAAACGCCACGTCAAGAATGCCCAGCACATATTGCAGGGCGAGCAGGATCAGCACCAGCGCGGAAAGCGCGCGGTTATCCCAGTGCGAGCGGCGCTGCGCGGCGCGCACCAGCAGCCAGATGAGAAAGACGCTGGCCAGAAACGCCACGGTGGGATGCGTCCAGCGCCAGCGCACCAGCCATTCGCTGGCGGAAGAGAAGTCCTGCGCGAATGCGGCGCTCAGTGAACTCGGCGGGAACAAGGTGTCGCCGAGCGCGGCCAGCGATCCGGTGACGCCGACCACGAGCACGATCACCACCGATGCAATTCCCACAAACGGCGCGGTCACGCGAACTTTGTCGCGCAAATAACCGGCACGGCGGCCGAGAAAGTGCGCGGTAAGCGTGAGCGCGGCAAGCAAGAGGAGCGTGTTGGTGAGGTGCAGTGCAAGATAGGGCGCGCGCAACGGCGAGTGGCTCTGCGCGGTCAGCCCCAGCTTGACCAGGAAGGCTCCGAGCGCGGCTTCGATCACGGTGAAAGCGACGGCGGCGACGGCGGCGGCGCGGGCCAGATGGCCGCGCACGGTCGCGGCGAAGGTCCACACCAGCAGCGCTACGACAGAAAAGAAGGAAATCCCGCTGGTGATGCGATGCGTGAACTCAATTATGGTGTCGATGCGCGCGGAGTGCTGCATGACCGTGCCGTTGCACAGCGGCCAGTGGTTGCCGCAGCCGGCGCCGGAGCCGGTGGCGCGCACCAGCCCGCCCCACAGAATGACAGCAATGAAGTACGCCAGCACGCCCCACGCAAAGCGTTGCAACGCGGGCGAGGGAAGGCGATGAGTGTGCACAGGGACGGCGGTTGCAGACATAAGAGATGACTCCGCAAGGAACCCACCAGTGTAGAACAGTGGCGCTTCAATAGGATCGGAGCGCCGCCTGCGCGTATGGAATAGCGTAAGCGCAGCCGATTAGGCCGCGTTACGCGCCCAGCAGCCGCACCACGTGGTTCACGATGATCAGGTCTTCGAGCGGCGGGATCACGCGTACCGTCACCGGCGAATTTTCCGCGGAGATGACGGCGGCGCCGCGCACATTGTTGCGCTCGGCGTCGAGCACGATGCCCAGCGCGCCCAGTCCGGCGCAGATTTCGGCGCGCGAGGCGATATCGTTCTCGCCGATGCCGCCGGTGAAAACCATCATGTCGAGGCCGTTCAGCTCCGCGACATAACTGCCGATCCAGCGGGCGATGGTCCAGCAGAATTTATCGACAGCGAGCCGCGCTTTGGCGTTGCCCGTCGCGATGGCTTCGCGCAAATCGCGCATGTCGTTCGAAAGCTCGCTCACGCCCAGCAGGCCCGACTTCTTGCTGACGACGGTTTCAAGCTGCTCCGCGGCGTCGGCGGTGTTGGGCGTGGTTTTTGCAATCTGCTTGAGGATGAAAATGAGAATGCCGGGATCGATATCGCCGGTTCGCGAACCGCTGATAATGCCGCTGGTGGGAGTGAGAGCCATGGAGGTGTCGAGGCTCTGGCCGTTGCGAATGGCCGAGATGGACGCGCCGTTGCCAAGATGCGCCACAATGAGCTTTTCCGGGACGTTGGGCTGCAGTTGATACACGATCGATTCGTAGGAGATGCCGTGATAACCGTAGCGCCGCACGCCCATGGCTACATATTCCGCAGGGATGGGCATGCGCGTGGCCACCTCGGGCAGCGTGCGGTGAAAGTACGTGTCGAGAATGGCGAAGTTGGGGATTCCGGGAAACAGGCGCAGCGCCTCGCGCATGATGTAGACGGCGATGGGCGTGTGCAGCGGCGCCAGAGCCTCGTAGCTTTCGATTTCGTCGATCAACTGGGGCGTGATGAGCTGGTTCTCGCGGACGGTCGGGCCTCCGCACACCGTGCGATGGCCGATGGCAGCCGGGACCGGGAACTCGCCAGAGTGCAGCGCATCGGCCACCAGCTTGAATGCCACCGAACGGCTGGGCACGGGCGGCGTTTGGTCCACCAGCTTTTTGTCGCCGGCGTCCTTGATCCAGAACTTGCCGAGGTCGGTGCCGATGCCGTCGACCGCCCCCTCAAAGAGCCTTGTCCGCTGGCCGTCGCCGGCTTCATATATGGAGAACTTAATGGAAGAAGAACCGCTGTTCAGGACTAATACGGGCAATAAAGACATGAAATGGAAAGCCTTTCTGTGTTCGAGATGATAAGACGAGCGGAGTTAGCGGGGCTAGTCCGGGCATCGGAGGTTTTCTAACGTCGCTAACTCCGCTAACACCGCTAACTCCGCTATTTCTGCCGCCACCGCCAATCCTTGATCTCGGGCAGGTCGTCGCCGTTTTCAGAGACGTAGAGTTTGTGGCGCTGAATCTGCTCGGAGTACCACTGCTGCGCGGCGCCGATCTTCGGCGCCAGCCTGGGCACGCGGCGGATGACGTCGAGAGTGAGCTGGAAGCGATCGATATTGTTGAGCACGCACATGTCGAAGGGAGTGGTGGTGGTGCCTTCCTCCTTGTATCCGCGCACATGCAGGTTGTCGTGGTTGTGCCGTCGGTAGGTGAGCCGATGGACGCACAACGGATAGCCGTGAAAATTAAAGATCGTGGGCACGCCCGGCGGAAAGATCTGGTCATACTCTTCGTCGGGCAACCCGTGCGGATGTTCCGACTGTGGCTGGAGCGCCATCAGATCCACGACATTGACCACACGGATGCGCAGATCGGGAATGCGTTCGCGCAAAAGCATGACCGCGGCAAGAGTCTCCATGGTGGGCACGTCGCCGCAGCAGGCCATCACCACATCGGGGTTGCCGCCGTCGTTTGACGCCCACGGCCATATTCCTAAACCGGTAGTGCAATGCGCGATGGCCTCGTCGATCGTGAGCCACTGCGGCGCCGGCTGCTTGCCGGCCACGATTAAATTGATGTAATTGCGGCTGCGCAGGCAGTGATCGGACACCGAGAGCAGGGTATTGGCGTCGGGCGGCAGATAAATGCGCACCACGTCGGCCTTCTTGTTCACCAGGTGATCGATGAAGCCCGGATCCTGGTGCGAGAAGCCGTTATGATCCTGCCGCCACACCAGCGAGCTGAGCAGGTAGTTGAGCGAAGCGATGGGCTTGCGCCAGGGAATTTCGCGCGTGGTCTTCAGCCACTTGGCGTGCTGGTTCACCATGGAGTCGATGATGTGGATGAAGGCCTCGTAGCAATTGAAGAGTCCGTAGCGGCCGGTGAGCAGGTAGCCTTCGAGCCACCCCTCGCACAGGTGCTCGCTCAGCACTTCCATCACGCGGCCGGTGGGCGACAACTCCTCGTCGACGGGCAGCGTCTCCGCCATCCAACGTTTGCCGGTTCCGACGATGACGTCCTGGAGACGGTTCGAGGCGGTTTCATCGGGACCGAAGACGCGGAAATTCTTCTGCTCCCTGTTGGCTTGCATAACCGCGTGCAGCAGGTGGCCGAGAATACGCGTCGATTCCACATCGTGCTGCCCGCGCCCCTCGATCTTCACGGCGAAGTCGCGGAAGTTGGGGACGATGAGCGGCTGCAGCAGCAGTCCACCGTTGGCGTGCTCGTTCATGCCCATGCGCAGGCGGCCTTTGGGTGCGATCTCTGCGAGGTCCGCGCGCAACCGGCCTTTGTCGTCGAACAACTCCTCCGGTTTGTAGCTGCGCATCCACTCTTCGAGCTGGCGCAGGTGCTCGGGCTTCTCGCGTAGCTCGGCCAGCGGCACTTGGTGCGCGCGCCACGTGCCTTCCACCGGCTTGCCGTCGACAAACTTCGGTCCCGTCCAGCCTTTGGGCGTGCGCATGATGAGCATGGGCCACGCGGGCCGCTCCGTTGATCCGTCCTTGCGCGCGGCTTTCTGGATGGCCGCGATGCGATCGAAGATGCGATCGAAAATGGCGGCGGCCTGCTGGTGCATCACCGCCGGATCGTCGCCTTCGAGCGTGAACGGCTCATACCCGTATCCGCGCATCAGGTCTTCCAGCTCCGCATGCGGGATGCGCGCGAGCACCGTGGGATTGGCGATCTTGTAGCCGTTCAGATGCAGGATGGGCAGTACCGCGCCGTCGGTTGCGGGATTCAAAAATTTGTTCGAGTGCCAGCTTGTGGCCAGAGGCCCGGTCTCCGATTCGCCATCGCCAACTACGCAAGCCACAATCAGATCGGGATTGTCGAAGGCCGCGCCGTAAGCGTGCACCAGCGAGTAGCCCAGTTCGCCGCCCTCGTGGATGGAGCCCGGCGTTTCCGGCGCCACATGACTGGGAATGCCGTAGGGCCAGCTGAATTGCCGGAACAACCGCTTGATGCCGTCCGTGTCCTGGCCGATGTAGGGATAAATCTCCGAATACGATCCTTCGAGATAGGTGTTCGCAACAATTCCCGGGCCGCCGTGCCCTGGGCCGATCACGAAGATCATGTTCAACCCGCGCTCGCGGATGAGCCGGTTCCAGTGCACATAAAGAAAATTCAAGCCCGGCGTGGTGCCCCAGTGACCCAGCAGCCGCGGCTTCACGTCGTCGAGCGTCAGCGGCCGCTCCAGCAGAGGATTGTCCTTGAGATAGATCTGGCCAACGGAAAGATAATTCGCTGCCCGCCAGTAAGCGTTCATTTGGGCGAGCAAGTCCGGGCTCAACGGGCCCTGAATCGCACTCTCACACGTGGCAGTTTCGAGCATGGTGCACCTCGCAAAAGGGGGATTTGCGTGCTGCTTCAAGCGTAGCAGCCGCGGCGTGACCCGCCGGGTGATTGAAGTCACATACACGTGAAATGACGGCTGTAATCTGATAAACACGCACGCGGGCCTGACGACAATTGAGGAACGGCCGCGCACCGTGTGCCGCTGTTCACCTTGACAGGCGAGTTGCATTCGGGGTTCAATCGGGGGCTACGGTCGTCCAAGCGGCCGCTCGCATCGCGCACAAATAAAGAAAGGATGAAGGAGGCCAGGACAAGTGAACACGCTGATTTGGATCGGGCAGATCGTGCTTGCCGCCGTCTTTTTTATTACCGGAGCGGCCAAGCTGCTCGCGTATAGATCGCTGATCACGACGATTGAGCAGCGGCGCAAAACCGCTCCCATCAAGGTGTCCAGGGCGCAGGGCGCTGTGGTGGGCCTGCTGGAAATTGCCGGAGCAATTGGCGTCATTCTGCCGCCAGCATGGACTCCGGATGCGCTCAGCGTCGATTACCTTCTGGTTCGTGTGGCGGCCGGGTGCCTTGCGCTGCTGATGATTGGCGCCACCATCTATCACCTCCGGCGCAGGGAATCGGCTTCGCCCGCCATCGCCACTTTCCTGCTCGCGCTCTTCGTGATCGTGGGACGCTGGCCGCACTAGCATGAGCAGACCCTCGAGCGGTTCCACAATTCATGTGCCCTTTCCGGCTGTTGCACAAGGTGGGTTTTTCTTAAGGAAAAACCCACTTAGCGGTTATTGCTCCGAGGTGCAGCAATTGTGGATCCGCTGTAGCATCTGTTTACAGGCACTTACGAATCTTCGCGATGGCTCGATCCTGAAACCTCAACCCTGGATTCGTCGCTGCCCAAATCAGGATCCCGGCGGTTAAACCGTGCCGTTGGGATGCGCTCGAGCGCATTCTGAGTCACCGGTAGTGACGAATTCATGGTTTCCTTATAATATCTTTATCAATCAGGGGCTACTCTGACCCCGCATTGGGAGCGCGGGAAGTGCCCAGGGACAGGGCCCGCCTGCGAATCGCCGGCTCGTAGGTTGTTCTTCGGCTGTCTTTCATCCAGTGCGGCCACTGGAGTTGTGCAACCCGCGTGCGCGGGCACGAGAAAGCTGGGAGGCCAGGACGAATGAGCGGCTTAATCTGGATCGGACAGGTAGCTCTGGCGTGCGTGTTCCTCATCTCTGGGACGTTCAAGCTTCTTGCGTTAACACCGCTGATGCAGGCGCATGAGAATCGAACGCAAATTCATAGCACGATGGCGCCTATCGGGACCATGATCATCGGCTTCATCGAGGTGGTGCTGGCGTTTGGCGTGCTCATGCCCGACATGTATACGCCAGACGGCATGGCCCCCGAGTACCTGATTGCACGGTGCTGCGCCGCGGGCCTGGCGCTTCTCATGGTGGGGGCCGGAACCTATCACATCCGCCGCAGGCAACCGGCTGCGGCCGCCGTTGCCACCTTCCTGCTCGCGCTTTTCGTCATCGTCGGCCGCTGGCCCTACTAGGAGCTACTCAAGTTACTTCGGTTGCGGCGGCGGCGCAGGCAAAGGTACCGCAACGGGGGGCAGCTTGGCCACCGAGTCCACGGGAAACTCCACTGCGCCCACATGATCGCTGCCGACGTCGCGCATGCCGAGGCGCAAGTAGTACTCACCCTTTGCGGGAACGCTGATCTGCTGCACATACTTGATATTGCCGTTCTCGACCGAGGCAAATTGCGCCTCCGGAATTGCTGCGCCGATGCCGTTGTACTGGACGTTGATGCGCGCTCCGTCGCCATCGTAGACAAAGGTCATGAATTCCAGCGTGCAGCGATGTGCGCCGTCGGGGGTCACGGTCCAGTTCAATTCTTTCGGATTGGTGATGAAGGTGACGGCGTAGCGGCGATAGGGTCCGGAGATTTTCTTGCCGGCCTGGTTGCCCGGCACGAGTTCCGCCTCAGGTTCTGTTGAGGCAGGCCGCACACTGGCCGCAAAGATCAGCTCGGTGGGTTCCGGTCCGCCGTGCAGCATGGCGGCGCGGAGGGCGCTGTACTGGTTAGGGTCGGGCTTGGCGTTTTGCGCCTGACTCTTTTGCGCGGGCGCATTGGGATCGTCGGCAAAATAACCGCGGCGGTAGGCCAGCGTCACTCCCGTACGGTCGAGCCTCACCTGGATCTTGCGGTAGTCGCCGTTCCACTTCCGGTTGGTGGGCGTATAGGCAATGGTGTAGTAATTCGACCCCGCTTCGATGGCCTTTTCCACGGCTTCTTTCAGGCCGTTGGTATTCACAAAGGCCTTTCCGCCCGTGGCTTGAGCCATCTGCTCCATGGTGCCGTGTTCTTCGGTGGTTTGCTGGAAGAATTTTGTGTTCGCGTTGGCAAATCCATTTGGCTTTCTGTTCATGGTTGAGCCACTCTGCATCGCGCTCAACGTCGGATTCCCCATCAGCCCGCGCGCATCGATGGGATACACGGCCACTTGGCTGCGCGCCAATAGATCCACGGTTTCCCTGAATTCGTCCTCCATCGAAGCCACCCCTGCAAACGGATCAGGCGTAAAGGCGCCGCGTACTGTGGACGGCGTCATAGACGAACTCACCAAATCGGGATCGGGCAGAATGTTCACGGGAAACGAGCCGGAAAACCAAATCAGGTTCTTGCGGCCGGGAAGCCCGCTCATGTAGCGCGCCAGCTGATTGAGCGCGTCCAGCGTATAGCGGGCGCGGAGCTGCAACTGGAATGACTGCTGCTCAACCTCAAACTGCTGCAGATTGGCCAGGATCATCGCGGCGTCGGGATCGTTGCCCAGCGCATCGGCCATGGTGTCGTACATCGGGTCGTCGGCGCCCGGTTGATCGCCTTCCATCGCGTTATTCATCAGCGGCGATGCGCCCTGATTGCCTTTTTTGCCTTCCACGAGCGCGCGCAGCAATTCGGGATTTGATGTGAATCCCTGCAGCAGCTTCAATTCAGTAGTCAGCGAGAAAATGGCGATACGCGTGCCCGGCGGCACCTGCTTGAGGTACTTCAGCACCTGGTCGCGCACCACGGTTTGCGCGTCCATGGGCGTGTTCAACTTGTCAAGCAGCAGAATGTTGAGAGCGCCGTTGGCGGGCGCAATCGAATAGTTCGTGAAGATGCCGGGATCGAGTTTGGGAGCTGGCGGCAGCGGAGCGGAGGTTTGCGTCTGATGTTCCTCGAAGATCTTCACCGTTTGCGGCTTGCCGTCTTCAAGCACCGTGAAGTCCGCGGAGGTGAGCTTGTGCACGGGGTTTTGCTGGGAGTCGCTCGCCACCACATCGACCACGACAAGATCGGAGCTGGTGCGAATGGTCGTCATCGGCGCACCCGAGCCGGGCGCGGTTTGTCCGCTCCCGCTTCCGTACAAGGGAAGGCAGAGCATAGCGCAGAAAAATGAAGACAGACCAATACGAGACATGACCGAGTCTCCTTTTTGAGAACAGATGAGGATAACTCAACCCCGCCTTCGGCGCTATTTCCGGGTAGTGGGTCAGTTTGAGTAAAGCTTGTTTCATAAATGGTTTCGTGAAAGGGCACGACTGAAGTCGTGCCTTTTCACGACCAATTTAAACCGACCCACCACCCATTTACAGGAAGCGTGCGGTCTCAAAAATACTTTTTCAATTTGAGGATCTGCGATTCGAATCCGTACCAGAGCGCCGCAGCCACCAGCGTGCTCACAAGCAGACGCACGGCAACCACCGCCAAATTGCCCGCTATGCCGTAGCCGTGACGGTCCATCGCCGCATCGAAGGAGCCGGTGAAAACGAAGACCGAGATGTGCATCATATAAAGGCCGTAGCTGATGCGGCCGTAAAAGGCAGCAGGGCCGCCGCGCAGCACTGCGTTGATGGGGTTGCGCGCGCCCGTGGACGCGATGAGCGCCAGCACCATTCCGGCAAAACCCAGGGCCAGCGCGGAATCGAGATACGCGGTGCCGCCGGCGATGGTGCCCGCCGCCAGAAATCCCAGCGCGAAGCCGCCCAGGCCCATCCCGAGCCACGTGCGCCGGCTGAGCGGCAGGGTGTGCAACGCGATGGCCAGAAGGCTGCCCCACGCAATGCCGTCCAGGTGGATGAGCGTGTTGGTCGACGTCATCCAATGCAGATTGGCATTGCGCACGAGCGGAGAGGCAACCAGCGTACCGATCAGCACCACGGCGAGCATCCACGGCCTGCGCAGCACGCGCACCAGCGGCGCCCACGCAAAGTAGTACTGCTCCTCGATGGCCAGCGCCCACGTGGGACCGATGGCCGGCGGAAGCGTGAGATGAAACAGGTTCTGCACGCAAAAAATGTAAGCCAGCCACGGCGCGGTCTTGATCGCATCCCACACGCCGGGACCGATGAACCACGGCGCGTTCAAATAGACCACGATCAGCAGCAGCAGATAGACGGGCCAGATGCGCAGCGCACGGCGCGCATGAAAGTTGTGAAAGTAGCGCGGCTTGTCGCGCGTAGTGAGCAGGATCGATGTAATGAGGAAGCCGCTGAGAACGAAGAAAAGAATGACGCCGGCCCAGCCCCAGAGCGAGGCACCGTAGATCCATGTGCCCTGGAGCCGCGGATTGCAGTGATAGAGGACAACCGCGAGAATCGCCAGGCCGCGCAGCCCGTCAAGTTCGGGCAAGTATTTAGGAAGCCAGGTTGGGCGTTGGATGGGCAAGGAAATCAATCCGAGACTATCCAGCGGCCAACTGCCGTGCGCGCTCCGTCGCCCGCATCACGGCCTTGATGAGCGTCACGCGCAATCCGCCCTCTTCGAGCTCCAGAATGCCGTCAATGGTGCATCCCGCCGGGGTGGTCACGGCATCCTTGAGCAGCGCCGGATGATAGCCGGTCTCAAGCACCATCTTCGCCGCGCCGTAGGCGGTTTGCGCGGCCAGTTGCGTGGCAATGTCGCGCGGCAGGCCCACTTTCACACCCGCCTCGGCCAGCGCTTCAATAATGATGTAGAGATACGCCGGTCCTGAGCCGGAAAGCCCGGTCACCGCGTCCATGTGCTTTTCGTCCACCAGCACGGTGCGGCCCACAGTCGCGAACATGCGCTCGGCCAGCGCCATCTGATCGTCCTTCACAAAGCGCCCGCGGCACAGGGCAGCCACTCCCGCGCCCAACGCGGAAGGCGTGTTGGGCATGGCCCGCACCACGGCAATCTCCATGCCTGCAGCCTCCTCGATGGCGCGCGTCTTGACCGACGCGGCAAACGACACCAGCAGCTTGGCCGGCGTGAGCGCGGGCTTGATTTCCGCGATCAGATCCGGAACCTGGACGGGCTTTACGCCGATCAGGATCAGGTCGGCCTTGCGCGCGGCCTCGACGTTGTTCGTGCTCACGTCTACGCCACACTGCGTGCTCAGCGCCAGCGCCCGCTCGGCGTGGCCCACGGTGGCGTGAATCTTGTCGGCGGCAAACAGGTTCTCTTTCAGAAATGCCTGCAGCAGAATGCCGCCCATTTTGCCGGCGCCCAGCACGGCCACGCAAACCTTCGGCAATTGCGCCGGAATTTCCGGCGCCTCCACGGCGATCTCAGCCATTTTTTCTCTTTTCCCCCACATAAGTTCTCGACGTAAATTGTGGTGCAGATTCAAGAATACGCGCCCACCGGCCTCATCGCGCAGGCTTGTTGCGGTTGGCCGCATGCCAGAAGGCACTGGCCGTAACCGAGCCGACGCCTCAGTGCCTGGAGCCGATGGTGCGTAGGGCCTATCTGCTCAACAGCGCTTCGTTGCTCAGGAAGTCCTTCAGCGCCGCTTCCATATTGTCGTCGCGCTGAGTGACCGGCCAGGCGGTATTCCAGAACAGGTACCCGCCGGGTAGTGTGAGGTATTTCTGGCCGCCGACGATGGCTGCAATCGAAGTGACCACCCAGGCATCATTCTCGTTAATGAGGAACGGGAGGTCCGCGCTGTCGGGCTTCGGGCTGCGCAGATCCGCAACGTGCTGGCCTACGTGGAACAGCGCCACCACGATCGAGGGCCCCTGCAAGTGATCGCGGTTGAGGACGCAGTTGTAGAGAACGCCGTCAGGAGAATCCTTGGCGCCCGGACCATCGGGCGCGACCTCATTGCCTACTCCGAAAACAACGCTCACGCCGTTCTGCTCCTTCCCCTTGGGAAATTGCGCAACGTCCTTCTGGGCCTGCTCGGCCGCCGGGCCTGCTGCGACGTGCGAAGCCAGCCGTATCGCCACGGCAAAGGGGTCGTCGAATTCGGGACCGCTCCCGGGAGGCGGGGTCAGCGCCGCATCGCCCTTGGTGATGGCGTCGGTTTTGGAATAGTCGATCTCCTTCGGCGTCACGTCCGACACCGAAGCGAGCACCAGCCGCGCGGGATAGGCGTTCATGTTGCCGAATCCGCCAAAGCCCACGATCTTGCCGGAGGCATCGCGCTTGATCACCGCGTCGGCCACGGTATCCAGCCGGCCCACCAGCGTCGCCGTCACCTCGTAGCGCGCGCACCCCAGGCACATGTCGGCGCCCTTCTGGTGCGGCTGCGCAAGCAGCGAGTCGAACTGCTTGAAGTCCTTGCTCTTGTCGAGCGTTACCGGCGTGCGCGTCGGGGCCTTCCAGGTCCCGGCGAAGTTGTGCGCCGGCTGCGCCATCACCATCGCCACCGGACCGGACTTGGCCTTCGAACCTTGTGGATAGGAAAGCCAGATTCCGTTTACCTGGTATCCGCAGTTGGGGTCGGTCGCATCCTTGATCATGAACTCATCGAACCCAGCCACCACCGTGCCCTTGATGCGAACCATTTTGCCATCGAACGACGCCGGATTCTTCACCACGTCGCACACTTTCACATCCACAGGCGCCGCGGCCTGCGCATGCAAGCCGCACTCGAATGCCAAAAGCAGACCAATCAAAACAATGAAACGCTTCATACAACCCTCTCCAGCCGTTGCTTTAGCCGCACCGGCAACAATAGATTGGCGGCATCAACCGCCCTGAATGGGAACCGGAAAGAATATCACGCTGGGCGGGGGATTTTCCTTATCGGCAGTCACTGCGCCGCGGCCCCCTGCGCCGAATCCACCCGCCGGAAGATCGCATCCCAATAACAGGTGTTCCCCTCCGGGACGACGGAGGGAGATATTGCCGCCGGGGTCTCCCAAACACCTCACCGCCCGCTAGAGTACTTACGTCACAAGCAGGTCAATTTTGCATAACCGCGCATGCCGCGAACGCGGTTAAAATCGTGTCCACCATGAGTGCGACCTTCTCTGACGCCATTTCTGTCGAGCCCATCATCGACGGAAGATTCCCACTTCTCCAGGAGTTAGGCGGGACCCAGTGGAGCTCTGCCTATTTAACCGAGCTTGATGATGGCCGAACGCAAAAAGCCGCCATTAAAATCTTCCCCTTCGAATCTGTGGATTTACCGTCCACCATCGCTCGATGGGAAGTAGCCGAGACCCTCTCCCATCCTCATCTGATGCCGCTTTTTTATGCCGGACGCTGTGAATTTGAGGGTGAAGATCTGCTCTACGTCGTAACCGAGTATGCCGATGAAACCCTCTCCCAGATCCTTCCCGATCGTCCCCTCTCGCCCCGGGAAGCCCGGGAAATGCTCGGCCCCGTATTGGGCGCCCTCTCCTATCTTCACCAGCGCGGTCTCACGCACGGTCATCTCAGGCCAACCAACATCATGGTCATCGATGACCAGGTTAAGCTCTCGCCAGACTTCGGCTGGCGCTCGCGCTCACGCAGCATCTACGATCCGCCGGAAGCCGGCGCCGGAAATGCGGTCCCCGCGGCCGATATCTGGTCGCTCGGCATCCTTCTCGTCGAAGCCCTGACACAGCAACTACCTGCCTGGGACAGATCGCAAGACGATGAACCGGAAATACCGGCCAACCTTCCCGAGCCCTTCTTCACCATCTGCCGGGAATGCCTGCGCACCGATCCAGAGCGCCGCTGCACCCTTGCCGGCATCGAAGCGCTCCTCAATCCTCCCCAGGTTGCGGAACCTGCCGTCCAGGCCGCCGAAGTCATCGTTGACCGGTCCGCGTCTTTTGGATACCGCGCCATGATTCTCGCCGGCGTGGTTCTGGTCCTGTTGCTTATGTGTGCCGCTTTTGTATTCGGCTGGAACTTGACCCCGGACTCCCCTGCGTTCGTGTCACAACCTTCGGTCCCGCAGCCCGCCGCGGCGCCAGCATCAAGTGCGACCGCTGCTCCCGCACCATCTCGAGCGCCAACTGCGCGGCCGGCGCCGGCGCCAGTGGCGGCCAACGCCAAAGGCGGTGTTGTCAAGGGACTGGTTACGCACCAGACCCTGCCCGACATACCAGCAAAGATCGTTGGCGCCGTTCAAGGCCACTTCAAAGTACAAATCCGTGTCGAGGTCGATCCTGAAGGCAATGTCTCCCAGGCTTCCATCGACTGGCCGGGCCCAAGCAGCTACTTCGCCAACCAGGCCCTGCACGCAGCGCAGAACTGGAAGTTTACACCCGCAAAAGTTGACGGCCGCGCTGTTCCGAGCACCTGGCTCCTGCAGTTTCAGTTTGGCCAATCGCAGAGCGCGGTCACTCAGTCTGAAGAGTCCCCGTAGGTCCGTGTGAGTGCGAGTGTGAGTGTGAGTAAGCGCCCCGCCAGCGCGGTCGTTCTGAGGGCAGGTCGCATGCCGCAATCTGCCCACCTATTTTTCGGGAAATCACGTCTGCTGCGAAGCCGCGGTCAGCCCGTGCAGTTCTCACCCGATGAGACAGCTACTGAAATCTGATAAAGTGGAGGCTGAAATTTAGCTGTTTCGGGGAGGCGATATGGCCCGTAACCTACTTCCTCTGCTGGGCGCGCTGGTCCTGGCATGCTTTGTACCGTCCGCGCCGAATGCGGTTGCGGCGGCGCCATCGGGGGGGCCGCCGGCCCCGCTTGCATCGCAGGCGCAGCCGATCCAGACGCAGTCTTCTCAGGCCCTGGTCGGCACCTGGTCTGCGACGGTGAACTGGAACCTGCCGGGCGGGATCATGATCACTACCAACTTCACGGCCAACGGCCGCATCCAGTCGACGACCCAGAATCGCATGGGAATGAGCTTCATGCTCACGGGTGTCTACCAGTTCAACGCCGCGCAGGGCACGCTGAGCTACACGTGGCAGGATTACTCGCCGAAACAGAACTGCATCGGGGGCGCCTGCACGCCGCTCCAGCCGCCGGCGGCGATGGGCGTCGAGACCACCAACAGTATCCGGTTCCTGAACCCTAACCAGTTCGTCGCCACCTCGAACGGCGCCTCGACGACCTATGTCCGCACCAACGCGGCGGGTTTCCCGACGCCCTGAAAAAGCTTGCGGGCTGCTGCGAAGCCGCGCTCGTCCCGTGCAGCTTTCACCCGAGCAGCGAAGCGACTCTTCAGCGGAAGTCCATAAGGATTAACGCTTTCCCCGTGCTCCGTCCGCATGCAAATCTGGCGGCTGCGGTCGTGTGCGGCAGCTCCCTCCAAAGTGAGCAATGTTGACCAGATGTGCCGCCACTCAAGATGGCCTAATGGCCTTGTATGGCTCTAGGACGCCAAGATGGCAAAAGAGCCCACATCTCGCGAGAAGTCACAAAAAAAACAGCCGCAGGCCTTTGCCACCGCGCACCTGGCCGCCTTGATTGAGAGCACCCAGGATGTCATCTGGTCCGTCGATCTGAATCACCGCCTCGTAACCTTCAACAATGTGCTCAGCGGCGCTTTCGCGCGCGAGGTTGGAGTGAAGGTCGCCTCCGGAATGAGTCCGCACGATCTGTTTCCGTCCAAGAAGGCGGCATTTTTCCCTCCCCTCTATGATAAAGCGCTTCGCGAGGGCCCATGCTCATCCGAGTATCGACTCGCGGACGGCCGCAACCTTGAGATGACCTTCAGCCCTATGATTCAGGATGGCCAGAAGGTCGGTGTCTCCGTTTTTGGCAAGGACGTGACGCGGCAGAAATCCTCCGCAGACGCGTTGCACCGAACGGCAGAGCAGTATCGCGAAATCTTCGAGTTCGCGCCGGAGGCCATCTATCGCATCACAAGAGAGGGCAAGACAATTGCCGTGAACCCGGCCGGGGCAAGGCTGCTTGGTTACGACTCGCCGGGGGAGGCAATTTCTGTCCTCAACGATTGGGGCGGCCAGGTATGGTTCTACCCTGCAGAGCGCGTCGCCTTTATGGTAGTTGTGGACCAACAAGGAGAAGCGCGCAGCGGTCCTCGTCAATTCCGACGCAAGGACGGAACGCTTTTTTGGGGCATCTTGTCGGAGCGCAAAATCTGCGGCCCGGATGGCAAGGCGCTTTATTACCAGGGATTCATGGAGGACATTACCAAGCAGAAGGCGCTGGGGGTCGACCTGGGCGCAAAGATCCGCGAGCTGCACATGCTGAGCGAGATGAATGAGGCGCTGCTGCACGCGAAAACCGAAGAGGAGCTGCTGACCGAGTACTGCAGGATCGTGGTCGAGGTGGGCGGCTACAGGATGGCCTGGGTTGGCTTTGCAAAAGAGGGACCGGAAAAACGCATTCTTCCGGTGGCGCATTACGGGCATGAGGACGGGTACCTGAAGCTGATCAATCTCACATGGGCGGACACGAAACGCGGCCAGGGCCCGACAGGGCGCTGTATTTTGACCGGGGAAATTGCTGTAGTGGGAGACTTCGCAGTTGATCGGACGACCGCTCCCTGGCGCGAAGAAGCGATGAAACGCGGGTACATGTCTTCAATTGCCATCCCCTTTCGGCATTTTGAGGGCGAAAAGGCCTGTCTGACGGCGTATGGAGTCAGAGTGAGCCGTTGGACCGATGCGGAACGCAGGCTGATGGATCAGGTCGCGTCGGCACTGGGATTCGGCATCACCACGCTGCGCAATGCATTGGCAAAGACGCAGTATCAGGAGAGCCTGAGCGCGAGCCTGGAACAGACCATCCAGGTCATCGCGGAAACCGTGGACCAGCGCGACCCCTACACCGCGGGTCACCAGCGCAGGGTGGCGGATCTTTGCGTGGCCATCGCGGGCAAGCTTGGCCTTTCGAGGGTACGGACGCAGGGTCTTCGCCTGGCGGCCGGTATTCACGACCTGGGCAAGATTGGCATTCCCGCCGAGATTCTGTGCAAACCCGGCCGCTTGACGGTAAACCAGTACAACCTTATCAAGGAGCACGCGCAGCTTGGCTATGAGATCGTGAAGAACGTTCAGTTCCCATGGCCGATCGCGCAGATGATTCTCCAGCATCACGAGAGGCTGGATGGCTCAGGATATCCGCAGGGATTGAAGGCGGATGAGATCTTTCTCGAATCCCGCATCCTGGCGGTTGCGGATGTGGTTGAGGCCATGAGCTCGCATCGGCCCTACCGTCCCTCACTTGGCATTGATGCCGCGCTGGATGAAGTGTTGTCGAAAAGTGGCGCCCTGTACGACCCAGAGGCCGTGGAGGCCTGCATCAAACTTTTTCGGCACGAAGGCTACCAGTTTCCTGCACAATGAGCGGCGGCCTCTGATTCGAAGCTGCCGGCGCCGATGATGCCGCGGGGAGCCATTGAAGTGCAGCAGCGACCCCTCGCCGATCGTGCGCAAGTATGTGTCAAAACGTGCGAAAAGCGCGCTTCTAACGCCGTTTAGATGGCATTTTTTCACTTTTTCGTCCGGTCAGATGTGGACATCTGGCATGAATTTGTTTGCTTCTAGCTGGTCACTTCCATAAATATGTCCGGTTACGAGTGGTCATTTAAGGCAAAACCGATTTCTCCGCTCAGAATGTCGTGCTATAAGCCGTTAATTTGCAAAAATAATGTCCGCTTTTAAGCGGACATTATCTTCCCAGCCATAAGGTTCAAAAGCGAGAACTGCGTTACCGCATCGAGTTGGCGAAACCGAGAGCTAACTCGGGTCTATTCCCCTCCAGCAGTTGTGCCGTCCTGGACAACATGTCGGCGTAGTATGTCGCCGCGCTGGCCGCATTCGCAATGGCCCGTTCACTCAACTGACCGCAGGCGTATTTCGTAAGCTCCATCAGCGCGCAGGTGCGAATCTGCATGGCGTCGTTCCGTAGGGCTGCAAGAAGCCCCGGATCAACCCCCGTGCAGTTTTGGGCTGCAACATCGGCGATCTCGAGCATGACACCGGCATTCACGTACATCGACCACAGGCCAGCGCCCTGAACGCTCCTCCACCTCTTCAATGTGGTAGCCTGCCCTTCATCCAAACAGAATTGATCCAATAGCTCCGAGCCAGGAACCTTTGGCGGTAAGTGGGTCGTAAGCAGTTCCCATGCGATTTTTCGCCGCTGGCGGATACTCGCGATCCGATAGCCCAGGTAGACTGCGGCGGATGCAGCAAGGGTGAATTCGAGCAGAATGCTAAACATGGTCCACCTCTGGCAGGAACACGGCGGTACCCTCAGGCCAGCCCACGGCGGCAGCGGCTCCAAATCGGTTAAAGGGGGAGCAACAAACGTCGCCTGACCTAAATCATGGTTATTATTATGGGACAATACTGTCCTGATTCCGTTCAGTCAATGACACCTTTGCGCCATCAACGACCACCTCCGGCGGTCGTGCATTTACGAACCAACGACGCTTTCGCCATTGCCCCAGCCAACTGCGGGTACCGACTTGAATGGAATTGGCTTAGTTGTCCTCGCTCCCTCGCTCACTTGCTCCCTTGCTCCCTGCTTTTCTCGATCCATGCGTCGATGCGCTGCTCCAGTACGTCGAGCGGCAGCGCGCCCGCGTCCAGCACCTGGTCGTGGAAGGCGCGGATGTCGAACTTCGGACCCAGGGCTTTTTGCGCGCGGTCGCGTAGCTCCAGAATCTTCAACTGGCCGATCTTGTAGGCAAGCGCCTGGCTGGGCCATGCGATGTAGCGGTCCACTTCGGCCTGCACGCTGGTTTCATCCACATTGGAGTGGTCGTGGAAATACTGGACCATTTGCTCGCGGGTCCAGCCTTCGGAGTGGACGCCGGTATCGACGACCAGGCGGATGGCGCGCCAGATGTCGCCCTCGAGGCGACCGTAATCGGAGTAGGGATCCTGGTAAAAGCCCACATCTTTGCCCAGCCGCTCGGCGTAGAGTCCCCAACCCTCGGTGTAGGCCGTGTAGCGCCCGTACTTGCGGAACTCCGGCAACCCCGTGAGCTCGTGCGCGATGGAAATCTGCAGATGATGGCCGGGAATGCCCTCGTGATAGGCGATGGATTCTACGCCATACAGATTGCGCTCGGTGGCGTTATAAGTGTCGATGAATAGCCGTCCCGGCCGGCTGCCGTCCGTCGTGCCCGGCTGGTAGTACGCGGGCGCCGAGGTCTTGGCCATGTAATCGGGCACCGGGACCACCTCAAACGGCGCCTTGGGCAGCGTGCCGAAAAGCTCAGGCAGCTTGGCCTGAATGGGCTTCAGGTAGCCGCGATAGGTGTCGAGCAGGGCATCGGCCGAAGCCGGGTGCAGCTTGGGATTGCTCTTCAGGCTTTCGCGGAAGCTCTTCAGGTCCTGGAAGCCGAGCTTCTGCGCAATGGCCAGCATCTCGGCTTCGTCTTTCTTTACTTCGTCCAGACCGATCTGGTGAATCTGGTCCGCGGTAAGGCTGGTGGTCGTGGTCTGTTCGATCAAGAACTGGTAGTACTTCTTTCCGTCGGGCAGGGCATCGATGCCGGGCTTGGTGCGGCCTGCGGGAATGTAGCTCACCTCAAGGAAACGCGCGAAGCGCAGGTAGGCGGGGAGGTCCTCTTTCGTGATCGCATCGAGCATTGCGGTCTTGATGCGCTCCTGCTCGGCGGCGGGAATGGATGCGGGAAACGCTTTGAGGGGCAGGGCGAGCGGCGAGTCTTCAGGCTTCTGATTGCCGAGCTGCTTCACCTCGTCGAGCGCCTTTTCGAGCAGGTACTTCGGCGGCACGCGGCCATCCTCCATGCCGATCGACATGTTCTCCGTCACCTGCGCAAAGGCCGCGGGCAACGCATGAAGGCGCGCAATCCAATGGTCGTAGTCTTTCACGGTCTCAAAGCTCAGCATGGCCGCCAGCCGCGGATAGTCGCTGTAGATGCCACCCATCTGGTTCACCGGCATCTCCCACTCCTTGAACTCCGCGCCCTCCTCGTCCAATTCAAATCGTCGAATGAGCAGGTCCTGGCTCGTCTTCTCCTGGTCAGTGAACCCGGTGGGGTCGATGGCCGCCAGGCGCAGCAGGAACTTCTGCTCCCGCGCCAGCGCGTCGTTCACCGCCTGCACGGAGTAGTCGCTGGTCTGATCGTTGTAACGCTTATCGCCGAGGGACGAGGCAAACTCGGGATCGTGCCTGAGCCGGTCCTCCCAGTACTCGTGGAAGAGGTCGCTGAGGGCCTTGCGCCGGTCTTCAAGGGAGAGGGGCACGGGCGCCTGCGCTTGCGGCATCAGCTGAAGCTTCTGCGCAAGCGCAGGGAGGGAAGAGGCAGGGAGTAGCCAGTAGCCAATAGCCAGTAGGAGGACGGCGAGACCGTGAAGCAGGGGGCGCTTCAGCGCGGCGGCGGCTGGGGTGAGGAGACTGATTTTTTTCAAGGGAGCAGATTCCTTCGCGGGAGAAATGGTCGTCGAGACAAGTCTATTTCACTTGGGCGGGGAGGCGGGGAGCGAGGGAGCGAGGGAGCGAGGGAGCAAGGGAACAAGGGAGCAGGGGAGCGAAAAGGCTTCCCGGCCTCGCGCGCCAGATGACCGCTTTTAGCCGAACAAAATGGGCGGAAATTGCCCGGGTATACGGCGACAAATTGAGCGAGAATGCTCCACTCAAAGGAAATGACCGGTCCGAGCCGGACATATTTTGGATGACGTCCAGTTCCAGCGGATCAGATTGCTGCGCAATGTCCGATTCCAGGCGTGCGTAAAAGTGAAAAAGGGCCTCTAAAAACAACTTTCTGGACCGCGTTTTGCAGATAATTACCACACTTTTCGCTACTGTGGGATCAGAGGTCGGGAGAGCGAGGCGGCAAGTTATGGTCGAGATGGAGCGGAAGCTGACGCGAAAGAAACTGGATGCGGAGATGAAGGCCTTCCGAATTGCGGCGAGGGAGGCGAATCCGACAAATGGGCTGCTACGGGCGATACGGCAAGCGCTGTCGATTCCCGTGAAAGAGATTGCGGAGAGGATGGGGGTGGGGCGATCGACGGTGAACGATTTTGAGGCGAGCGAGCGGAAGCAGACCATCTCGATGCGGTCGCTGGGGCGGATGGCGGAGGCGATGGGCTGCAAAGTGGTGTACGGTGTGGTGCCATTGAACGGCAGGACGCTCGAGTACGTGGCGGAGGAGAGGTTGTGGAGGAAAGTGTTAGGTGCAGGGACTAAGGGACTAAGGGACTGACGGACTAAGGGACTAAGGGACTAAGGGACTGAGGGACTGAGGGGCTAAGGGACTAAGGGACTGAGGGACTAAGGGACTTAGAGAGCGCGGGAGGCTGGGGAGGCTTCCCGATTTTTTTGCGGGCTGCTCCTGGGCGGGTCGATGGCGCACGGAGAGGTGGGGATAGGCGGCGAGATGGCGGAGATAAAGGCGGGAATAGTGGCGGCGAAGAAGGCAGGGGCCAAGAGGGCAAGGAGGGTTGTGCCCGGGCCGAAGAGGGTGAACGGAAAATTCGTTGCGGGCTCGGGGCTGGGAGAAGCGAGCGGGAAACAGGAAACGGAAAAGATGGAGGGGCGAGCGGCTGTGGAGGCGAAGCCCGAAAAGAAAAAACGCGGGAACGGGCTGAAGCGGCTGGAGAAGGCGGCGGACCAGCGGCTGGGGAGCGCCAGCGAGACGCTGGCGGATCTGCTGCTGGAAAAAGCGCAGGCGGGGAAGGTAGACAGCACGCTGCTGCTGGTGAAACTGGCCGAGCGCAAGACACAGCGCAAGCCGCAAGAGAAAAAGAAGAAGAAACGGCCGGGACCTTCCTTTGCGGAGTTGCTGGCTTCGGAGCCGGAGTGGGTGGAGGAGAAGCCAGAGGTAGGCGATGTGTGGGTGGGGGACGGGTGGAAGAATGAGAAGACCGGCAGGTTCGTGCCTGCGCCGAGGTAGCGGGTCGGCGAGACGAAGAACAGCTTCTAGCTGCTAGTTCCTAGCCTCTAGCTCGTCGTGGCGGCGTCGGTCGAGGCAGTGGCTGAGGGGCTGAAGGACTGGGGGGCTAAGGGACTGCGGGATTAAGGGACTGCGGGAATGAGGGAACGGGCCAGGAGCCGGATCGCCGACCGGGTGGGCACGACCGCGCTCCCGGACCCTACGGCGTTTTGCGGGAGTAATCCGGGCAATCGAACGTAACCGGCTGTCAATGAGTGCTTTGCGTTGTTCACGTCCATCGACATTGCAGGATAGCAGTTGATTCGTTGCACCGTCGGCACTCGGGTTACAACGGAACTCAAACGAGTTGCATATATCCCTGGCTAGCAGCGAAGGTCAGAGTGCAGAATGGCTCGCCGCATCCTGAGTATTCATGTGGTCGGTGATATCGATGCCAATGCCAGTCATGCGCTGGGAACCATCGCCCATCATCACACCGCGCGCATCAATCCGGCAGATTGAACCATCCGGCCTCAGAACCCGATACTGAGCCGCGTATTCGTTTGTTTCGCGAGCAATGACCTTTCGAATTGCCGATTCCACAAACGGGCGATCCGCGGGGTGGATCCTGGGAACGGCATCCGCGACCTTGCTGGAAAACGTGTCGCGCGTGAATCCCCATTGGCGATAGGACTCATCGGACCAGACAACGGTATTGGCTCGAATGTCCCAATCCCACAGGCCGATGCGCGAACCTGCGCACTCCGCAAGTTCGATTCGCTTCATGTCTGTGATGTCGCGGAGCACACAGGCAACCGATTCCACCACGCCGCAGACCTCAATAGGCGAAAAGGAAACACTTAAGTCCCGCACCCCGATCCCGGGCAGGTCATACTCCATGCTGAAAAGCACAGGATTCCCGCAGAAACACCGGTCGAGGTTCGGTATGACAAGTCGTTCGATCACATCCCTGTCTCTGAATTCGAGGAGCGACTGCCCTTCGAGCCTGGCGTTGGCCTCGCCGAACACCCCAAGGAAAGCGCGGTTGGTGAGTACATACCGGTAATTCCGGTCAACGACGGCGACCATTTCGTCAAGGCCTTCGACGAGCCGTTCGTATTGCCGAAGCTTATCCTCGGCAACTTTTCGAGCCGTGAAATCCACTACCGCGCAAGATACGCCTACGACCTCTCCGGCCTCGTCGAACGCCGGCTGGTATGAGGCAAGGAAGGCCTTCCCGCTATGACCGTGAGAAGCGGGCTCGCGAATCTCCAGGCCGCAAGTCGCCTTTCCATTCAGGGCGTCTTTTAAATGGGCCGCGATAAACCGGTACAACTTCGGGATGACCTCAACGAGTGTCTTTCCATAGTGGTCCTCAATCGAGAGACCATGCATCTCGGCGAGCTTGCGGTTGATGTTGATGTATTTCAGATTTCGATCGAGAAAAGCCAACCCTACGGGCGCCCCGTCGTAGACTGCCTCGAGCTGCGCCAGACGTTGTGACGGAAGCCCCTCCCTGCAAATGACACTCTGCCCAACGCCTTGATCGCTGCTGCGCGAAACCGCGCGTGGGCGTCGCAACTCGATGAGTGAGGGAAGCTGCTCAGCCGGCGCCGGCCGTCCGTAGTGCCAACCCTGCCCTATATCGCAGCCAAGGCGCACGAGCATGTTCGCTTGTTCCTGGGTCTCGATGCCCTCGGCTATCGTTTTCAGCCCGAGACTTTGTCCAAGCCCCAGGACAGCGGCTACGATCTTTCGGCTCTCGCGTTCGGTGGTCATGGAGCTGACGAATGACTGGTCTACTTTCAATTCGTCGAAGGGGAGAGACTTCAAATGATAGAGACTGGAATATCCCGTTCCGAAGTCGTCCAGCGCGATGCGGCATCCCATGGCCTTTAAACCCGCAGAAATGCGGCGGGCCGCGGTGATGTCCTCTGCGATGGCGCTCTCCGTGATTTCAACGGTAGCGCATGCAAGGGGAAACCCGGCGTCTTCCGCGATCTGCCGGATATGTCTCGGCAAAGACCGATCTTTCAGTTGCAGCGGGGAGATATTGAAGGCCAGCCGGAGGACCTTTCCATGGAGCACCATCGCTGCAAATGCCCTCTTCAGAATCTGGCTGCTGACCTCACCGATCAAGCCATTGTTCTCCGCCATGGGGATGAAAATAGCTGGGGAGATCATGCCGAGATTCGGGTGCTGCCAGCGGGCAAGCACCTCAAAACCGTGAAGTTTGCCCGTTGTGAGAACCACAAGCGGTTGAAAATAAGGGGAGAATTCACCGTTTTCCAACGCACGGCGAAGGTCCCCTCGGTCAAGTTTCCGTGCGTGGCCCATGATGATAATGCTAAGTTGAGATGGTTTCAAGCAATGTGATTTATATCACACCTCTAGGTTTGAGGGCATGCGGGTAATTCGAGGCAGATCGTATCGAGCCGTTTGCATCGGGAGAATTCGGGTTGACGCAAATCCGCCAAAGCAGTCGTCCAGCGATGCACCCAGATAACGCTCCCGGTTTGGGTCGCCGGTGGTACCACCGCCTATGCGTCAGCTACCACTTGTGCATTGCCCAATACGGTTCCGACGCGGGGTCCGTGCGAGATACCGCGACTATGTTTGTAGAAGAAATTCGCCCTACCGAGCGGCAGAATTGATTCCAGCCAAAACCTTAAAGCGGATAAATGCAAAATATCAAGAATCTGATTAACGGTAATGTTTTGTTTCGTTACAAATTCTTCAGAGGATTACTCCCCGAATGTCGGCATTGCGTAAGTTTCCCGGGCTCGAGAGTTGCTTCGACTGGGTGATGGGCTTTTCGGGGCGATCTTGCATGCCTCAGCGCTTATGTGAGAGGCGCCGGAAAGCGCGGGATTTGAGCGCGGCTTCGCCGCGTGCCTTGTTTTTCGAGAAATCGTGGGCGGTTTGCGGCTTAGCTAAAGCCAAGCCCTGATACAAGGCCAAGGGCAAAAGCAACCGCAGGTCCTTTGACTCGTCCCGGCGCGCCGGGACTCGTTCAGGATGACATCCGATTTTTGATTGCTCACGATGACAGACTCATGCTCTGGCTGCGTGATTTCGTGATGATCTTTGGACGGGCGCGGGCGAGGACGCCCGCGCTACAGCCGGCCGGGAGGCCGGCGCTACAACGGCGGCGCGCTCACGCAGGCACTAAGGCCCTCGCTTTTGGGGGCGGCTTGTACGGCACCCTTCGACTTCGCTCAGGGCAGGCTTTGAAGTCGCGTCCTTTCGCGAAACCATTTATGAAACAGGCTGCAGGATGATAGCCGAGTTTTGATTGCTCGGGTTGACGGCCGAATTTGAGCGGTCAGGCTACAGCGAGGGTTGGGCGCTCTCGGATTCGTCGAGCAGCGAATGCGGTTGTATGCGATGCGCTTTACAGCGCTCGTACAGTTCCAGGCCCAGGCGGGAGGGAGTGATATCAAAGCTCTCAGTAGAAACATAGGACGTGAAATCGAAAACTCTTTCAATCAATCCCGCGTTGAATAAATATGAGATCTCTACGGCAATCCTTGTCGGATCGTAAATACCTGTGAGTCGAATCATCTCTTCCGGTGTATAGATGACTCGCGCCGAGGGAAGATCCCCGGTTTCTGGCCTGCGCTCCATCACCTTCTTGCATGCAGTAACCAGGATCAGGCCCTGGGTGGGTGTAACATTCACAAGAAGATCGACAAAGGCGTGGCTGGATTCGTCGATGGCATCGACATGGCAGGAAGTGGCCAACAGGCCTATCCATAACTGCCTTGTCAAATCATCATGCGCCCATGACCCATATTTGAGTATGCCGGCGACAATCTGTGGATGAGCGCGCATCTTGTCAGCGCCGGGTTCTGAAGCCAGCAGCTTTTCCGCGCCGAACACAATCTGCATAGCGATCCTGGTTCGAGGTTCATCCAGTTCGCCGCTAAACAACTGAAGGGCTTCGTGAGCTTCCTGGTGACACAGCCGATACAGGAACAGGGTGGTTCGAAGCAACCTGAGCGTGTATGAGAGGTCCTTCGGGTCGGTAAGAAGGACGGCGTTCCTGACCAGAACCTCCCAAAGGGCTCGATCAAGGCCGTCGGGCAAGACAAACAATAATCCGATGCCATCTTCGCCGTGCCGGGCAACCCGCGCCTGCACTGGAATCCGGTCGTCTGCACTGTTCTCCGGCAAACCTTCCAATGCTATTGTCAACGGGATCAACTCATCAACGGGCCAGCGTTCTTCTGTGAGCAAATAAAGCCCGGCCGAGCTGATGTTTTTGATGGCCGATGGCTTCGAAGCCGGGTTGTTTGTCTGCCAGGCTATAAACCCTGACGGGATTCGCCTTTCAGCCCTCGGCTTTTCCGGATGCCCCAGCCTCCGGATCCAGCTTTTCCATTGATTCACTGCGGTCATTCCCTCAAAGAACCCACCTGGTTGCGGAGTCCGGGTGCGGCCGTTGCCCGGAAACTCAAGGCAGCACGACCGCCAGTATAGCCCAGCCCTGAACGCTTTGATTGATGAACATCATACAAGGCAGATTAGCGATTTCTCGCCGAAGTAACCACAATCGACTCCAAGAGACCATAGGAGGCTATACCACAAGTGGGATTCACGGCGATTCCCCTGAGGGCTACCCTCTTAAGACGTTGAGGACTTTATCTCTGACCGGAGGAGTCCGGGACGAACCTGGCTATGTTCTTCTCGGCTTTGCTTAGGACTGACGCTGCTCTTTCCGCTTCTTCTGAAAGTCCAGCGCATAGGAGGCAAATCAGAGTAGTTCCTGAGCCGGGCACATTGTCGCTCATTCTCATTGGGCTCGGCGCTTCCATCGTTGCGCGTCGTCACCGCAAGCGGTGATGACGAATTCTCAGCGCTGATGCAAAGGTGGTTCTTCGCAGCAACGGTCCGCGCGAACCGAACCTGCGATAAAGCCCTGACCGGCGCCATCGAGGGTTGCGGGCGGTTTATACGAACTTAAGCAACTTCAAAAATTGCGCATAAAAACGCAGGCTTGAATGGTGGCCGTGATTCCCTGGCCTGGCGCTGCGCGGGACTGCGCGAGCAGTTCCATTCGCGCCCATAAAAATTCATTCGATTCCTGAGGCACGCAGAGGGTACAATCGCGGTCAAATGCATCTCAGGCACATCGGAGGGTAGAAATCATGAGCGGACCTGCAATGCAGCCCGCGGCGGCCACCGGCCTTACGCAGTGGCAGCGCGTGGCCTGCACGTTTACGGCGCCGTCGAAGACCTTTGAAGACGTCAAGCGCGGCAACCGGAGCTGGTGGCTGCCGCTGATTGTGATGGCGCTGGTGGGCTATATCCTGTTTGCCGCCGTGGCGCAGAAGATCGGAATCCAGCAGACCGTGGACAACCAGATCCGGATGGATCCCAAGGCGCAGGAACGGATGGCCAATGCTTCGCCGGAGCAGCGCGCGATGGGGGAAAAAGTCTCGGTCGGGATTACCGAGGGAGTTTTCATTGCGGGTCCTTTGATTGGGATGCTGGGCGCGCTGGTGGTTGCCGCGGTGCTGATGGGCACCATCAATTTTGGATTCGGGGGCAGGGCGAAGTTTGGAGAGGTTTTTGCGGTGGTTTACTACGCTTGGCTCCCTCAGGTGGTGAAGGTGCTGCTGGGAACCGCCGTAATCTACGCGGGCGTGGCGCCGGAGTCGTTTAACATCAAAAACTTTGCGCCGACCAACCTGGGAGCATTTCTGGATCCTACCGACACCGCCAAGTGGCTCTATGCGCTGGCGACTTCGCTGGATGCGGTGACCATCTGGATGGTGGTGCTGATGAGTATCGGCGTGGCCACGGTGGCGGGCGTGAAGCGCAGTGCCGGCTACATTGCCGTGTTTGGATGGTGGTTGATCATTGTGTTCTTCGGCGTGGTGACGGCGGCGGTGATGGGGTAAGCCGAGTTCGGCCGCGAAGGATAGAAGGCGTCAGAGTTCGGCCGAAATGGAGATGCTGGCCGGAGCCGAAACGACGCGCACGCGGCCGTGGCCGGGGTTCACGACGCGCCGCGAGGAAACGATGCCAAACTTTTCCAGCGCGTCCACATCCCGGCGGACAGCGCTCAAGTCACGGCCGAGGTTTGCGGCAAGCTTAGGGATCGAGATCTGGCGCTTCTTTATCGTCTGAATGAGATCGAGCCGAGCGGGAGTCAAAAGCCGTACCATGTCGGCTGCGCTCTCAAAGGTGATGCCCTTCGAGGGGGGAAAGTCGCGGCCTTCGTCCATGGCTTTCGCGCGCTCACGTGCACGTTTCGCCCAACCATCGAAACCGTCTGTGTGAATTTGCAGTTTCATAGACTTCTCCGCTTCTTCAATTCTTCAACTTCGGCGAGGAATCGTTGTTGAATGTGCTCGTAAGGCGCCGCTGCGACGATCTCCACTTTGCCGGCAAAATGGCGATGCAACGGTCCGTGCGCCGTATCGTAACCGAGCACCCTCCCGTGATCCCGTGAAAACAGTTGGAGGTTGATGAAGGCAAGGTTGTATCGGACAACATTACCCTTTGCATCCTTCCACACTTCCTCGCGTATCAAACCGTCTCCGGAAGCGCATCGAATGACGGTGGCTTCGTCGGTCACTTTGACCGGCTTCCGGGCCCGCTTCCTCGCCGGAGACATGGTTCAAACATACCACAGATAGGATCAATTATGTCTTACCTGCGACCGTGATCCTGAGCTTGTTAAAATCGAGTAGGCCGCGACGTGGGGGACCACGTCCACCATGAGCGAGCCGTAAGATTTGGAAGCGATGACCCTCCGCCTGTTCAATACCCTCACGGGACAACTGGACGCGCTCGAGCCGGCCGACGGCAAGTCGCTGCGCATGTACGCGTGCGGGCCCACGGTCTACGACTACGGCCACATCGGCAACTTCCGCACGTTTTTGCAGATCGATCTTCTGCGGCGTTTTCTCCGCCTGAGCGGCGTGGCCGTGCGTCACGTGATGAACATTACCGACGTGGACGACAAGATTATCCGCAACGCGGCCGCGGCCGGCATTCCCATCGGCGAGTACACCAAGCAGTATGTGGATGCGTTTTTCGAGGACCTGGAAGCGCTGCGCGTGGAGCGGCCGGAGCAGATTGCGCGCGCCACCGAGCACATTCCGCAAATGGTGGAGCTGATTGAAAAACTGGCCGAGGCGGGAGCGGCTTACAAAGTGGAGGACGGCTCCTGGTACTTCAGGCTCAAGTCGTTTCCTGAGTACGGCAAGCTGAGCAAGAAAGACCTGAGCGGCATGGAAGACGGCGCGCGCGTGGACGTGGACGAGTACGAGAGGGATTCGGCGCGCGACTTTGCACTTTGGAAGGCGCCCAAGCCCGGCGAAACAACGTGGGAGGCGGCGATCGGGCGCGGCCGGCCGGGCTGGCACATCGAGTGCTCGGCCATGGCGATGGAGTACCTGGGCGAGAGCTTCGACCTGCACTGTGGCGGCGAAGACCTGATGTTCCCGCACCACGAAAACGAGATTGCGCAGAGCGAGACGGCGACGCACAAGCAGTTCGCGCGGCATTGGATGCACGTGCGCTTCCTGCTGGTGGATGGCAGGAAAATGTCGAAGAGCGAAGGCAATTTCTACACCCTGCGCGACCTGTTGCTGAAGGGTTTCAAAGCGTCGGCGATCCGGCTGGCGCTGATCTCGGTGCCGTATCGCCGCCCCTTCAACTTCACCTTCGACAGCCTGACCGACGCGACCAATGCCATCGACCGGCTGCGCACGTTTCGGGCGCGGCTGCACGGGGGAAAATTCCTGGCCGGCGAGAATCCCGTGTTGCAGGAGGCGGCGAAGAAGGCGCACACCGGGTATTTTGAAGCGCTGGCCAACGATTTGAACACCGCAGACGCACTGGCGCCGATCTTTGAATTGGTGCGCGCGGCGAATACGGCCATGGACGACGAACAACTCTTCACGGCCGACCGCGACGCGATGTTGCCCGTGCTTACGGATTTCGATGCGGTCTTCGATGTGCTGGAGGACCGCGACGGCGAGCCCACGCGCCGCGCGCTCGAATGGGCCGAGAAGTCGGGCCGCATGAGCGAAGTGGCTCCCGAGCTGATTGCGGCGCAATCGCTGACCGATGCGGGGATCGAAGCGCTGGTGGCCGAGCGCACCGCAGCCAAGAAGGCGCGCAACTTTGCCCGTGCCGACCAGATCCGCGGCGAGCTGGCGGAAAAGGGCGTGATTCTGGAAGACTCGAAGGACGGCGTGCGCTGGAAGCGGAAATAGCTGCTAGCCTTTAAGAGCGAACGCACTGTTCGGAGGCCGGAGTCATGAATGAAATCACGCAACAGGCAGATCTCAGCTCGCACGCGCGAGCGACTGGCGTGGTGTATCTGAGCTATTTTGTGACGACGATTCTTGGGGTGTTCCTGAGTAGCCGCAAGCTTCCGGCGGGCGTCGTGTTGAACGGGCTCGCGACCTTGCTGTACGCGACGATGACGATTCTCCTATACCGGATCTTTCGCCCCGCACAACCGCTCCTGGCGCTGGCCGCCGCCCTGTGCAGCCTGGCCGGGTGCGTCACGGATGGGCTGCACCAGCTGCACTCCGGTTTCCCAGACCTGAGTCCGCTGGTTTTCTTCGGGCCGTTCTGCGTGCTGCTGGGTGTGCTGATCCTGCGATCACGGTTCCTGCCGCGCTGGCTCGGTTGGCCCCTGATCGTGGCTGGATTAGGATGGCTCGCGTACCTTAATCCGAAGGTAGCGCAGCACGCGCAAATAGTGATTTTCCCGATCGGCTTCCTGGCGGAGTTCGTGCTTATGCTCTGGCTTCTGCTGCGGGGCGTGGACGAAGTGCGCTGGAGGGAGCAAAGGCATTGAGCGTAACGTTTCAGCAGGGAAGAGTCGCGCCGAAGAGTTTAACGGATGGCGCGGCAGGCAATGAAACAGAACGAGACGGAGGTCGTGCGATAGTCTATGGAACCCAACGAAGCACATGAACTAAAGGAACTCGCGGAGCGCGGGGCGAGCGAATCGGCGATGCTGCCTGTCGCCTTTTCCATGTGCGTGCTGGCCATGCTGGTGGCCTTGACCACGGTGCTCGACCATAGCATGCACACCGAGGCGATTCTGTTTCAGAATCAGGCTACGGACACGTGGAATGAGTACCAGGCGCACAAGATTCGGTCGTACAACACAACCCTGATCGAAGATCTCCTGCAAGTGACGACGATCTCCGACAAGGCTGCAGCGGCGAAGATTGCCAAAGGCTACGCCGACCACGTGAAGAAGTGGGACGGGGAAGACAAGGACGAACAGGCTCAGGCTGAGGCGCTGCAGCGGAAGGTGGAGCAGGCCGAGGCCCGCGGCGACCGCCTCGACCTGGCCGAGGCGCTGCTCGAGATCGGACTTGTGATCACGTCGGTCACGCTGCTGACGCGCAACCGCATCTACTGGTACCTGGGTCTGGTGTTCTCCGTCGTGGGTGTAGCGTCGGCGGCGTCGGCTTTCCTGCTCAAGTAACGATTGCCGCGGCGCGAAAAACTGTTGTCGCGTTCGGCGGCGTGCGATAGACTTAGCCCCGAGTGAAGGTGGACCCATGAGAGTTGCCGTCGCCGCTGCTCTTTTCCTCCTTGGTTGCGTACCGCTTGCTGCGCAGACGCCCGCCCCTGCGGCTGGGCAAACCGTAGCACCTGCGCAAACTGCAACGCCTGCGCCGGCCGCAACGCCTGCGCCGGCCGCCGCACCCACTACAACGCAGCCGGCTCAGGTCGAAAACAGTGACGTCGGCTTCAGCTACAGCCTGCCTTCGGATTGGGAGTTTGTGGCTCCGCCTCCGGCGCCCAAGGTTACGGTACCTTTTCCCGAGTTGATGACAAAGAAGGGCGATGCCTGCGTGGAGGTTCTTCTCACCGCCAAGCACGGCACGCCAGCCGCGGTGGTGGTGGTGACGGCGCTGCCCTTTGCCTGCTATGGGCAAAGCTTGAAGCCAGGCGATCTGGCAAACTTTGGCGCCGGCGCCGCGGAGGGCCTGAAGCAAACCTTCGAAATCACCGTTCCGGTGCAAGGCAACTACACACTGGGCAGCCATGACTTCTGGATCGAGCGCGCCAAGGGAAATCCCAAAGGCGATCCCGAGAACCCCTTCACCTTTGAGATTGCCTGCACCGTGCTTGCCAAGGGCGCGGTCTGCTGGATGACAATGGCGGCCGATTGGCACAGCCTTCGTGCCTTCGAGCGAGCGCCGGTTACACTCGACGGCGAGGGTTCCCCCGAGCTGGTTCCTCCGCACTCCTTCGTTCCCGAAACCAAATAAGCCGGGCCACACGGAGGATCGATGCCGGGCATACGGCGGCCGTCCCCGAGTGTGGCGAATCCGAAGTCCTTGGAAAGACAACCGGAGATCCTTCGACTGCGTTTGCCGCGAAAAAACGCGGCAAACTCCGCTCAGGATGACAAATTCATAGTGATGCGAACCTCTGACTCACCGCTAAAGTGCGCGCGTGACGCGGAAACTGGCTGCGTGCTATCCTCTGAAAAGAGCGGAAATCTGATGAAAGCGCGCGACCTATTGCAATCGCTACACCCGCCAGCCACGAAAGGCTGGTCGCGTTCGCGCGCGCGTGGCATTTGCCCGCGGCGGTACCTGCGCGTGCTGCCCACCCGCACTCGACCTAGCCTCTTCGGCGGCGATTAGCACCGCCCCCCGCCGAAGGTCCTCACTCATATTTGGGCCCGCATTGGGTCGACTGGGCCTGCGGAATGGAATGATCCCACGAGCCGGGATCTGTGGCCGCGCCGTATCAATATATAGGCCGCGACAACCGAATCTGCCGAGGAGAATGTTCGATGACCAAGCAAGAATTGCACGCGCACTACGGACCAAAACTAGTCTGTCCTCTGCCAGGACCGAAGGCCCGCGCGGCCGTTGAGGCCGACCAACGGCTGATCTCGCCCAGCTATACGCGGTCGTATCCATTAGTGGCGAAGCGCGGACGCGGCGTTCGCATTGAGGACCCCGATGGCAACGAATTTCTTGATTTCGCTGCCGGCATCGCCGTGGTTTCCACCGGCCATTGCCATCCCGAAGTTGTGGCTGCGATTCAGAAGCAGGCCGCCGAGCTGATCCACATCTCGGGCACCGATTTTTACAACGAGTTGCTTACCGATCTGGCTACGCGGCTCTCGGCCGTGGCGCCCATGCCCGGCCCGCACCGCTTCTTCTACGGCAACTCGGGCGCCGAAGCCATCGAATGCGCGCTCAAGATTGCCCGCTATCACACCGGCCGCCAGCAGGTTATCTCGTTCTTCGGCGCGTTTCACGGCCGCACCATGGGCGCGCTCTCGCTCACCGGCTCCAAGCCGCAGCAGAAGCGCCGCTTTGCGCCTTTGGTTCCGGGCGTGACGCACGTGCGCTATCCCTACGTCTATCGCGGCTGTAACGGCGGGCCGCAGGAGCAGGAAGCCTTCAGCCTGGACTGCGCGCGTTCCATCGAGGAGAAGCTTTTCAAAACCGTCCTTCCTCCGGAGGAAGTGGCCGCGATTTTCATCGAGCCTATCCAGGGCGAAGGCGGATTCGTCCCCGCGCCCACCAACTTTCTGCGCGAGTTGCGCGCCATCTGCGACCGTCACGGAATCTTGTTGGTCGCGGACGAGGTGCAGAGCGGATGCGGAAGAACCGGCCAGTGGTGGGCCATTGAAGACTCGGGCGTGGAACCCGACATCGTGTGCATCGCCAAGGGCATTGCCAGCGGCATGCCGCTGGGCATCTGCATGACGCGCGCCGAGATTATGGACTGGGCGCCGGGCTCGCACGCCTCGACCTTCGGCGGCAATCCGGTGTCGATTGCTGCTGCGCTGGCGACCATGGACATCCTGGAGCGCGAGGGCATCGCCAACGCAGCGCGCGTGGGCGAGTTCATTCTGGAACGCGTGCGCGGCTGGAAGCACAGCCATCCTTCAGTGGGCGACGTGCGCGGGCGCGGCCTGATGATCGGCATCGAGATCGTGAAGGACAAGGCGACGCGCGAACCCGCCGTGGAACTGCGCAACCGCATTGAGACGCTGGCCTTCGAACGCGGCCTCATGGTGCTGGGCTGCGGAGAAACCTCGCTGCGGCTGTCGCCTCCGCTCATCATCAGCAAAGAAGAGGCTACTGTCGCGCTCGACATTCTGGAAGAGGCGCTGACACTGGCCGAAAAAGAGCACGAATTGAGCGCGGTTGCAGCGGTGACCGCGTAAGGCGCGAACGTTCGTTGTCCGTTTCCCACTCTTTCGCAAAAAGACGCGAAAGGATGACACGCTCGAACGCGGACGGGGACGTCCGCGTTACAGCCGTTCCACTACCCCACGGACGAAGACCTGTCCGCGGGGGCCCCGGGCCGGGAGGCCGGCGCTACAAAAAAGACGCGAAAGGATGG
>JBEKAS010000007.1:0-36902 GCA_050015795.1 Occallatibacter sp. | reverse complement strand
AGATTGCGGTTAGCCAGCAGTTCGGCGGCAAGATTGGAGATGGGCAGAGCGGGCAGAAGATCCCAGCGCCGGTTCCGCTCCTCAGGGGTGGCGGCGTTCGCGGCCTGGCTCCGGCCGGAGCCTGCAAGGGTACCGCCGGCGGCCTTTCCCCCGGCCCGCGCTTCGGCACTTGTGGCGGTGGCGCTCGCGAGCGCGGTCCTGCGCCCGGCGTTGCCCTGAAGGAGGGTCTGCGCATTGCCGTCCGGGAACGCGTTGGCATCGAGCGTTACCAACTTCTCGACCAGGCGGCGGCTGGCCGCGGCCACCAGCCGCAGCTCGTGCGCGTAATGCGTGAAGGCAGTCGCAAGCACGCCTGGCTCCTCCAGCAGATCGCAGTAGAGCCCCAACGCCGTCACCATGTTACGCGCATCGTGAGCTACTTCGGAGAGGCTTTCGCCCCGGCTGCGCAACGTGGCCAGAGTTTCCACCACCTTTTCTACGCGCCTGCGCTCGACGCCATTCCAGGTGCTCCTGGTACTGGCCTTGGTCACGACTTCTTCGGTTTGCTGCATACGCCGGATCCTTTCAAAAGCAGTGGACGGTGTGAGTGTGAGTGTGTTTGTGCCTGTCACACTCACATTCACACTCACACTTGGCACTTCTCCCTTGGCCCCTGTCTTTGTCTTCCCGTTTCTGTTTGAGTGCCGGAGGATTTGTCCTATTTCTATACACGCCGCGTGCCAAACCAGAACGAGAAGTCTAAGTTCCTGATAAGGGAAGGGATTAGGACCCCGAATTGGAGAAGTCAGGGCCGCGCCCTAGGCCGCAAATGTTCCGAAATGGAACGGAGGGAGGATGCAAAGTCTCCATAAGTCACGCTATTTCATCAGGTTGGCGCAGTGTTCCTCTTCCGGCACTTGAGGCGCCGCGATTCCCATCCCGGAACTGCTGGTTTTCGAGACCCCCCTGTACCGTCCTCGCTCCCTTACAATTCCTCTATGCACGCAACTCCTCCCTCCCTGCGTCCCGGGGCCCGTGGCCCCAGCCAGCTTCGTCCGCTTACTCTCACGCCCGGCTTTGTCCAGACCGCCGAGGGCTCGGTCCTGGTCTCGCTGGGCAACACCCGCGTCCTGACCTGCGCCACTATCGAGCAAGGCGTCCCCGGATGGCTGCGCAACTCCGGCCGCGGGTGGGTGACGGCCGAATATTCCATGCTGCCGCGCTCCACCGTCACCCGGACTCCAAGAGAAAGTGAGCGGGGCAAGATCGGCGGGCGCACCCACGAGATTCAAAGGCTGATCGGCAGGAGCCTGCGCTCCGTTGTGGACATGCAGGCACTGGGCGAGCGCACGGTCATCCTCGACTGCGACGTGATCCAGGCCGACGGCGGCACGCGCACCGCTGCCATTACCGGCGCGGCCGTGGCCCTGGCCCTGGCGCTCGACGCCCTGGTCAAAGCAAGAACGCTCAAAACCTCGCCGCTCAAGCAGCTGGTGGCCGCCACCTCGGTGGGCATCGTGGACGGCGCGGCGCTTCTCGACCTCTGCTATGAAGAGGATGCGCAGGCCGAGGTGGACATGAACGTGGTGATGACCGCCGATGGGGGCCTGGTGGAGACGCAGGCTACGGCCGAGAAGGGGTCTTTTTCCCGCGCCGATCTCAACGTCCTGATCGATCTGGCGGAATCGGGTCTCAAGGAGATCTTCGCGGCGCAGCAGGCGGTGCTGGAAAATGCGAAGACCAGGGATTAGGGAACAGGGAACAGAAAGCTGGGCGGCCGAATCCTTCGACTGCGCATGCGCCGCCTCAAAATTGTTGCGTCGCGCCGCTACGCTGACGAATCTGCTGTTGGGTAGCCGGTAAACCCGCTCCTGCCGATCCGCTGAGGAAGGTCTTTCATGCCGCAAAAGAAAACAACCGCCGATCGCGACGCCTCCCTGCGCCGGCATCTTCTCAACCTGCTCGCCGGCGGCCACGCCCACGCGACGTTTGACGCCGCCATCCGCAACCTGCCTCCGGCTCTGCGTGGCAAGCGCCCCAAAGGCGCCGAGCACTCGCCGTGGGAGGTGCTCGAGCACCTCCGCATCGCGCAGTGGGACATCCTGGACTTCTCGCGCAATCCTAACTACGAACATCTTCCCTGGCCCGATGGCTACTGGCCGGCCACGCCCGCGCCGCCCGACACAAAGGCATGGGACAAAAGCGTGCGCGCCTTCCGCCGCGACCTCAAGGCGATGTCCGATCTCGTGGCCGACCCCGCCACGGATCTCGATGCGAGGATTCCTCACGGCAACGGGCAGACCATCCTCAGAGAAGCGCTCCTCGTCGCCGACCACAATGCCTATCATCTCGGCGAACTGGTGCTGCTGCGCCGCCTGCTGGGCGCGTGGTAGTGAAGGAGCGGCTTTTCAGCTCAAATCGAAGATTCCGATCAACTTGCTCCCACCTCAGATCATGGGATGTCCTGTCAACCTTTTAGAGGTATGGTTCGTCTAGGAAATGAGGGGCAGAGTACGCCTCCTCAACCCAACGCCCCAAGACCGTGGAGCATGAAATCGTATGCGAAGTGAAAGCAAGACGCGTGGCTTTGCCGTGCCTGGAGTGATCGCCCTGGCCGCATTTCTGCTGGCAGCGGCGCCCGGCGCACGCGCGCAAGTGACGCGCTATCTCGGCAGCATTACCGCCATCAATGGCGACACCCTGACGGTGAAGACCGACACCGGCGATGTGCACCAGGTCCAGGTTCCCGCAACGGCATCGCTCAAGCGCGTCGAGCCGGGTCAGACCGATTTAACCAAAGCCGAGCCTCTCGATTACAGCAGCCTGACCGTGGGCGACCGCGTGCTGGTCACGCTCGATCCCAATGCCACCAGCGGCACGCCGCAGGCCGCACGCATCATCGCCATCAAACAGGCCGATGTGGCCAAGAAGCAGGAGGCAGAGAACGCCGCCTGGAACCAGGGCGTGCATGGATTGGTAAAGAGCGTCGATACCACCTCGGGCGTCATCGTGGTGACGACGCGCATGGGCCCCATCACCAAAGATGTGACCGTGAATACCACCGCGGCGACGGTGCTGGAGCGCTATGCGCCCGGTTCGGTGCGTTTCGAAGAGGCACGGCCCGCGCCCATCACAGCCATCCATCCCGGCGATCAACTGTCGGCGCGCGGAACCAAAAGCGCGGATGGAGCCGCGATTGCTGCGGATGGCGTGATTTCGGGCACGTTCCGCAGCATTCCTGGCACCGTGATCTCCATCGACACGGCAGCTTCCACGGTTACGGTAAAAGACCTGTCCACCAAAAAGCCCGTCACCGTCCGCATCGCCGCCGATCTAGAGTTGCGGCGGCTCGACGACAATGTGGCGACGAGGATTGCCGCGGGGCTCAAGGGCAGTTCGGCGGGTGCTGGCAGCCGCGGCGCAAATGGCGGCGGCGCCGGCACGAATGGGGGTGGCGGTGGGCAGCGCAGCTTTAGCCAGGGCGGCGGCGCTGGCGCCAACGGTGGTGGTGGCCGCATGGATCTTGAAACCATCCTCGATCGCGCACCCCAGATTCAGCTGGGCGCCCTCAAGAAGGGCGATGCGGTGATGATCGTGGCCACCGAAGATGCTTCGGGTCTGAGTGCCGTCAAGTTGCTCGCCGGAGTCGAACCGCTGCTCGAAGCTCCGGAGGCGGCGGACCTGCTTTCCAGCTGGAGCCTGAGCTCGGGCGAAGGCGAAGCGGCCCAGTAACGGGATTCGTACTTTTTATTCATACAAAAGCGAGGAAATCGTGTATTCGAAGTCGCACTGCTTGATTGCATTCCTGGTTTCCGCGGCCCTGGCCTTGGCTGCCGCGGCGGATAACGCGCAGACGGCGCCTGCTCCTGCCCCGCAGACCCCGCCGGCTGCTGCCCCGCAGACGGCGCCGGCTCCCGCCCCACAGGCCGCGCCTGCCGTGTCGACTCCTGCGACGCCGGCGCCCGCGCAAATGACTCCGGCCACCACGGGCGTTCTGCGCGGCCACATTCTCGACCAAACCGGCGCGCTCATTCCCGGCGCGCAGATCACCGTGACCACCGCTGCGGGCGTAACCGTCGGAACCGGAACGGCGAGTGCGTCCGGCACTTACGTGGTGCGCGGATTGCCGGCAGGAAGCTACATCGTGCAGGTCACATTCACCGGATTTGCGCCGTTCGTCTCCGCGCCCATTCCGCTGGCCGCGGGGCAGTCGAAGAGCGTGGACGTCAAGATGGCAGTCGAGAACACGCAGCAGCAGGTCATCGTGACCGACGAGAGTGGACCCACCGTAAGCACCGACGCCGACGCCAACGCCAGCGCCATTGTGCTCAAAGGCTCTGACCTCGACGCCCTCTCCGACGATCCCGACGAGTTGCAGAATGAATTGCAGGCGTTGGCCGGTCCTTCGGCAGGCCCCAATGGCGGACAGATCTACATCGACGGATTTACCGGCGGAACGCTGCCGCCTAAGTCGGCGATCCGCGAAATTCGCATCAACCAGAATCCATTCTCGGCGGAATTCGACCACATTGGTTACGGGCGCATTGAGATTCTCACCAAACCCGGCACCGATTCGTTGCATGGGCGGGGCTTCCTCCAGGGCAACGACAGCGCGTTCAATACCGGTAACCCGTTTGCTCCGCCTCCGGCCTACCACTCCATCCAGTACAACGGCACAATCAGCGGCGCACTCAACAAGAAAGCCTCGTACTTCCTCAGCGTCGAGGGCCGCGACAATCCCGACGCCAGCATCTACACCGTTGGCATCCCGATTCAGACGGCAGGCACTGGTCCCTTCTTCATTCCCACGAATTCCAGCGGTACGGTGATCAACACAACCGGCGCTATCTATAGCCCGGCTTCGCGCATTGAAGTCTCGCCACGGCTCGACCTGCAACTGGGCCCGAAAAATACGCTCACGGTTCGCTATCAGTTTGAAAGCGGCAGTACCAGCGGCAATTTCGGCTCCACGTCGCTGCCTTCGCAGGCGACCGGAAATACCATCTCGGAGCATTCCGTTCAGATGGACGATACGCAGATTATCAGCGACCGCATCGTGAACGAGACGCGGTTTCAATATCGCCTCGCTCCGACGGTCAACACTTCGGTGAGCACTGCGCCAAAGGTCGGTGTCGGCGGGTTCTTCACCGGTGGCGGAAGCAGCAGCCAGTCGTCCTCCGACCGCTCCATGCACATCGAGTTGCAAAACATCACAACCATGACCAAGGGCACGCAGGCCATCAAGTTCGGCACGTGGCTGCGCGACAACCGCGACGCCAACACCTCCAGCGGCGGTTTCAACGGCAGTTTCGCATTCGCCGACTTGAACGACTACACCGGCGCAGTGAACAATTTCTACACTCCCGGATTTTGCCCGGCGGGCGGCCCGGTAACGAGCGAATGCGGCGAAACCAATCTGCCCATCAAAATGAACATCACCACGGGCAACACAAAATATCTGGGCAACGTCTTCGATGCCGCGCTGTACTTCCAGGACGACTGGAAGGTCAACAGGTTCCTGACGCTTTCCGGCGGCCTGCGCTGGGAATCGCAGAATCATGTCTCCGACCACAGCGACTTTGCGCCGCGCTTGGCCTTCGCTTATGCGCTCGACGGTCACAAGAAGGGCGCCGTCGCAAAAACCGTCGTCCGCGGAGGGTATGGCTTCTTCTACGATCGCTTCCAGATCGGCAGTCTGATGGGCCTGGAAAAAAATCACGTCAGCAACTCACCCAGCCAGCAGCAATACGTCATTACAAATCCGGCCTGCTTCAATCCCGTCAGCATCAGTGCGGCCACGTTGACCGCTTGCAATGGCGGCACGGCCCCCACGCTTGAGACCCAGCAGTTTAGCCAGCTCATACCCAGCTACCACTCGCCCTATATCGAGCAATTGGGGCTCAGCCTCGAGCGGCAACTTACCAAGGTGTCCACACTCACGTTCACCTACTTGCACAGCTACGGCGTGCACCAGATAGCGACCCGCGACTCGAATCCTTACCAGAATGTGGCTGGGACCTTCAACTATGGCCCCAACATTGGCTCGGGATTGCGCCTGAACACCAACTTTGGACCGATCGACGAGATTTTTCCCGAAGCCGTCTTCAAGCAGAACCAGCTGATTGCGAACCTCAACGCCCGCTTCACGCCAAATTTCAGTGTCACTGGTTTTTACACTCTCAACTTCTCCAGCGGTGATACCGGCACGGCATCGAACTCGTACAACCTGAAGCAGGACTACGGACGCTCCGGCTTTGTGAGACGTAATATGGTATTCCTCTTTGCCAACTACTCCGGCAAGTGGGGCATCTCCTACAATCCGTTCCTGGTCGCCCAGTCCGGCAGGCCCTTCAACATTACGACCGACACCGATCTGACCGGGGACAATTTCTTCAACGACAGGCCTTCCCTGGCGGCCAGTTCGTCTTCTTGCAGTGGGAACCCACAATACACACAAACCTCCTTCGGCTGCCTCGACACGATCCCGCAATCGGGAGAGGCGCTGCTTGCTCCAAACCTGGGCGACAGTCCTTCATCGGTCACATTCAATCTGCGAATCAGCCGCTCCTGGGGAATTGGCCCCAAGGTTCAAGCACCCGCGGGTGCTGGTGGTCAACGCGGTCAGGGCGGTGGTGGCGGATTTGGCGGCGGAGGCTTCGGTGGCGGACCTGGCGGCGGAGGCGGTGGCCGCGGCGGAGGCGGTGGTGGAGGCGGCGGCTTCGGCGGAGGTGGTGGCGGCGGTATGTCGAACACCGGTCACAAGTACTCTTTGACTTTCAGCGCTCAGGCCTTGAACCTGTTCAACGACATCAACTACGGAACGCCGAACGGAAGTGTGGTGCCGACCCTCATTCCCGGATCCACCATCTACGGCCCCGGAAGCCGCTTCGATAAGTCCACCAGCCTCGCGAGCGGACAGTTTGCGTCGCCTTCTGGCTCCGCGTCTCGCCGAATTTTCATCATGGCAGCCTTCCAGTTCTGATCGCGGCAGGCGGGCGCAACATCGAGGGCCGGAGCAAATCGCTCTGGCCCTTTTGCTTGTTCGGTCGCTGCGGGCCAATTGCATGACGCCCCTTCAGGGATCGAATCCCTGGACCGCAGTCCCGAGTCCCTCAGTCCCTTAGTCCCCGCCCCTGCGCCCCTGCCTGTAAAGCCCCTCCCACCAATCGGCCGCAGCATCGATGCTGAACCGGCTCAGGATTCGCTCCCGCGCCGCGCATCCCAATTGCGCGCGTTCTTCCCTGCTCCGCCGCATGGTTGCCTTCATCGCCTCCGCCAGCGCTTCCGGATCTTTTGCTGGAACCAGCATGCCTCGATCGCCCACCAACTCGCGTACGCCGCCGACGTCTGTCGCGACCACAGGTTTCTCCATGGCCATGGCCTCGGCGAGAACCAGCGGCATTCCCTCCCATGCCGACGCCAGCACAAACCCATCGGAGGCATCGAGCAGCGCCGGCACGTCGCGGCGCAGGCCGAGCCAGCGCACACGCTCGTGAAAGCCCTTTTCCCCGGCCATTACAAAGTAGTGGTGCACGACTCCATCTTCAGAAACGACCGCCTTTGCGTCCGCGGGAGCCCCGGCAATCCAAAGGTCCGCATCGGGCGCGTCTTTGCGCGACTGCTGGAAGGCGCGGAGAAGATTCGGAAAATCCTTGGCGGGAACCACGCGCCCCGCACTCAGCCACACGAAGCTGGAGCCGGCGCCCATCGCGGCTCTAGTTGACGCCCGGCGCGCGGCGTCGGGCGCGAAGTCGACGGTGTCGACTCCGTTCGTGCGTACGACGCATTTGTGCTTCGGGATTGCCTTCATGCGAACAAACCGCTCTGCCGCGGCCTGGCTCACCGCCACAGTACGCTCGCTCAACCCATCCGTCAGCCGGTACGCCATCATGCGCACCCAGCCGCCTTCATACACGTTGTGCACGGTGGATACGACCACCGCGCGCGGCACGCCGGGCACACCGATTGTGAGCAACCGCGCCAGCATGTTGGCGTGAAAACTGTGACTGTGGACCACGTCCGGCCGGAACTCGCGCAGAAAATGCCGCCCGCGCAGGAATCCCGCTGCAATGCTCGCCGGATTTTTGTGGATGTCGAGATAGGTGACCGGAAGCGTCGTCGGCCACTCCTCAGGCAAATGCGGCCTGAGCACCACGAGCGCCAGGTCGTGGCCGCGCTCTGCCATGCGCTCTGCCACTGCAAGCGCTTGCTTCTCCGCTCCGCCCACGCCAAGCGAGGTGAGAACGGTCACGATGCGCATCGGGCCCACACCTTGCTCAAAAAGTTGAGTGCAACGATCATAGCGCTTCCGCGGCTGGCCGTCTTTTCGGTGAGCCGACAGTCCGGCGCGCCCACCTAATCCACTTTTTCGCGTTTTCGCCGCATCCATTCCTTGTCGCGGAATCACCACCCCCACCCGCCTTGACGCGGCAAGCAGCGGCGCGGGAAACCCCGATTTCTGACTAAGCTTATTTATTTCAAAAGAATCCTTTCGAAATTTTACGAATTGGGCTGTACAATTCCCCCCAAGGAGAACTATGGCCGGAGACATGCAAATTACGTGCAGCGATTGCGGGCAGGATTTTACCTTCACCGCTGCTGATCAGACGTTCTTTCAGGAACGTGGTTATTCGACCCCAAAGCGTTGCAAGCCTTGCCGCCAGGCAAAGAAAAACGATCAGGGGGGATCCGGCTACCGTTCGGCTCCTTCACAGGGAACTCCTGTGATTTGTTCGGGTTGCGGTCAGCCAACTACCGTTCCTTTCGAGCCGCGAGGCGATCGTCCGGTCTATTGCCGCGATTGCTACACGGCGCGCAAGGGAAGCGGCGGCGCTTCGAGAGGACGCGACCGCGGATAAAAAAGTGCCCGGCTGAAGGAAATCACTTCTGAAGCCGGGCCGCAACAGCTCAGGATTCGTAGGGCAAGGCTTCGCGGCGGTCGAAATTTGGCCGCGCATCTCGCAAGGGCTCTGTCGAGAGTGAGCGTTTGCCCGTCTCTCTTGGCAGTCACGTTCGCAATGCACCTCCACGTACCGGAGTACACCTTCACTCGAACTGGCACGGACGCACGACTCCGTGTTCAATAAACCGTAGATAGACAGAGACGGCTCGGCCCGATAAAATATCTCTCACGGACCCCTCCCGGAAAAGGACGCTTCCTAACTGAATGGCCTCCCAACTCTCGTTTACGGGGTTCGCGTGGAAGAATCTCTGGCGCAGGCGGCTCAGGACATTGTTGACGCTGGTCGGGATCACCATGGGCATTGGCGCCTTCGTGGCCCTGGTGGGATTTTCGCGCGCCTTTGAGCACGAATGGATGCGCATGTATACAAGCTCCGGCATCGACATAGCAGTCGTCCAGAGCAACCTCCTCTCCAGCTCTATCGATGAGTCCCTTGCCACCAAAATCGACGCCGTTCCCAATGTCGCCGAGGTGGCACCCATGATCTTCAATCTCATGGACCTAACGCCGGAAGTGAATGCATTGGTTTATGGCTGGCGCGCCCACTCCTACGAGCTCGATTCCCTCACCCTCCTCTCCGGCCACCGTTTTCACGATGGAACGCCGGAGATTCTCCTGGGCGATTTGCTGGCCAGTAATCTCGGGAAAAAGGTCGGCGACATGCTTTCCATCCAGGGCACAAATTTCACAGTAGTCTGCATCTTCCACGGAGGCTCAGCGCTTGAAGCCGGCTCCGTCATTATGCCGCTCGACCAGATGCAGATCGTTTCCGGCATGGAGGGAAAAGTCACCGCGTTTCACGTCAAGCTGCGGTCCGTGCCCCCCAGCGAATCCTACGACGAGTACGTCCGGCGCGCTTCAGCGGCCATTGAAGCCGCTTTGCCCGGTACTCGCGCCTTTCCCGCCGCCGAGCGCGCCGCCAATAACCAGATTGTCGTTCTGGCTCATTCTGTGGCCTGGGGCACATCGGCCATCGCGCTGCTCATCGGCATTCTCGGCATCGCCAACACCATGGCCATGTCGGTCTTCGAGCGCACCCGCGAGATCGGCATCCTGCGCGCCCTGGGCTGGAAAGGCCGCCACGTCATCCTGCTCATCCTTACGGAGGCGACAGCTCTGGGATTCGCCGGCGGCCTGCTCGGCATCGGCGTGGGATGGGGCGCGTTGCGCCTGCTCTCCACATTGCCGCAAACCGCCAGCATAGTCTCTGCATCCGTTTCACCGTTGCATCTGCTCGAATCGCTCGTCATCGCCGTCGCCTCCGGCCTGCTCGCCGGAGCGTATCCCGCATGGCGCGGCGCACGGCTTTCGCCGGTGGAGGCGTTGCGCTATGAGTAATCCCATTGGCGCCGGCAGCCCGATTAGCGCCAGCAGCCCAATTAGCGCCTGCGGCCCAATTCTTGAAGCGCGCGGCCTCGTGAAGAGCTACGACGAGGGGCGCGTGGAAGCTCTGCGCGGCGTCGACGTGCAGATTGACGCGGGAGAATATGTCGCTATCAGCGGCCCCAGCGGCAGCGGCAAATCCACGCTCCTTCATCTGCTCGGCGGCCTCGATACGGCCACACAAGGCCAGGTCCTCTTCAAGGGATCCGAACTGGGCAAGGCCGTCGATCTCGACTCTTACCGTTCGCGCCAGGTAGGGTTCGTCTTCCAGGCCTTTTATCTGTTGCCAACTCTTCGCGCCGTAGAAAATGTGCAGGTGGCCATGCTGGCGGTGTATGAAAAAGCCAATCATCGCGCCGAGCGTGCCGCGGCTCTGCTTGAAGAGATGGGACTTGGGGCACGCATGAACCATTTTCCCAACCAACTCTCTGCCGGCGAGCGGCAACGCGTGGCCATCGCGCGTGCTCTGGCCAACGATCCCACCATCCTGCTGGCCGACGAACCTACCGGCAACCTCGACAGCGTGAACTCGGCGCACATCATGGAGATCTTGCGCGGCATTCGCGAGCAGCGCGGCATGACCATGATCATCGTGACCCATGAAAGCGACATCGCGCACAATGCGCCGCGCCACATTCGCATTCGCGATGGCAGGATCGAATCATGACGCGAATGATCAAGGCGCTGAGAACCGCATCAATCGCCGCGCTGGCGCCGCTACTGTGCGCGCAGACGGTGAACTTGAACGATCTGCTCGCCTCCATGCGCAAGCGCATCGAAACCGCCGACTTTCGCGCCACCGGGCACCTGGTCTGGGTCGAACCGAGCGGAGTGCGACTCAGCTATCCCATCACCATCAAGGCACATTGGTTTCCCGGCGTGCTGCGCGAGTTTGTGGAGATAGGCGCAGCATCCAAGGCTCCGGGGAACACGCCTCCCGGTTCGAGCCTCATAGCGCATGCGCTTCTCGAAATGCGCCCCAACGGCCAAAGCTCCATTATGATCGTGCATCCCGGAGACAAGTCTCCCACCGTTTTGCCCGTTGAAAAATGGACCGAGGGCCCGCTCGGCCCCGGCTTCGGTTACGAAGATCTTCTCGAGCAGCAATACTTCTGGGCGGGGCAAAGCTCCGACGGCAAAGCTAAATTCGGCGCGCGCGATTGCATCATCGTCAAAAGCATGCCCGGCGCAACCGATCGCACCCACTACGCACTGGTGAAAACCTGGCTCGATCCCAGCATTGAGTTTCCCGTGTACGTCGAAAAAACCGTCAAGGAATCCGCCGTGGTGAAAGAGTTCACCTACTACGGCATCCGCCATGAGGAGGGCGTCTGGTCGGCGCACCAGGTCGAAGTGAAGGTGCGTGGTCAGTCCGGTTCTACGCTGCTCATCCTCGACCGCGGCAGCGCCAGGGCAAATCTCACGCTCGCCGATTTCAACCCCACACTGCTTACGAAGTTCTAGGTGTCCGATGCATGTCGTTTTTTGGATTCTCGCGCCCGTTGCGCTTCTGGTTTTGGCCGGAGCCATGTATCAATATTTGGGCAGCCTCCGCGATCGCCGCATTCATACCGGTCACGGCCGCTGGGTGACCATCGGCCGCGGATGCAGCCTCTACTTTTTCGAGCAGGGCGAAGGCGAACCGACAGTTCTCTTCGAATCCGGCATCGGCGCCACGCATCTCAACTGGCGCGGCATTCAGGACCCGATTGCCACGCTCGCCCACACCATCGCCTATGATCGCGCCGGCCTGGGTTGGAGCAGCCCCTGCCGCACTCCGCGCACACCCGGCAACGTCGCCGCCGAGCTGCACCAAATGCTCGAAACCGCGGGCTTCCAGCCGCCTTACGTTCTCGTGGGCCACTCCTTCGGCGGTCTGGTGATGCGCCGCTACGCGTTGCTCTACCCCGAGGAAGTCTCAGGCGTGGTTCTCGTCGATCCCATGCGCAGCGAGGAATGGCCTCCTCTCAATCCCGCCCGGCAATCGCAACTCGATCTGGGCAATCGCCTCATCCGTTTCGCGCTGCCGGTGGTGCGCTGCGGGCTGGCGCGTCTGCTCGTCACATGGCTCTTCGACCACTCCGGCAATCTTTCAGATCACGTTGCCGGCGCTGCAGGCGCGCATCCGCGCTATGTGCTGGGCCGCATCAAGACCGAAGTACGGAAGATGCCGCGCAAGGTATGGCCTGCGGTCGCCGCGCACTGGTCGCGGCCGAGCTTTTACCGAGGACTGCGCAGCCATATCCATTCCATCCCCGCTACCGTGAGAGAAATGCACACGGCCGGGCCTATTCGCGACATTCCCGTCACCGTGCTCACGCCGGGAAACGCCGCTCCCCTCACACAGAATCAACTTGACCACATCGGCGATTCTGTCCATCAGACCATTGCGCGGAAGAGCGAGCATTGGATTCATCTTGATGAGCCCGATCTCGTGATCGACGCCATTCGAGCTATGATCGGGGCTCCGCCCATCGCTGTTGCCGCAGAGGCCGAGCCCGCGATGGCCTTCGTGACCGAGTCTGCGCTGCCTGAAGACGCCCCGCTTCTCGCGGTTTCCCGCTCCACGCGCTGAAGCCATCTTCGCTATCCTGTAAATGAGCTTCCCCTTCGCCATCGAGAGGTAAGCCGAGGACTCTCATGGAAGTGAAAGTTTCGCATGTTGACGGCGTCAGATTCGCCATTCAGGCACGGTCGCACGTTGTACTATCCGACCAGCCGCTGGAAAACGGCGGAGAAGACTCCGGTATGACACCGCCTGAGTTTCTGCTGGCTTCGCTTGGCTCCTGCGCGGCTTATTATGCCGTCGAGTACCTGCGGACCCGCAATCTCGCGCAGACCGGCGTGGAAGTTTCAGTGACCGCCGAAAAACTTCTCAAGCCCGCGCGCCTGGGCAACTTCCGCATCCACGTGCTCAGCCCCGTCGAGCTCACCCCAGAACACAGCGCGGGGATGGTCCGCGCCGTCGAGCGCTGTCTTGTTCACAACACGCTCCTTTCGCCTTCGGAGATCAAAATCGATCTGACCACGGTCGGCGCGCGGTAGCTTTCTCTCTGTGAACTCGCTACGAGATTCTCACGCTCTTGCCGCGCGAAAGCACCGCGGCCTTGCGGCGGTCCCTGCCATCCTTCGACGCGTGGTCGATCTTCTTCCAGAAGCCGATGAAATAATCGACCGCAGAAATGACCGCGACCAGAACCGCGAAGTAAATCGCGGCAATCGCGTACCACTTCACCGGAATCGCAATCAGACCGATCTGCCAATGGTCCCAGCGGTGTGCCAGAATGGCGGAGACCACCGCGACGATCTGCACCACGGTCTTCAACTTGCCCAGCTCGCTGGCCGTGATGGTGAACCCTTCAGACGACGCGATGGAACGCAATCCGGAAATGAGAAACTCGCGGCCGATGATCACGACCACGATCCACACCTTCACCACTTCGGGATTGTAGGCCACCAGCGCAACGAACGCAGTCGTCACCATGATCTTGTCGGCGATCGGGTCGAGCAACACGCCTATGGTCGTGATCTGGCCGCGCTTGCGGGCAAGATAGCCGTCCAAGCCGTCGGTAATCGAGGCCAGAACAAACAGAATCGATGCCAAAATCTCCTGCGTTCCGTGCGGCCCCTGCCACGGAAAGTGCGGCGAGAGAATCCACAGGAAGAGCGGGATCATGATGATCCGCGTCATGGTGATGGAGTTAGGCAGATTCATGCGCGCGGGCCACGCTATCTGATCTCTGGTGGCGTGACACCATTATTGCACCGGCAACTGCAGGCCGGCAGTGAGCATCGGCAAACAAACGGCGGAGGAAGCCTGCGCTTCCCCCGCCACGACTGCCCCCGTTGCTGGTTGTGCTACGCGTAGATGCCGCGTTGCTTCATGGTGAAGGCCACGCGGTCGATGGCCAGCATGTAGGCCGCGATGCGGTTGTTCACGCCATGGGCCTCGGCATAGCGCACCACGTCGTCGAAGCTGTTGCGCAGAATCTCCTCCAACTGCTCGTTGACCACGGACTCTTTCCAGAAGTACCCCTGGCGATCCTGCACCCACTCAAAGTAGCTGGCCGTCACACCGCCGGCATTGGCCAGAATGTCGGGCACAATGAAGATGCGCTTCTCGGCCAGAATCTCGTCGGCCACGGCAGTAGTGGGCCCATTGGCGCCCTCTACCACGATGCGCGCCTTGATCTTGTCGGCGTTGCGGCTGGTGATCACGTTCTCCGTCGCCGCCGGGATCAGGATCTCGCACTCGGAGACCAGCAACTCTTCGCTGGGCGTGGCCTCGGCTCCGCGGAAACCGAGAATGGTGTTGTTGCGATACTTGTACTCAAGCAACTGATGGATATCGATGCCGGCGTGGTTATAGAGCCCGCCTTCGCGCTCGGCGACGCCCACGATGGAGTAGCCGCGCTCCTGCATCAGCCGCGCGGCGTTCGATCCCACGTTGCCGAAGCCTTGAATCACCACGCGGCAGCCTTCGACCGGCATGTTCAGGTAGCGCAGGCTCTCGTCGCATACCACCTTCACGCCACGGCCTGTGGCCTCAATCCGCCCCTGCGAGCCGCCGAGGCTCAGCGGCTTGCCCGTTACCACGGCGGTCACGGTTTGCCGCATGTGCATGGAGTAGGTGTCCATGATCCACGCCATGGTCTGCTCGTTGGTATTCACGTCGGGCGCGGGCACGTCCTTCTCCGGCCCGATGAACTCGATGATCTCCGACGTATAGCGGCGCGTCATGCGCTCCAGCTCGCCGCGGCTCATCGTCTTGGGATCGCAGATGACGCCGCCTTTGGCGCCGCCGAAGGGAATGTTCACCACCGCGCACTTCCAGGTCATCCAGCTGGCCAGGGCGCGCACTTCATCCAGCGTCACATCGGGCGAGTAGCGGATGCCGCCCTTGCACGGGCCGCGGGCGATATTGTGCTGCACGCGGAAGCCCGTGAAGATATCGATCATGCCGTTATCGAGCGCCACCGGGAAGTGCACAATGATCTCCCGCGACGGCGAGCGCAGCACCTTCCAAAGTCCTTCGTCCAGGTTCAACTTGCGCGCGGCAAAATCGAAGCGCGCGTTCTGCGCCTCCCAGGGATTGATCTCCTGATCGAGCGTTACATGGGGGGATTCAGTTGCCATAAAGTTCTCCATCTCCTGCCGCGTTTCCGGTTTTTCCGGAGCCGGAATGCTGCCCCGTTCATCAAGCTTATCGGTGCGGCGTCCAATCTGTCAGGGTTTCCACGACAGGCTTCCCGCAGACCCAAACCTCAGTGAGTCTAGGCCGGTCGCCCGCCTGCGTCAAGGTGTGCCGAACCTCGATAAGAAACGGTTCGTGGGCCGGTTCACGTTGCGCCGGTCGATTTCCGAATCCGGGCCCGAATCGGGGCCTGAAGCGAGAACGCCTCCGCAACAGCGGAATCCCGCGAGCAGTTACACTGAAGCTGTGAAAGTCTCTTCCCGCTCAGCTCACCCCTCGCGCAAGGAGTTCCTGGCTCTGGCCCGGACGCACACGCTCGTCCCCGTTTGCCACACGCTGATGGCCGACCTCGAAACCCCGGTTTCGGCCTTCCTGCGCGCCGCTTGGGGCCAGCGCGAGTGCTTTCTCCTCGAATCCGTCGAGGGCGGTGAGCAGGTGGGCCGTTACACCTTCATCGGCTTCACGCCCTTCAAGCGCATTGTGGCGCGGGGGCGCGAAATCGCCATAGCCGAAGGCCGCAAAACCACCTGTTTGCAGGGCGACATTTTCGCCGTGCTGCGCGACGCCCTCGGCGGCCACAAGCCCGCGCGCCTGCCGGGCCTGCCCCCATTCACTGCAGGCGCCGTCGGTTTCTTCGCGTACGACGCGGTGCGCCAGATCGAGCGCCTGCCCGCGCGCGCCAAAGACGAACTCGGCATTCCCGATGCCTGTCTGCTCTTTTTCGACGAGGTGCTGGCCTTCGACCATGTGCGCAAGGAAATCCGGCTCGTCGTGACGGCCGATGTCTCGCGCGGCAACGCCTCTGCCGCCTACGATCGCGCCGTCAAGCGACTCAACAAACTGGAAAAGCACCTGAGCCTGCCTCTGCCCGAACGCGAACTCGAAAAATCGCGCAAGCCCGGCAAGCTCAAGGTCAAACATCGCACCGCAAAGAACGATTTTCTGGCCGCAGTCGCGCGCACCAAGGAGTACATCCGCGCCGGCGACGCATTCCAGGTCGTCCTTTCGCAGCGCTTCGACGTGGAACCCGGCGTCGACAGTTTCCAGGTCTATCGCGCGCTGCGCACCGTCAATCCCAGCCCTTACATGTTCTTCCTGCGATTCGCGCCGGATGGGCCGCTGGGCGCGAGCGCGGCCGGCAAGTCAACCAAGTCGCCGAAAAAGTCAAAAGCCTCCGAGAGCCCGATAGTGGAACTCGCCGGCTCGTCGCCCGAGCTGCTGGTCCGCGTTCATCAGGGCAACGTGGAGTACCGGCCCATTGCGGGCACTCGGCCGCGCGGCGCTACAGAAGCTGAGGACAACGCGCTCGCCGAAGAAATGCTGCACGACGAAAAGGAGCGCGCCGAGCACGTGATGCTGGTCGACCTGGGCCGCAACGATGTGGGCCGCGTCAGCCGCTTCGGCAGCGTCAAAGTCGACAAGCTGATGTTCGTCGAGCGCTACTCGCACGTCATGCACATCGTGAGTTCTATCGAAGGTAAACTGCGGCCGGACCTCACCGCCGTCGACGCGCTCCGCGCCTGCTTCCCTGCCGGCACGCTCTCGGGTGCGCCCAAGGTCCGCGCCATGGAGATCATTGAGGAGCTCGAGCCCGCACGGCGCGGCACCTACGGCGGCGCTGTCCTCTACGCCGACTTCTCCGGAAACCTCGACTCCTGCATCGCCATCCGCTCCATGCTGTCCATCGGCGGCAAAGGCTTCGTGCAGGCCGGCGCCGGCATCGTGGCCGACTCCGTGCCCGAGCTCGAGCACCAGGAGTCGATCAACAAGGCCCAGGCCGTCATCCGCGCCGTCGAGCGCGCGAGAGAGATGTAACGCTGCCTGAAGTTATCCGTTTGTGTCCTGATATATTTGGGACAATGGCCTCACTTCCCAAAGCAGATCCCGCAATGTATCGCAAATTGCGTGATCAAATGCTGCAATCGAAACAGCCGGGCTTCGAACCTGACGCGGTTCAGGCCGTTTTCATGGACTGGAATATCGGCAACGGAACTGCCACGGTGCTTGCTGCGGCTGACGGATCAGCCAGTGTCTATCTCAGCAGCGGAGGCGGCTACATTGGCGGAGGCCAGAAGTACCCGGCAATTCGCGATGCGGCGCTTCACGCCGTTCAAATCGCGGCGAGCCTGTTCTCACAATTCAAATCGACAGAGACGATTGATTTGCCGCCCGCGGACGAAGTTTTCTTTTATTTGAAGACAAGCAACGAACTGCACCTCGCGGTTGCGAAGGAAGCTGACCTCCGTGCTGAAACAGACCCTCTCGCCTCCCTCGGCGCAATGATGCAGGAAATCATCACACAATATCGACTGAATTTCCCGCGCCCGCCCAATAAGTAGATCTCGCTTTACTCTGCCCCAAAAACCCGCTTGAAAAACCGCCCGATCTTGCCGAAAAATCCCGGCTTCTTCTGCGTCGCGGGAGCCTGGGGCGGGGGCGTGGCGCTCGGCGTCGACGCTCCCGGAGCGGCGGTCACAGGGCCAGCCGTCTGCGCTGCGTGATCGGCGCCGTTGTAGCTGAGCGTGGTGGTTGCATTGGCGCCATGCTCCGGCGGAACAGCAGCCACTGGAGCCTGCGATGAAGGCGGAGTAAGACCTTCGCTCTCCGCCAGTGGAAACTCATTGTTCTCGGACGCGGCCGGCGGCGGACATCCGCAGGGTTCCTTTTCCTGGTCCACAACCGATTGCAGGCTGCCGTGCTCGAACATCACCCGCTGCCCGGGCTGCACGCGGTAGAGGCCGCCCTCGAAGACGCTGGTCACGACGACGTAGGGTGCGTTGGCGCCGGCGTTGTCGACGCAGGTGTCGCCGTGCTCGCCCAGCCGCACCTTCACATCGGCCGCGTTCGGGCCGCCGATAAGAATGCGGAAATACGGCGTCAGAAGCGTGTCGGCATTTTTTTCGCGCGCCGTGCTCGCGGCAAAACTCATCTCCACCGCGCCGCGATCGAGCGCGATGAGCAATCCCGGAACCTCGCCGGCCGGCGCGCTGGCATCGGCCGCAAGCTTCACCGTGCTCGACGAGCATACGCGCAGTGTTCCTCGGTACGGCAGCGTGACTTCAGCCGTCGCCGTGCCGGCGCTAATGCTGCCGCTGCCCGTCAGGTACGCGCGGCCGTTCCACGCCTGCATGGCTCCTTCCACCGTGAGCGCCGCGCCCGGAATCGCTTTGTCCAGTGGAACGATGGCGACGGGAGGTGTGCTGAACGTCGGCGCCGGGTCGGGCTGCGCGGCCTGCTGCGGCGCGTCTTGCGCTGCGGGCGCGTTCTGATCGGTGCTTGCAGGATTTGCCGCTGGCGGGGCTTGCGCGGCGAGCGCTGACGCCGCGATCAGGAGCGCGCAGAGACATAAGGCCCAGACCGCATAAATTCGTAATTGCGCTCTGATCGGTGCGGGCGAGGACGCCCGCACGACAGCCGGCCAGGAGGCCCGCGCTACTTCGCGTAAAGGGCCGGTGCGGCTCAATGTGGCGTATGGCGTGTCGTGCATGGCTTACATGTCCAGAAAGTTGCGGATCATCTGATGGCCGCCCTCGGTGAGCACGCTCTCGGGGTGGAACTGCACGCCCTCGATGGGCAACGTGCGATGCCGCAGGCCCATAATGACAGAACCCGATCCGTTGGCTTCCTCGGTCCGCGCCGTCACGGCCAACTCGGCGGGCAGCGACTTCTGCTCCACGATGAGCGAGTGATAGCGCGTGCAGGTGAGCGGCGTGGGCAGGCCGCTGAAGATGCCCGTTCCATCGTGATCGACCGCGCTGGTTTTGCCGTGCATCAGGGTTTTGGCGCGGACGACCTTACCGCCGAAAGCTTCGCCGATGGCCTGGTGGCCGAGGCAGACGCCCAAAATCGGGATTCGTCTCGCTGCTTTCGTCGCCATGTGGCGGATCAACGGCACCAGGATGCCCGCCTCGCCCGGCGTGCACGGCCCCGGCGAGAGCAGAATCCGCTCCGGCTTCATGGCCTCTACTTCCTCGGGTGTCACCTCATCGTTGCGGCGCACCACCACCTCCGCGCCCAGCTCGCCCAAATACTGGACCAGGTTGTAGGTGAACGAATCGTAGTTGTCGAGAACGAAGACCATCGTGAATTCCAGTGTAGCGCGACGCCGCTTCCCACGCTCTCCGGCTGCTGCGCCTGCTCCTCGAAGAGGCGTAATCATCCGCCGCGTGATGCATCAGTTGCGCCCGCACGCGCCCATCTGCAAAACTGGCCATTGACCATGGTTCTTCACTTCCTGATTCAGGGCCGCGTGCAGGGCGTCGGCTTCCGCTGGTTTGTGCAGCGCGAGGCCGGCGAACTCGACCTGCGCGGCTGGGTGCGCAACACCGAAGAGGGCGACGTGGAAGTTGTCGCCGCCGGCGAAGCCGCCGATCTTGACGAGCTTCGATCCAGTTTGAAGCGCGGCCCGCGCGGCAGCCGTGTCGATCGCGTCGTCGAACACACACTCAGCGACAGCGAAGCCGAGAATCTCGATTCGTTCCGCATCGACGGGGCGTGGTGAAAAGACAGTTGTGAGTGTGAGTGTGGGTGTGTCCGCCCGGCGCACTCACACTCCACATTCGCACTCACACTTATCCCTGTTCCCTGCTTTCAAGCGATAGACTAGGAACTGACAACTGATCACTGACAACTTAGAACTGACCCAGGAGCGAAGCGCTGCCATGCCGGAAGATAGAACCGCCGTGAACGTAGAGGACCTGAAAAGACTGGTCCGCACTGTACCCGATTTCCCCAAGCCGGGGATTCTTTTTTACGACATCACCACGCTCCTGAAGGACAAGACGGGCTTTGCGCAGCTGATTGACGCGATGGCCGCGCATTACATCGGGCGCAGGATCGACCTGGTTCTGGGCATTGAGGCCCGCGGCTTCATCTTCGGGCCCGCGCTGGCCTACCGTCTGAATGCCGGCTTTGTTCCCGTGCGAAAGCCCAGAAAACTGCCCGCTCCGGTGGCGCGCGTTTCCTACGACCTGGAATACGGCACCGATACGCTGGAAATTCACATGGATGCGATCGCGCCCGGCCAGAATGTCGTGCTGGTCGACGACCTGCTCGCCACCGGCGGCACCATGGAAGCCACCGTCAAGCTGGTGAAACAACTGGGCGGCGTGATTGCCGGCCTCGGCTTTGCCATCGAGCTCGACTTTCTGAAAGGCCGCGAGCGCTTCAAGGAATACGACGTCTTCAGCCTGCTGCACTACGACGAGTGAGAGCGGAGTTAGCAGGGTTAGCGGGGCTCGTACCGTGTCCACGTGGTTTCGTAATGATCTTGGACGAGTGCGGGCGTGGACGCCCGCACGACAGCCGGTCAGGAGACCGGCGCTACATTTCTAGAGACCGACGCCACGTTTTCATCTATGCGTCTTCTTCCGTCTCTTCAGTTGGCTCGAGCGAGCCGCCTCCGGCCTCTGGCTCCAGCGAGCCGCCGCCAGCCTCCGATTCCTGCTGAAACATCAACGCATCGGCAAAGCGATAGCCGACGTAGACATCGGTAAGCAGATACAGCGGCCGCGAAGGATCGTCCTCGATCTTTTTGCGCAGTTGGCGCACGAAGGTGCGCAGATACTCCACTTCCTCGCGACATTCGACGCCCCACACGGCCGTGAGCAGCTTGGCATAGGTCACAACACGTCCCGCCCGGCTCATCAGGCAATACAGAATGTCGAACTCCTTGCGCGTCAGCTTCACCGGCGCGCCGCGCTTGGTCACGCGCCGCTTCACCGGCTCCAGCAGGATCTCGCCGATCGCGATGGGCGCATCCTCGGGCCGCGCCGGAGCCCGCACGCGCCGCACCGCGCTGCGGATGCGCGCAATCAGCTCCCGTGTGCTGAAGGGCTTGGTCACGTAATCGTCGGCGCCCAGGTCCAGCGCCTCCACCTTGTCCTCTTCCTCGTCGCGCACCGTCAGCATCAGCACCGGCAGGCGCGGCGCAAAGATCCGTATGCGCCGCAGCGTCTCGATGCCGCCGATGCCCGGCATGTTGATGTCGAGGAGCACGGCATCGTAACTGCCGCCGCGCAGCACCTGCAGCGCCTCCTCGCCGCGCGACGCTTCGGCCACCTGAAAGCCTAGCTCCATGAGCGGGGGCCGCAACGCTCGGCGGATTGCCGACTCGTCGTCTACCACGAGAATGCGGATCGCTGGCTGCATCATTCTGAACTCTCCTTCTCCATCGTCAGAGGAATCGCTGCAAAGAACGTGGTGCCTTCCTGCTCGTCGCTCGTCACCCACACGTAGCCGCCGTGGATCTGCGCCGCGCGCCTGGCCACGGAAAGTCCGATCCCCGTTCCGGTGGCACGGTTGGCATAGCTCGAGGAACGGTAGTACCGGTCAAAGATGCGTTCGCGGTCGGCCATGGGGATCACCGGCCCGAAACTGTGCACGGAAAAAATCGCCTCGGCACTTACGGCGACAACCCGGATGGTAATCGTGGTCCCGAAATTCGAGTACTTGCACGCGTTGTCAATGTACTGGGTCAGCAGCATCACCATCAACTGCCGGTCGCAGCTCAGCATCAGGTCCTCGTCTTCGATTTCGATTGCAGCCTTCATGCTGGCCAGCCGCTCTTTGAGACTGCTCACGACCTCCTCGACGAGCGTTCCTGCATTCACGCGCTCCACGTGAATCGAAACTTCGCCCGCATCCAGCCGCGCCGTGGTCAGCAGACGCGTGGTCAGGTCGCCCAGCAGCCGCGTCTGCTCGTCGATCAGCGATACCAGCTCCGCCTGCCCCGGCGAAAGATGGCCCATCTCATTCAAGCCTGTCGACGCCGCGCGAATCGCCGTCAGCGGAGTCTTGTAGGCGTGCGCCAGGCTGTCGAGCACCGTGGAGCGCAGTTGTTCGGTGCGCCGCTCGGTCTCGATGCGGCTCTCGTTGGCAAAGGCGCGATAGCGGTCGAAGGTGATGGCAATCAGCGATGCAATGGCATTATTGATCAACGGGCTGGTGTCGCCGCGCACCACCAGGCTGCCGATCGGCACCGATCCCAGGCGCACCACGCGCCGTCCAATCCCGCTCTCCGGATCGTCGTCCGTGGTTTCGAAATAGTAGACGTTCTGCGCCATCTCCTGGGGATCGACGTTCCAGTAGCCCGCCTGGTATACGTCGTGCAAATCGGCGTCGAAGACCGCGACGGCTTCGAGTCCGAAGATCTCGTGCACCAGCTCGGCCAGCTGCGGTCCGGGCTCGATGTAGAGGTTCATCTGCAAGGTGCGGCGCGTGAACTCGTAGAGATCCTCCATCTGCCCGCCCCGCGACTCTGCCTCGCGCGCGTGCGCGGTGATGCGCGAGGAAAGCCGGCTCACGGTGAGGGCCACCAGCACAAACACCACCAGCGCGATCGAGCTGGCCGGATCGGCAGTCAGGGCCAACCCCGGCTGCCGCGCCGAAAACCAGCTTTGCGCCACCACCGCTGTGAGCGAAACGATCACCGCCTGCCAGAAGCCGCACAGCAACGCCATGGGAACCACGATCAGCAAATAGAGCAGCGCGGCCACGGGAAGCAGCCAACTGGACCAATGCGCCAGCGCGGCTATGAGCACCACGCTCAGCCCGCCCAGCGTAGATTCGAGAGTAAACAGAAGGACGTGAGTGCCCGAGCCACGCGAGCGCCATGGCCCGAAAACCGAACGCATTAGGTAGCTCTGAGTCAACCCGGCACTCACCTTCTGTTCTCGTATGCCCGGCCTACACCCGTGGCGCAGCAGGTACTAATCTGGAAGCTCAGACGGCCTGCACTCCAACCGTCCAACCTGTGAAAATCGTCGCCGCTGCAATGCGGAATTATGTTCAGATTCGAGCGCCTGAGCAGGAGAAAGTAAAGTCTAGCAGGTTCTTTAGGCGTTTTTCACGCCGCGCGCCATCTCATCCGTCACTCTTCTGAATGCCCCGTAAGGCCCTGCACGCAAAAGGGGATAACGTTCCTTGTATCCGGCTCAAGGGAAATCTTTTTGTGATCCTCATAATTTCTTTATGCATTATTTGCATTACTGGTGCTAGACAGTTTCACTCTTACCACGGACTAACGGCCACTACGCTGACTGCCGATGCTTTTCAAGGCAGTTTCAACCGCAACCGTGTGTATTTCCCTGCAACCTTGAAAGGCTCTTGGACGGGGCTTGAGCGGGCGCGCGCTGACGCGCCTGAACGATCTCACTATGTCTTGCGACATAGCCAAATTCTTTCTGGAGGATCAGACGCGATGCGTTCAAACACCATGGTCATACTAAGAACGATTGCTGGGGCTGCGATGTCATTCGCGCTCGTGGCTGGCGCACAAACGCCGGCGCCCTCGCCGGACTCTTCAGCGCCTGCGCAAACGGCTGCGCCGGCCGCTCAAGGTTCCGCAGCAGCCCCCGCGGCAGCCCCAGCGCCGCTGACGTTCCCGTGGAAGGTTGGTCCCATGGCTGTGACGGCCTTTGTTGATGGCTATTACAGCTACAACTACAACCAACCCACAACCTCGGCAAACAATCAGACCAACGACCTCTACAACTTCAACGACAAGACCGACACGGTCGATCTGAGCGCCGTGAAGCTGACGTTGAATCACGATCCCGCACCCTTCGGCGCGCACTTCGATTTTATGTACGGCCGCACCAACGAACTGGTGACAGCGGGCCTGCAAGGCGACTACATCGAGCAGGCATTTCTGAGCCTGAAACCAGCTAAGGCCAAGGGCTTTGAAGCAGACTTCGGAAGATTTGTGACTTCGGCCGGCGCTGAAGTCATCGAAGCCAAGGACAACTTCAATTATTCGCGCTCGCTTCTCTTTTCATGGGCCATCCCCTACACTCACTTCGGCCTGCGCACATCCTTGCCGGTGTCAAAGACTGAAACCATCGGCGTACAGCTGGTGAACGGCTGGAACGTGCTGACCAAGAACAACGGATGGGCGACGGTCGGGCTGACCAGCGCCTATGTGAAAACCAAGTACACGTGGGACTTGAACGTCTACACCGGTCCTGAAAATGCTCTGCCCGGTCACGGCTATCGCAACCTGTTCGACACCACAGTGCTGCTCACTCCGAATGCAAAATTCAACGCTTACATCAACTACGACTACGGTCAGAACCGCGACGCCGTGGTCGGTATTGGAGAAAGCGCCACTGGCGACCACAAAATCAACGATTGGCAAGGCGTTGCCTTCGCAGCTCATCAGCAAATTAACGCTGCAACAGCCATTGCTGGACGCTATGAATACTTCACCGATCCGAATGGATTCGCCACCGGCACAGTGCAGCACCTGAACGAATTTACTGGCACGTTTGAGTACAAGGTTCCCAAGCTGCCGCAGACTCTGATCACACGAGCGGAATACCGTCACGATCAGTCCGACGAGCCCTTTTTCCACAAGAACGCCACGGGCATGGTCGGTGGCCAATCGACCGTGACGGCGGGGTTGATTCTGGTCCTCGGGCCCCACCAGTAATGCAAGAACCGGAGCCCTCCGTTCTTTATTTCGTCCTCATGAGCTGAACATTAGACTCGGCTCACCGCGGATCAACCGGGACCGGCTAAGACCGCACCTGGCCGGGCCCGCCCCAATCAACGCCGCATCCCGATTCGGCGCTCGCGATAGAGGACGAGCCGCAAGCAGATGTTTTCGAAATCTCCCGGGGGCCATCCGCCGGGAGCCGCCAGACGAATTTCAACCCTCAGGAGAATATTCATGGCAGATCAGAAAGCACCTCAGATGCAGGCCACGCTCGGCCTCACTGGTTTAACCAGTAACGCGATGGCGCTCATCGCTCCCGGCGCCTTCCTCTGGCTCACCTTCGTCATCCAGGCCGGGACGGGAGTTGCCGGCCAGCCTTCAACGGCTCCCTCCATGTGGATCGGCATCTTCGCCGCGTTGCTGCTCTGTTTGGCGACTGCTGTTTCCTACGCCGAAATCTCCAAGCTCTGGCCCGGCACCGGCTCCAGCTACTATTACGCCGAGCAGGCCATGCTCTCCAAGGATAAGGCCTTCAAATACGCCCGCCTCGCCAAGTTTATCGTCGGCTGGGGCTCGCACCTCTACTACTGGGTCTATCCCGGCGTGATGGTCGCAGTCACCGGCATCTTCGTGGGCTACGTGGTCGGCTTCCTCTATCCAAACTTCCTGAGCGGCTCGAACCCTGGTCCCGTCTTCATGGGCCTGGTCGCCGTCGTGTTCTCCTTCTTTGTCGCCTGGATCGCAGCCAGGGGCGCAGGCGCATCGACCGCTGTCAACATTGCCATCAATATTGTTCAAATCTCCGCGCTCATCGTCTTCAGCGTTCTTGCGCTGGGCTATCGCGCCAGCCACCCGGCCGGCACGCCCGCCTTCCTGTACGACGGCCAGAGCCAGAAGACGTTCACCTACCAGTTCGCCACCAATCCCAAAGACAGCTCCGTCATGCGTGACGCGAACGGCGACCCCCTCCCGCTGCTCGATAAGGCAGGAAAGCCGGTCCCGTTCACAATCGACTACCCCACCACCGATCCGACTGGCAATTTCCTCACCCATCCTAACGCCGCCTCCGTGATTGGCGTTCACAAGTTCAGTTTTATGTTCATCCAGGCAACCGTAGCCATTCTCATTCTGGTCGGTTTCGAATCGGTTACCTCGATGGGAGGCGAGGCCAAAAATCCAACCAAGCATATTCCGATCGCCGTCATCGCGTCGCTGCTCATCCAGGGTTTGTTCTGTTACCTGTTCGAGTACTTCTGCGCCAACTACTTCCTCAACTCCGGATACACCATGCAGAACGCGGTAAGTTCCGCAGCGCCCATCGGCGACATGATGATCATCGTGGGCGATCAATTGCTCGGCCAGGGCCATGGAAAGTACTTCATGCTGGCGGAAGCCATTACAGTCTTCTTCGCCCTCATCGGCACCACGCTGGCCTGCATGAACACGGGCGCTCGCGTCACCTACGCCATGGGCAAGGATGACGAGGTTCCCGAACACTTCGGCCTGCTGCATGCCGGGTCGCTTTCGCCGCGCAAGGCGATCTGGACGCTGGCTGTGATTTCAGCGGTCATCGGCGTTATCGCAGTCTCGCTGGCCTTCGGCGATGCCAGCGCGCCCAGCGACGCATCCATCGCGGCCCTCCCACACAACATCTTCTCCAGCTTCGGCTATACCACCCACGACAAGATGGCCGCGCTGCCCAACTCGCTGCTCGCCATCACGCTCACATCCAACTTCGGCACCTTCATCCTTTACGGGTTGAGCTGCCTGCTCTGCATCGTTGCCTACTCTGAGCGTCACGATAAGTACATCGTCATGCATTACCTCATCCCGGGCTTCGGCCTGGTGGCCAACCTGACGTGCATGGCCTTTTACGTGGCGGGTCCCTTCTTCAACCTCGGCACCAAGATGGAGCCATTAACCGCTCTGGGCATCTCCGCTGTCTGGGGCCTCTACGGAGCGGTGTATTTCATCCGCTCTTCGAAAGCCAAAGGCAAGTCGGCACTGTTGACTGCAAAGGAACAAACTACGTAGTTGCTCGTTAACTCAGCTTTAGGTCCTGGGTGGATCTCCTGTCCGGCCTCGTTATGAGAGGCTGGAGAGGGGATCCGCCCAATTGCCGTTTTCAAGCTCGACACCTCACTCCCCTGAAGGGAAGCCTTCCGTTGCCATATCGCGGGATGCTTCGCACGGCGGCTCTCATGTTAGATGTACAGTTCGGCCAGGCTAGCGACTTCGGCAAAGTCCGCACCAATAATGAGGACGCCATGGGGTTGTTTATCCCTGCATCGCGCCAGCAGACGCGTTCTCACGGTTATCTTTTTGTAGTTGCCGACGGAGTTGGCGGCCTCGATCTGGGTGAAGTCGCCTCGGCAACCGCGGTCTCCGTGCTCACCGACGAGTTTGGTAAAGCGCAACCCGGATCCATGCTCATCAGTCTTCTGCCGCGGCTCATCCAGCGCGCCAATGCGGCCGTGCACGATTGCACGCTCAATCCGCAGCACAACGGCCACAAGATGGCCACCACGGTGGTGGCCTGTGCCCTGCGCTACGACCAGGCCGTAATCTCGCACGTCGGCGATTCGCGCTGCTATCTGGTGCGCAACGGCCAGGCGCGGCAGATCACCCAGGACCATACGCTGGTCAACGAACAGCGCAGGATGGGACTGATCTCCGACGATGAGATCGCATCGTCCGATTCGCGTCATGTGCTCATTCGCTCCGTGGGGCCGGAGATGTTCGTCTCGCCCGACACTACGGCCGTCACCCTGCAGCCGGGCGACGTGCTCGTTCTCTCAACCGACGGTCTGCATGACGAGCTGCGCGAACCGGAGATCGCCTCCATTGCTTCGCAAAAGAAGGACGCCACCGAGATCGCCCGCGAACTCGTGGCCCGCGCGGTCGAAATCGATGGCGGCGACAACATCACCGCGCAGGTCATTCGCGTCCGCTCGGTGGAGCAGGTGGGCATGTATCGCGGCCGTCCGTACCGGCTGCCGATTTGAGAAAAGCAGGGAGCGAGGGAGCAAGGGAGCAAGCCAGCGGGCCAGCAATACGGGAATCCAGCCTATCCGATGTGTTCGATGTTTCGCGCAAAGCGAAGACCTGCTCAGTTTCTCGGTCCCTGTCTTTTCGCTCCCTTGCTCCCTCGCTCCCTTGCTCCCTGTTTTTCCGATACAGTAGAAAAAGCTACCCCGATGGAGCCCGCAGCGCGATGAGTTTTTACGATGCCCTGGAGCCCGGCGCACAACTTGATTCCTACCGCATTGATGCGGTGGTTGCGCGCAGTGGCATGGCCACGATTTATCGCGCCACCGACCTGCGCGACGACCGTACCGTCGCCCTGAAGATTCCCCATCCCGACATGGAAGCCGATCCGCTTTTTTCCGATCGCTTCCGGCGCGAGGCTGCCATCGGTGAACGGCTGAACCACCCCAACGTGATGCGCGTCTATAAGGACGAGGGGGGCGGTGAAAAGCGCTCCCGCGTCTACATGGTCATGGAGTGGTGCGAGGGCCGTCTGTTGCGCCGCATCCTAGACGAAAGTCGCAATATTGACGAAGGCCACATCCCGTACGATCTCGCCATCCGCATCGCCAAGGGCGTGCTCAACGCTCTGGCCTACATTCACGCCAACGGCGTGGTGCATCGCGACCTGAAGCCGGAAAACATCCTGGTCGACGAGAACGACAACATCAAGCTCATCGATTTCGGCATCGCCGGCGATTCGTCCTCGCGCCGGCTCACTTACGCAAACTTCACTACCGCGCTGGGCACGCCCGATTACATCTCTCCCGAACAGGTGAAGGGCAAGCGCGGCGATGGGCGCAGCGACATCTACTCCATGGGCGTGATTCTCTATGAGATGCTGACCGGCAAACTGCCCTTCCATGGCCCCACGCCGCTGGCCGCCATGAACGACCGCCTGCTGAACCACCCCGTTCCGCCGCAGGTGGCCGACCCCTCCGTCTCTGCGCAGATGCAGGAGATCCTCTACCGCGCTCTGGAACGCGATCCCCGGAACCGCTACGCCCGGGCCGAGGAGTTTCTCCACGATCTGGAACACCCGGAAGAGGTCGGCGTCGAAGACCGCGACGAAATCCGCGACTGGCAGAATCGCAAATCCCCGCTGGTCCGCAAAATCCTCTATTACGGCGGTTTGGCCCTCATTCCAGTCGTCATTTTGCTGCTCATGATCCTCATCGCCCACCACCGCTAGGAAGAAACAGCGGAGCTAGCGGTGTTAGCGGAGCTAGATTGGCTCCAGCAGCCCATCACGTCTCATGCGCACGGGCGGGATACGCCGGTGGGGGCTAACAAGAGTTTTCCACACCCCCCACCTTCCAAATCTTCACGGATTCCTTATGCTGTTGGCATTAGCATTTCTGCAATTCTCGGGCGACTGCCCAATTCGCAGCGAAACTGCGCCTGGTATCGGCTCCAGCGCCCCGTGCAGGCATTTTTCGCACGGGAGCGTGGCAAGCGTTTATCCATATCGCACTGTTGTCTAACAGAATCCGCAATTTGTCCTTGGCATTTTCGGAAAAAATGTATCCGGTGATTCCGCACCTCGAGCCAACGCAACCTGTAAACCGGACCTCCGCCTCGCCGCCGACCAATTCAACGCGTGGGGCAAACAGGAAACGCTGACCGGGTTCAATCTCCAGACGCACCTTTTTTGAGACGTGCCGCCGGCCTCCACCATGCAACCCGGTCTTGCGTAACACAAAAGCAAGCGAAAGGAGAAGTAAGAATGCCGCGTACTCCGAGTGAAGTGAAAAAGCTTGCCAAAGATGCAGGCGTGAAAATTATTGATCTGAGGTTTATTGACCTGCCGGGCATGTGGCAGCATTTTTCCATTCCAGTGGAAGACCTCGAGGACGACCTGTTCAACAAAGAAGAAGGCATCGGCTTCGATGGGTCGAGCATCCGCGGTTTCCAGCAGATTCATGAGAGCGACATGGTTCTGGTTGCCGACGCGGATACGGCGGTGGTAGATCCGGTTCTCTCAGTGCCCACGATGAACATCATCTGCAACGTCTTCGACCCCATCACGCGCAAGCCCTATACGCGCGATCCGCGCCATGTTGCGCAAAAGGCCGAAGCGTATCTGAAGAAGACCGGTATCGCCGACATGAGCTACTGGGGTCCCGAAGCGGAGTTCTACATCTTCAACGATGTGCGCTACGGCCAGACCGCGAACAGCGGCTACTACTCTGTCGACTCCGACGAAGGCATCTGGAACTCGGGTCGCGATGAGAGCCCCAACCTGGGCTACAAGCTGCGCCACAAGGAAGGCTACTTCCCGGTGCCGCCCTCCGACCAGTTGCAGGACATCCGCTCGGAGATCATCCTGGCGCTGAAGGACATGGGCGTCAAATGCGAAGTGCACCACCACGAAGTGGGCACGGCCGGCCAGTGCGAGATCGACATGCGCTTTGGCCCGCTGGTGAAGATGGCCGACAACCTTCTCAACTACAAGTACATCATCCGCATGATCGCCAAGAAGCACGGCATGTCCGCAACCTTCATGCCCAAGCCGCTCTTTGGCGACAACGGCTCCGGCATGCACGTCCACCAGAGCCTGTGGAAAGGCGACAAGAACGTCTTCTTCGATGCCAAGGGCTACGCGCTGCTCAGCCAGACCGCGAAGTATTACATCGGCGGCCTGCTCAAGCACGCGCCGGCTCTCCTGGCCATCGCCGCTCCCACCACAAATTCCTATCGTCGCCTGGTGCCCGGTTACGAGGCTCCGGTGAATCTGGCCTACTCCAAGCGCAATCGCTCGGCAGCGGTCCGCATTCCCGTTTACTCCACCAGCCCCAAGGCCAAGCGCATCGAGTTCCGCTGCCCCGATCCCTCCACCAATCCTTACCTCTGCTTTGCGGCCCTGCTCATGGCCGGACTCGACGGCATCAAGAACAAGATCGATCCCGGCGAGCCGCTCGAGAAGGATCTGTACGAGCTCGAGCCGGCAGAAGCGAAAAAAATCAAGAGCACGCCCGGCTCGCTGGGCGAAGTTCTCATTGCTCTCGAAAAGGACCACGACTTCCTGCTGCAGGGAGACGTCTTCACTCCCGACCTGATCGAAACCTGGGTCAGCTACAAGCGCGAGAAGGAGCTGGCTCCCGTCAACCTGCGTCCCGTGCCCTATGAGTTCTTCCTCTACTACGATCTGTGAGGGGAATTCAAAGCACAACGCACATCACTGAGACGGTCGGCTTACCTCAAGCCGGCCGTTTCCATCTGCGCCTGAATCTCTTCGGTCAGCGCCTCGGCCGCGTCAATGCAGTCGTTGCGGCTCACGTCGCGATGCGTCACGAGGCGAATGGCATCCGGCCCGAACGCTCCGGCCAACACGCCGCGCGCTTTCAGCCGCGCCGCAAGATCGGCCGCGCCCTTCCCTGCCTGCAACCGGAAGACGACGATGTTGGTCTCGACCGACGCCAAATCAATCGCCACGCCCTCGGTGGACGCCAGCGCCTCGGCCAGTAGCCGCGCGTTGGCGTGATCTTCGTGCAAATGCTTCGGCCCGTCTTCGAGCGCGATCAACCCCGCCGCGGCCAGCACACCCACCTGCCGCATGCCGCCGCCCAGAGACTTGCGCAGAATGCGCGCCCGCGCCATCCGCTCCGCGGAACCCACCAGCATGGAACCCACCGGCGCGCCCAGCCCCTTCGACAGGCAGAACATGACGGTGTCGAAGCCGCGCGTCAAAGTTCGTACTTCCGGGGTTCGCCCATCCACGCCCAGCGCCACGGCCGCATTGAAGATGCGCGCTCCGTCCAGGTGCAAGGGGAGCTTGCGATCCCTCGCCCCTTCCCAGATCTCCTCCAGAATTTCCAAACGCGTGCAGCGCCCGCCCGCCAGGTTGGCGGTGTTTTCAATCTCGATTAGCCCGGTGGGCGCGCGGAATGGCCCCACGGGCGTGATCGCGGACTCAATGTGTTTCCAGGTGAGGATTCCGCCGTCGGCCGGCACCGCGCGAATCAGGCAGCCGGAAAAAACCGCAGTGGTCGCCATCTCAAAGTCGAGAATGTGCGCGCGCGATTCGGCAATCACCTCCTGACCCGGCTGCGTGAGCAGGCGAATCGCAATCTGGTTGCCCATGGTTCCCGTAGGCACAAACAGCGCCGCTTCGCGCCCGAACACTTCCGCTGCGCGCCGCTCCAGCAGATTGACGGTAGGATCCTCGCCGTACACATCGTCGCCGACTTCGGCAGCCGCCATGGCCGCGCGCATCTCCGGCGTGGGACGGGTTACTGTGTCTGAACGGAGATCAATGATTGCGGACAATGTCTTTCACCTCTCCTGAACACGGGACTACGGGACTTCGGGGCTAAAGACTCGGACCTAAGCATGCGCGAGCACAGCCCGTAGTCCCGGAGCCCCGCAGTCCCGTTCTCGCTCCCTACGGAATCTCCTTCATCGGCAGCTCTATCACCGCCGTCCGTCTTCCGTCTTTCTCCGCATACGCCCACAGCCCATGAAAGTTCGCGCGGATGCCCGGCTGCGTCTTCAGAAACGCGCTCAGCACTGCCGTTGCCTCGGTGCGCAGCGCCGCCGGATCGGTCACGCCGGTCGACTGATAGACCACACCCAGGTCGGCCTCGTGCAGCGTAGGATCCAAGCCCACTGCCTCGATCTTCCAGGTGCGATCGCCATCGGGCAGCGACAGCGGAAACGCGCTCTGCGGCGAGGGCATGATGAGCGCCTGCTCCTGGCGCAGCTTTTCCAGGTTCGGCGAGGAGAGAAAATCTACCGGAAGCAGCAGGTAGCGGGCCGCATCGTAGCTGTACCACGCGCTCCACGGATCGGGCTTGGCCAGCGCCCGCCCGCGCACCCAGTACCATACGCCGTCATGCCCCTCGAAGACGCCCGGCCGAATCGTCAATCCCGCCAGTTTCCATGCCACCGCAGCGCCGTCCCATGCCAGAACCAGACCTATCTGCCCCGCCAGCGGCGCTCCCACGGTATCGGCCAGCACCACGGCGTAACGCCCCGGCGGCAACGCGCTCATGCTGATGGTCACGGTCAGGGACCCTGCGGCATTCGAGCAGAAGAACTGCGTATCCATGGGCGCTGTCTGCTCGCTCGCGTCGAGTAGATAAAGGTTTCGCAACTGGAAATGGCCGCCCTTCAGCAGCGGCGCCGCCTGTTCCACGGCTACGCGGATTCCCTCCCACTGCGACGCTTCCTGCGGCAGCAGCACGGCCTGCAGAGTGGACTCATCCTGCGCCGTCACGGCGTTTGCCACCTTGGTGACGATCGCGGACAGCGCATCCCGGTCCAGCGATCCGAGTTGGGGCTCTGGAGTGCAACTCGCCGCCCGGCTCGTCCATGGCGTCAACAGCAACGCCAACGCCAACAAAACCATCCACCGCAAGCGCATCGCCACCTTCATCCTTTTTGCCTGGAAAATCTCTTTTTTCGACGGCCCTATGAGCGTCCCCCGGCCACTGCTAGTCTAGTACAGTGAGCGGCCATGGATCGCGGCGCGCCGTGCCGCATCCTGCCTGAAGGAGCCGATTCCGATGCGAACCCTCGTACCGCAGCAGCCGGAATCCCCTAATCGCGCCACAGCGCGAAGTGGGTCCTGTGCCCTCGTGCGCCGCCGGCCCTGCGCCGCCGCGCACCACCTGTCCGCGTTTCTCGCCGCATCTGCCGCATTTTTCGCGGCGCAATTCGTCTTTGGCTTCGCACTCGCCGCGCAAACGCCTGCTCCCCCGGCTCCGGCGCCCGCGAATCCGCCCGCCCATCATCACAAGAAGCCCTCGGCTCAAAAGCCCGCAGCGCAATCAGCTCCGGCCCCTGCGTCCGTCGCGCAATCGGCTCCGGTTCCGGCCCCTTGTCCTCTCGCGTCACCGGCCCCAGCCCTTTCGCCCGCAGCGCCTTGCATTCCCAACTGGCCCGCCAACCACAAACCTGCCGAGGCATCTGTGGTCTGGGACAGCCACGGCCTGTTCATCCAGGCCTTCAACTCCAGCCTGGGCCAGATTCTGAATGACATTTCGCTGAAGACCGGCGCGAAGGTGGAAGGCATGGGTGCGGACGAGCGCATTTTTGGCACCTACGGTCCCGGCCCTGCCCGCGATGTCCTCAGCGAACTCCTCGAGGGCACCGGCTACAACATTCTCCTGGTCGGCGATCTGGGCCAGGGAACGCCGCGAAGGATCGTGCTAAGCGGGCGACCGGTCACGGCGCAGGCCTCAGGCAATGCCAGCCCCGGTGCAACCAACAACGATACGGAAAACGAGCAGGAAGGCGTGCAGCCCGAAATGAATCCGCCGGTACAGGCGCCCATGCCCCAGCCCGTCGAAAATGGCGTCCCTGCCGTGCCGGCGCGCACGCCTCAGCAACTGATGGAGGAGCACCAGCGGCAGTTGCAACAGATGCAGCAACAACAACAGCAGAACAATCCACAGAATCCGCAGTAGAGGGATTCGACCGCCGGCTCGCGGCGAAAGGCTAAGAGCTGAAAGCTGCCTTTACGAGATCCGCGCCGTTTGTGGCTGTGTCTTCACGAGGGCAGGCCGGCGCGGTGCGCGCATCAGCGCGAAACCCACGCGCAGAATCCCATAAGCGGTCAGAATGCCAAATGCCAACGCGCCCAAGGCCGCCAGGATCAACATCGCCAAATCCAGCAAATTTGTCATTGTTACCGCTTCTCCCGTAATGTGCGTCTACGGCCGCAAACCGCGCGTCCCGCCGCCTGTCGTCGAATTTGAGAGTTCCAGCAAGCCTGACAGGCGTCCATGCGATTGTCGCAGATTTCTGGTTGCGTTGACCCTCATTTCTGTTGCCAAATAGAATACCCCTAGGGTTAGTAAAGACTCATCGATTTGCGGTGTATCGCGCCGCGAACCACTCGGAACCTGCCGTCAACGTTTAGCCCAACCATGTCTATCACGCACATCTCGGTGCGGGGGGCGCGCCAGCACAACCTGCGCGACATCAACGTGCGCATTCCCCGTAACGCACTCACCGTGGTCACCGGTCTCTCCGGCTCCGGCAAAAGCTCGCTTGCCTTTGACACCATCTACGCCGAGGGCCAGCGCCGCTACGTTGAGACGCTTTCCGCCTACGCGCGCCAGTTTCTTGACCAGATCGAGCGACCCGACGTGGATTCGATCGAGGGCTTGAGTCCGGCCATTTCCATCGAACAGAAGACCACCAGCCGCAGTCCTCGCTCGACGGTCGGAACCATTACCGAAATTTACGACTATCTCCGCCTGCTTTACGCTTCGGTGGGCACGCCCCACTGCCCCAACTGCGGCCGGCCGATCACCCGCCAGACCGCCGAGCAGATCGTGCAAAGGATCCTGGAGCTGGGCAAAGGCGAGCGCGTGACCGTGATGGCGCCCATTGTGCGAGGCCGCAAGGGTGAGTTTAAGGATTTGCTGGATCAGCTTGATCAGCAAGGATTTCGCGCCCGCGTGGACGGCGAGGTCCGCGACCTTACCGAACCCCTTTCCCTCGACAAGCGCAAAAACCACAATATTGAAGCCATCGTCGACCGCGTCCTCCTGAAAACCGAGGGCGCCCCCGGTCCCTCGCACTTGGGGACCGGGGAGGGAACCAAGCCAACCGCGACTTCGTCCAGTAAGCCCTCGGCTGAAAAGCGTCTCGAACAGGCGATCGGCAAAGCCCTTCAGCTCGCCAATGGCCTGGCCCTCGTCGCTTTCAATGACGGCAATGAGCAGCTGTTTTCCTCGTCGATGGCCTGCCCCGACTGCGGCCTCGACGTGCCTAAGCTCGAGCCGCGCAGCTTTTCCTTCAACTCCACTTTCGGCGCCTGCCCCAATTGCCACGGCCTTGGCTCGCTTTACGACTTCGACCCCGCCAAGGTCATCACCGACTGGTCGAAGCCCTTGCTCGACGGTGGTCTCGGCCCCGGCTCCTCGTCGCAATACCTCATCAAGCTCATCCAGCTTGCCGCGGATCGCTACAAGATCGACCTCAAGACACCGTTTGAAGACCTGCCGCCAAGGCAGCAGCACCTGCTGGTCTACGGTCCGCCCAAAGGCGAGGCCCCGCGCACCGGCTTTCACGGCATCCTGGCCTACCTGCGCGACAACGTGGAGGAAGCACGCAGCGACAGCTATCGCGAATACATGATGAGCTACATGTCGGCCGTGCCCTGCCCCGTGTGCCGTGGCAAGCGCCTGCGCCCGGAGTCGCTGGCTGTCAAGGTCGGCGGTCTTTCCATCGCCGACTTCACTGCCCTTCCGCTCAATCGCGCGCTCTCGGCCATCATCAACCTGCAATTCACCGAGCGCGAGGCCCTCGTCGCCGAGCGCCTCCGCCGCGAGATCGCGGAGCGTCTCGAATTTCTTTGCGCCGTCGGCCTCAACTACCTTTCGCTCGACCGCAATGCCACCACGCTCTCCGGCGGCGAGGGCCAGCGCATCCGTCTCGCCACGCAGATCGGCTCGCGCCTGCGCGGCGTCCTCTACGTGCTCGACGAGCCCTCCATCGGCCTGCACCAGCGCGACAACAATCGCCTCATCGAGGCCCTGGAGAAACTTCGCGACCTGGGCAACACGGTTCTCGTCGTCGAGCACGACGAGGAGACCATCCGCCATGCGGATTTTGTTCTCGATCTTGGGCCGGGAGCGGGGCGTTTGGGAGGCCTTGTCGTCGCCGAAGGCACGCCGGAGCAAATTATGGCGTCGCCCGCATCGCTCACCGGCCGCTATCTGAGCGGCGCCGCCACCATGCTGCAACGCACGCAGCCTCGAAAGCTCACCGGCAAGTGGCTCATCATCACCGGCGCGCGCGAGCACAATCTGCAGGATGTGAACCTGCGCATCCCACTCGGCGTGATGACCGTCGTCACCGGCGTGAGCGGCAGTGGCAAAAGCACCCTCATTAACGACATCCTCTATCGCTCACTCGCCAAGTCAATTTACGGCTCGCGCGAGGAGCCCGGCGCACACGAAGCGCTC